>NZ_DAGK01000034.1:0-68902 GCF_002495725.1 Methanosarcina sp. UBA411
TCAAGAGAGAAGGGATATTGAGGCGCAATTTGGATGTCGACATTGTCAGCTTTATCCCCTCCGATGTTTTCCACCTGAACAGTCAGAGTTAGATATTCTCCTATTTTTGCAGGGTAAGGATTTGTTTCGACTATTGTAACTTTCAGATTGGCACCTCCAACAGATGCTGAAGCAGGAGTTACAAAAATCAAGGAAACAAAAAGTAAGGAAAAAAGAATTGTGATATTATTCCTCTTAATTATTTGCATATACTTCCACCTTCAATTGTATTGAATTATTTCATCTTTTACTGGGACAACTCTACCAGCATATTTCGCAATTTCAAGATCGTGCGTAACGATTACTACCATTCTTCCGTCTATATTCAAATTAAAAAGCATTCGAAAGATTTCATTTCCTGTTAAGCAGCAAGGTTTCTGGTTGGCCCATCCACAAGAAGGATCTCAAAGTCATTAATAAGTGTACACGCGATTGAGAACCTCTTGGACTGGACTCCTAAAAGTTCACTAGGTTTGTAACACATGCAGTTATGAAGTCTCATTATCTCAAGAAGTTCACTTACATGCCTCCTTGGATCAATACTGATTCTTGAACTAGCGAAGGTTGGGAGCAAAAAATTCTCAACGTCAGTTAGGTGAGAAAAGTGATAAAAAGTCTGAAAAACAAAACGTATTTCAAGTCCCCGAAGGCAGACAAGCTCTTGATCTGACATTCTATTGCGATCCATTCTCCTTACAAGAATCTGCCCTTCAGTTATCCCGCCAAGTAAGCCTATAAGGTTCACAAGAGTATTTTTTCCAGAATCTAGTGAACCCATAGCAGCAAGAAATTCCCCGCTATCAATTTTAAAGTTGACATCTGAGAGAACGGGAATTCCCAGACTCTTAGATACATAGCTTTTCCTGACATTGAAAAACTCTATAATAGGAAATCTGTCCTCAGGTAAACTATTTTTGTTAATATCCATATCCCCCTTTCCCAAAGTTAATGAAATGTGATAGAAGGATTACATTGAATAATCCTAATGTTTTTATCATTATGTAAGACAGTCCATTTTAACTTATGCTTTGTTAATTTTCGACAAAAGATCCAATTTGAGGGCATATAATTATTGATTCCTGATTTTGGAGTAGGTATTTGAAATTCAATTTTCGGAGTTGACGCTCTACACACTGTTTTCAACTCTTCTATGGATTTACTACTTATAGAAAGTCATTCTTTTCCAAAAATTACTGTAAATATAGTCCACTAAAATATAGGCAGTAAAAACAGATAGCTATAGTAATTTTATGAGAGAAAAGCCATTTTTCAGAAAATTTATAATCTCACTCCGGGATTTATCTTCATAAATGTATACTGTTTTCTATATACAAATTTTCATGAAAGCTAATGGTAGACTTAAAATAGATGTATTAATCATTTTCAAAAATTTTTAAATTAAATAGGGATCTACTTTTGAATATTGATATTATAGTTAAAACAAGTTTTGAACTTTCACACGGAATGCAAGTCTAAAAAATATACATCTGTTTACGAAATCCTTACTCTAAACATTTAGGGACTATTATTCATAAGGATATGAAATTCTATTGAGCTTATATAATTTGGTATATATAGGTATATACAGTCACTGTTAGCTAAAATTTCAAACGGTAGATCTCGAAATAAGAAAAACACGATATATTAATCTTATGAAGTGGCTGACAGGGATAGTGAAAAATGTACCACATACATAAGAAAAAATTGGTTGAAAAATTATAAAATATGGAGGAAATAAACATGAGCTTTCCCAACATAGGCTTTACATTCAACTTTGGTCAGATGTTCACATTCATGAATAACATCTGCTTCTCATTCAGATTATGGTAAATGAGTATTCTAAAGTAGAAGTGCAAGAGGTTTCTGCAGGAAATGATTATAATTTCTATATTTCCCGATTGCAGAAGACCGGGGTATAACGGAAGACGAATAAACTCAGAAAAAGAATGGGGGAAACGATATGTTCTACAGCATTTACTACTCAAAGGTCTGCAGTTACTATGCGGCCGAATGCTTCAAATTCTTCTTCTACTGCTAATTAAGTGTAAGTAAAAGGTTTCTGTAGGGAATTGGCCATAAGGCCTTATATTTCCCGACTGCTGAAAGCCGAGGTATAAAGGAAGACGAATAAACTCAGAAAAAGAATGGGGGAAACGATATGTTCTACAGCATTTTCTACGAAAAGGTCTGCAGTTACTATGTGGCCGAATGCTTCAAATTCTTCTACTACTGCTAATTAAGTGTAAGTAAAAGGTTTCTGTAGGGAACTGGCCATAAGGCCTTATATTTCCCAACTACAGAAGACCGGGGTATAACGGGGGATGAATAAACTCAGAAAAAGAATGGAGGAAATGATATGTTCTACAGCATTTTCTACGAAAAAGTCTGCAAATACTATGCGGCTGAGTGCTTCAAATTCTTCTACTACTGCGATTAAGCAGTAATGCTGATGAAAAGTTAACAATAACATACGAAGTTGCCTGAAATTCAGGCAACTTCCTCTTTACAAAATAAATACAAAATATTCACTTTTCTACTTCCTTTTTTATTTTCTTTATGTTTATTATGTTGAAGAGTTTTATAATTTTAAATATACTTTTTGAAATATGAGGAAAGGAACTGCGTAAAATTAAAAATTAGATCTAAAAAGCCCAAAGTTGAGATAATATAATATTTTTTAAGCATTATGAATTCTCTGAAAGGATATTTACTCCATATAAATTAAAGTGGAAATTAAGAAACGAGATGTTTGAACATCTCATAAGATGTTGCAGCGAAAGATACTACTTCAAAATACTAAAAAACTATTATTTGTAAGGAGTTGTCGTTCTTTACATTATTTGTAAATTCATAATATAAGTTAATATTGATACTCCTGTAAGACTTAGCGTTGGAACGTGTTGTTGTATATGTTGGTAGATAGTGTAATATAGTCCTATGTGAGTATAAATATTCCAGTGGTCTGATTTAAAATCTTTAATATTCCTAAATCTTTTAGCTGGAAATCTTCAATATTGTTTACACTTACCTGCAGTTCCAAAGATAAATCTCTGAGAGTATAACTTGGGAGTATGATATAAGAAAGGATATCGCAGGGGGTTTGGCGAAAGCACATAATATTCGGAGTAATCCGTAAACCAACTTTAATTGTAGAGACTACATCAATTTGAATTTAAGAAATAGGAATTAAATAATAAAAATTTTGAAAGTAGAAGTAGAGAAGTGGAGGGACTTACAATGTATTACTATTTAAGTTATACAAAAATCACTATATTTATACAAATAATAAAGTTTAAGCTGATATATATTAGCGGCCAGGGTTTTGACGGCTTTAGAAGGTTCTATTGAAATAAATGTTATATATTAACTAGTAGGCCAGCATTTTGAGTGATATATTTATACAGGTCAGACTGCATGCTTAGGCAGCAGTGAACCTGTATATTTTTTTGCTAGCAAAAGTGGCTTGACTCATGCTATTTCTAGAGAAACTACTACAAAGATTAATCATACAAGTATAGAATTTCCGCCTAATAACTCCTTTATACGTCAACTTATCTCTTTTATCTGATATACAATAAAAGAGATAACGCCGGAAGAACAGAACTTTATGAATATTTAAAGGGATAATGAGTTATAAAGAATATGGAAAAACTTGAATTTCTAGGAGAAAGAGGCTCAAATCTCTGAAATGAAAAAGGTTAAGTTTTCAAATGAAAAAAGTTAATTTTTTGAAATAAAAAGAATTTTAAGATTTTAATAAAAGAAAATTACTGCTTCTAGAAGATTGTGTAGATAATCAGCAGGCTGAAAAAACAACTCGTGGCTATCTAAATATCGCGGCTATCTAACCGCGGGAAATGCTGAATACACGGATATCTTACCCATACACTCTTTCATTTTTTCTGTCTATAGATGTTTCCAGATTACTTCATGCTTTTACAACAACAAAGGCATAGAAAAGATCAATATAATCTCTAAAAAAGAAAAGGTTTAGGCCAAAAACTACTGTCTTCCTCCTTTTTCCGAGTTTTCCATGTCCCCAGTGATTTATCTGTCTTTTGACGTATAAGTAAAAGAATTCTGGTTTGAACTAGAGCTATAGTTTTGAAAAATGAATAACTATAACCAAAAGCTTTTTACTCCTATTTAGAAGGAAGGGGGAGTTAATGACTTATAAAAACAAAACAAGGATAAAAGGAGTCTTAAGTCCATGGTAGGTGGCTAAGGCTTACATCATATTTCCACTATATAAGTTGAAAAATAAGATTCAAAGCTCCATACATAGAAAACCGTTATTCACGTAGAATATAATATATTTAATAGAGTATTAATCGAGGAGTGAGCTCATAAAAAACCAAGACTATAAGCCAGAAGACTTTTTAAAATTGAAATTCAAGCATAAATATTTCAAGCTTTTTTATATTTACAAAAATAGAAGTTAAAAAAATAGGAAATTTGCCTGTAATAGGAAATTTACCTGTTAGACAGACGATCATAGTAATTACAGGACAAAAATTAAAAAGAAATAAGCAAAACTGAGCGTGCTTATATATCCACTTTATTAAACCTCCACAACGCAGTAGATAGCATTGCAAGGGCGAAGATAGTTAGACCCAAGAAACAGAAACCTATGTCGGCCGTTGTGTAAATATAATGAATTCCCATTACAGAGAAATCAGTCCCTAAAGCAAAATAGCGAATACCATTTGCTAGCAGGGTCAGCGGGTTAAACATTGAGAGAAACCTGAGGATGGAAGGGAAAGAGTTGATAGGATAAAGGGCACTACTTATAAAGAAAATGGGCATACTAAGCAAGGTAAGAATCGACTGCATTCCTTCAGGATTTTCAATGGTAATTGCAATAGAGCCTGATAGAAAAAGGAAGCCAAGAGTAAAGGTTGCTACCAGTAGCATGATGCCCACTATTGAGAAAAGAGTTTGAGTAAGAGTATATCCATTGAAGAAATCCATTCCTAGAAGTTTTCCGAACCCGATTATTATAAAAGTTTGAATAAAAGCCTTAGTCACAGCTGAAAGTCCAATCCCAAGAATGATATGAAACCTGGGAACCGGACTTGCAAGAGTTTCCCTCAATAAGCTGAATTTTTTATCAAACATAAGGGTAGTGCCCCCAAACAGACTGCTGAATAGCACATCCATTGCAATTATTCCCGCACCCATATAAGAGAAGTAGTTGACTACAGGGACACCAGATACGTTTGGAATAAGTGAAGTTAGTTGATCAAAACTGTCTGACATAGCAAGCCCGAAAAATGCTAGCCACATAATAGGTTGGACTAGTGAAGTGAAGAGAACAGATTTGAATCTAAAGAATTTAACCATCTCTCTCCAGTATATTGCACGAAACTCGAAGTTCATTTCGAGACCACCTCTAATTCCACTTCTTTTTCTTTTTCGATTTCATCTCCTTCTCTTAACCCATGCCCGGTGTAATGAACAAAAACGTCATCCATAGATGGTTTTTTAATATTTACGATTATAATTTCTATTCCCTCTCTTCGAATTATCTCCATAATTTGAGGAAGTACGTGAGTGACATCTTCATTAATCATGACTCTCAAGGACTTTGTATCTTCTGTGATGCTTTTTACCGAGCTGAGTGACTTTAAAACCTCCGCAGCAAGCTTATTGTCACTAGTTTCCAGATAAATAAGGTCTTTACCAAGTTTATTCTTTAATTCATCCGAGTTTCCAGTTACGATTATTTTTCCATGATCAATTATGCTTATTCTGTCACTCAATTGGTCTGCTTCTTCCATATAGTGTGTTGTCAGAAATATAGTAGTGCCTTCTCTCTTAATCTCTCTAAGGTACTCCCACATTCTCATTCTCGTCTGAATATCGAATCCTACAGTTGGCTCATCAAGGAAGAGGACAGCTGGTTTTGTCATCAATCCTCTTGCAAGCTCAAGTCTTCGCTTCATACCACCGCTCAGATTTTTTACCAGAGTATCCCTTTTACTTTCCAGATCTGTCAGTTTTAAGAGTTCATTGATTCGTTCTTTTCTTTCTTTTTTTGACATGGAATATATTTTACCATGATACTCCAGATTTTCGGATACGGTCATTTCATGATCAATACAAAGCATCTGGAAAACAATACCTATTGATCTTCTTACGGAATCTGATTCTTTTGCGACATCATATCCATTAACTCTGGCTTCGCCTCTCTGTATCTTCTTCAGTGTAGTAAGAATATTAATTACAGTACTCTTCCCAGCTCCATTTGGGCCAAGAAATGAGAAAATTTCTCCCTGTTTTACAGTAAAACTGATATTGTCAACAGCTTTTATAGAACCATATGAATGCTCAAGATTATTTACTTCTATGACGTTTCCGGTCATTCGTAAATCAACCCCTCTCCTCTACCGTATCGGATCACTCCCATGTACTAGATCCCAATATTAAACCCCTATATTGAAAGAGTATGGATTTAGTAAGTAATATGTTGAAAACTATTAAGTTTGGATAAATATCTTGATAGTTTTACACAAGTAGTTATGCCTCAGATGCTTTATATAAATAGGAAATAAAGTTTCTAAACTAACCTATGAGAACTCTTTATTTTTAGTTTAAAGATATTTAAAATGCTTGACAAATTGTACAATTTAATCTTGAATAATGAGTGGGAATTATTGAAAAAATATACACATACTTTTTCTATATTTTCCTCGAATAAGAAGGATGTACTTGCTTTTTCAGAATTGATCAATAGCTCATGTACATGCCCCGGTCTCGATTATTGAATATATCCCCAATAGCTTCTCTTTCTTTTGCAGTTATAATAATAACTTTTTATTACATAGAGAATAAAAGATAAAAGAATATAAAAAAGATATCTTTATATTATGGTATTTACTTTGAAATAATCGTAAATTAAACTAAAACTAGACCTAGTAGAAAAGATATAAAACTCTTGGTTGATGTCGTTTCTTTAAGGAGAAGATTTCTCATTATAGGAATTATTTGTCCATTTTAAGGGCTAATAGCATTTTTTCACATAAATATTTCTACCTCAAATATTTTCGATTGAGATTTTAATTAATAACAGATAGAAAAATGATTTACCGCAAAATAATTCTGAAAAACTTAAATTTATATCCTATTAATCTTTATTATAGTTTATTTAAATAAATAAAGACTATTTTTATTGAGATTTTTTGCGCAAAGGAGATACTATGAAGATAATAAAATGCGGCGATCTGGGGTTTAAGTGTAACTTTATGGCTGCTGGAAATGAACTAGAAGAAGTTGAAAATGCTATATTCGATCATATAGAAAAAGAACATAAAAAAGAGTTTCAGAGTATGTCTGAAGATGACATTCGTCATCTGAAACATCGAATATCAACTCTTCTGGGAAGAAGTTGTGGTTGTGGAGCTCTGTAATACGAATAACACACGAGATTATACTTCGAAAAACGGAAGTTTATCCGTGGTCTCTAGGTAAACTTTCTTTACAGCTTTTTTATCAATTAAGAATTTTACTCTAAAGAGAGTTAATTAGAAAGAGTGAAATAGAAATTGATTGAGACAAAACAGTTTGAATAAATCAGTTTTGAATAGTTCAAAGATTCAATAATGAATTAATTTCAAATCTTGTGTCATTAATTCAAAATCCAGATATAGTAATTAAGCAGCGCAGCGAAGCTGACCCACAGGGTATAAAGAAATAGTAGATAAGAAGCCACTTTTGAAATTTTTTCTTGAATTTCAAGATTGTCAGGAAGATCGCAAGCCAGAGAAAAACGATTTCGATAAAAGCATAATAAGGAGATTTTAGCTCAAAGAAGAGAGAAGACCAAAGAGCATTAAGGACTAACTGAATTCCGAAAATAAGCATCCCTACTTTGACTTCCTGTTCTTGCAGCCCTTTCACCCAGACCAGATAAAATGAGATTCCCATAAGTGTCTAAAGTATAAACCAGACCGGAAAGAAAACCTGAGAGGAAGGGTTAAAGACCGGCTTTTCCAGCAAAAGATACCAGTCCTTAAGAGACGATACTGTAAATATCGAACCTATTTCCCCTGCAAACTAGCAGAGCAATACAGAAACCAGGAGCTTGAACAGATTAACTCTTTGAATCATACCACAGACCCAGAAAATTATCCTGTACTCCAATTGTTATTAATTTTAAGTATTAATATTAAGGTTGAAAAAACTTAAAATCTTTATTCCTATATTTTATAACATTTTTGCATATACACACTGCCGGAAAGAAAAGACTCAAATTGTGTTAACAAATCTACTCCTTTTGGAATTAGCTAATGAGCTTTATATGCATGAGATTAGAAATATACTCAACAACTGGGGAATGGGCCCAAAATATTTATAAAGTTGGTGCAATTTACTAGATTAATTAACATTTTTTAAAGAACAATTTTCAGAATGTACATACTGTTTGCGAAGCTATATATAATATTAAGTAGGTAAAAGGATACCTAGTGCTCGATAGGATGGGAATCAAATGGTGCAGATAAAGAAGTGTATAACCAAAGAAGATGTAATAGAAACTGTAAATGAGAGAGACGTAAAGTTTATCCGGACTCAGTTTACGGATACACTAGGCATCATCAAAAGTTGGGCAATTCCTGTTGAACAGTTGGAAGAAGCTTTCGAAAGTGGGGTAATGTTTGACGGATCTTCGATCCAAGGCTTTACAAAGATTGAAGAATCGGACATGAAACTTGTACTTGACCCGTCTACTTTCAGGATTCTTCCCTGGAGACCTGCAGCCGGTGCAGTAGCCAGGATCCTTGGAGACGTGTATCTTCCAGACGGCCGGCCGTTTGAAGGAGACCCCAGATACGTTCTTAAGAGCGCAATCAGAGAGGCCGAAAAAATGGGGTACTCAATGAATGTAGGTCCGGAACTAGAATTTTTCCTCTTCAAACTTGACGCAAACGGAAATCCGACCACAGAACTTACGGATCAGGGAGGATACTTCGATTTCTCACCCCTTGACCGTGCCCAGGATGTACGTAGAGATATTGACTATGCTCTCGAGCATATGGGATTCCAGATAGAAGCCTCTCACCATGAGGTCGCACCTTCTCAGCATGAGATTGACTTTAGATTCGGGGATGTACTGAGTACCGCAGACAATGTTATAACTTTCAAATATGTGGTAAAATCAATTGCATATCACAAAGGATATTATGCCACCTTTATGCCAAAACCTCTCTTCGGGGTAAACGGCTCAGGCATGCATACAAATCAGTCTCTTTTCAAGGATGGCAAGAATGCGTTCTATGATCCAGATACTACAAATCAGCTTTCTCAAGAAGCAATGTACTATATTGGTGGCCTGTTGAAACATATTAAGGAATTTGCAGCTATCACAAATCCGGTTGTTAACTCCTATAAAAGAATTGTACCAGGGTATGAGGCACCAGTTTACCTCACATGGTCTGCAAAGAACAGAAGTTCATTGATCCGCATTCCTGCAACCCGTGGTAATGGGACAAGAGTTGAACTAAGATGCCCAGACCCGGCATGTAACCCTTATCTTGCCTTTGCCCTGATGCTCAGAGCTGGACTTGATGGGATAAAGAACAAGATTGACCCTGGAGGGCCGACTAACATGAACATATTCCATCTTACGGAAAAAGAGCGAGAAGAAAAAGGTATTCATTCCTTGCCCGCAGACCTTAAAGCGGCAATTGATGAAATGAGAGGCAGCAAATTCGTAAAAGAAGTGCTTGGAGAACACGTATTTAATCATTACCTCTGTGCCAAAGAGATGGAATGGAACGAATACAAAGCAATTGTTCATCCGTGGGAACTTGAGAAGTATCTGCATATGCTGTAAGCATACAAAAATCTTAAAACCTACACAATGGAAAAATCTACTCTGACAGAATTAAGAAGTAGATTCGTTCAGAAGACACACCTTTTCCTGAGGTGTGTCCAGATTTTAGAAAAAGAATCCAGTAAATTAAATAAGAACTTTCTGATTCAAGCTATTAATTCCGTAGAAATTTCTTTATTTTTTCTCAAAATTGACGCCTAAAAATTATTGATATAAAAATACTTTCCTTGTCAATTCCAATATTCAATAGCATTACTTTTTTTCAAAAGGATTAACTGGATAGATATTGCAAGGAAATATCAAAGAAGGCCTGAAGGGGACAAAGGAGTAATCTGTTAAAAGTTAATGTCAAAAAATGTAGAAGAAAAGAGAAAAAATTAAAAGGTTAAAACGTCATGTTTAGAAAAATTATCTAAAGAACTCTTAACCGGATAAAAGAAACGTATATATATTGTCAAATAGGTACTAAATTACTTATTTCCCTTAGTGACGACCCTCTCAATGTATGTAAATAAAATAAAACCATGTATGGAAGCGTTGCTATTCACTCACATTAATTAGATAATATAGATGAGACAAATTCGGATAAAGATTCTTAAATTATAGAAATTGATAAAAATTACCCCTTAAATCCAGTCTATCAGCTGGCAAGTTTTTTGACCTAATTCTCAAAAATGAGCCACGGAAGTAATCCAGAAAATACCGATGGATACAGGAAATTACTGATTAAATTATATTACATTCATTCCTATCCGTTTTTAGAGTGATCAAAATGTGTGGAATAATAGGCTTTATAGACCGAACAAAGTCCAGAATGGACGGGTCGAGCATAAAAGCCGCCCTCAGCCTCATGAATGAAAGAGGTAGTGGAGACGGGGCAGGCTATGCTGCATACGGAATTTATCCAGAGTATGCAGATTACTATGCTCTTCATGTTTTCTTTGACAATCTAGGTGAACCAAAAAAGAAGGTTGATGAACTTCTCCAACAAATGGGAGAAATTGTTCACCAGGAAGAAATCCCCACAACCCCGCAGCCTGGCATAAAGAAAGTACACATCCCATGGAGATATTTCTTTAAGCCTTCGGAAGACCTGATGGCAGGAAGAATGGCTTCTGAAAACGATGTTGTCACTTACATAGTCATGGAAGTAAATGCCAATGTAAAAGGGGCTACAATCTTTTCTTCCGGGAAAAATATGGGAGTCTTCAAAGCTTCTGGCTGGCCCGAAGATGTGGCAAACTTCTACAGAATTGAAGATTACAAGGGATACATCTGGCTTGGTCACAACCGTTATCCCACAAATACTCCGGGTTGGTGGGGAGGCGCTCATCCTTTCAACCTGCTTAACTGGTCAGTAGTACATAATGGAGAAATAACCTCATATGGTACAAACCAGCGTTATGTCGAAGGATACGGATACAATTGCTCCCTGTTCACTGATACCGAGGTTGTAGCCTATTTGTTTGACTTACTTGGTAGACAGCATGGACTTTCGCATGAAATGGTTGTCAAGGCTCTTGCTCCGCCTTTCTGGGATGAAATAGACAGGATGCCTGCAAAAGAAGCAGAGTTGAACAAGGCAGTTCGCCTTACCTACGGACCCGCTCTAATGAATGGACCCTTTGCAATTGTAGTCGGGACAGAGAATGGTATTGTTGGCTTTACTGACAGGATTAAACTTCGTCCTCTGGTAGTTGGTGAGAACGGGAACCGGCTCTACATATCCAGCGAAGAAGCCGCAATAAGAGTATATGACCCCGAAGTCAAGACCATATACACCCCTAGGGCAGGAGAACCAATTATAGGGAGGTTTATTGAATGACGCTTGGAAGTGTGCCCCCAAAATTTAAGGTCGATATCGATCGCTACCAGTGTATGGACTGCGGACGCTGTATTGAAAACTGTTCCTACGGTGTGTACAGAAGGGAAGGCAACAAAATCCTCATAGAATCAAGGAAATGTACAGGCTGCCTTCGCTGTGTTTCCATGTGTCCCAGGGACGCAATCATGCTTACGGAAAAACCTGTAGATTACCGTAGCCACCCTCTCTGGACCAGAGAGGCAAGAGAGGATATTATTAAACAGGCCCGCAGTGGAAAAATTATCCTTTCAGGAATGGGAAACGCCAGGGATTTGCCAGTTGTCTATGACCACCTTCTTCTTGACGCCTGTCAGGTCACAAACCCAAGCATTGACCCCCTGAGAGAACCTATGGAACTCAGGACTTACATAGGAAAGAAGCCATCCAAGCTCAAATTCAAGAAGACTGAGAGTGGAGACGTAGAACTGGAAACAAAACTCGCTCCAAACCTCAAGCTTAATACTCCGATAATGATTGGGCATATGAGTTTCGGAGCTATTAGCCTCAACGCCCAACTCAGTATGGCAAAGGCCGTAACAGAACTCGGAACTTATATGGGAACAGGAGAGGGAGGGCTCCATGAAGCTCTTTATCCTTATCAGGACCACATGATTGTCCAGGTTGCATCAGGCCGGTTTGGTGTAAACATTGATTATCTTGAAAGAGGCGCTGCCATTGAAATCAAGATTGGCCAGGGGGCAAAACCAGGTATAGGTGGACATCTGCCTGGAGAGAAAGTAAGTGAAGAAGTCTCAAAGACTCGCATGATCCCTGTTGGCAGTGATGCGATTAGTCCAGCGCCTCATCATGATATTTACAGTATTGAAGACCTTGTTCAGCTCATTAGAAGCCTGAAAGAAGCAACCGAATGGAAGAAACCGGTCTTCGTTAAGATTGCAGCCGTGCATAACGTGGCTCCAATTGCTGCTGGTATTGCCCGCTCTTCTGCAGATGCGGTAGTGATTGATGGATTCCGCGGCGGGACTGGCGCAGCTCCCAAGGTCTTTAGGGACAATGTGGGAATTCCGATTGAAGTTGCAATCGCAAGCGTTGATCAGAAACTCAGAGAACAGGGCGTAAGAAATGAAATATCAATTATTGCAAGTGGCGGAATAAGGAACAGTGCAGACCTTGCCAAGTCAATTGCTCTCGGAGCAGATGCTGTTAATATCGGGACTGCTGCCCTTGTTGCTCTGGGCTGTAGAGTCTGCGGCAATTGCTACAGAAACCTTTGCCCGTGGGGTATTGCTACCCAGCGTCCAGATCTTGTGAGCAGGCTTGATCCTGAGAGAGGAGCAGTTCAGGTCTCAAATCTTATTAAGGGCTGGACTTACGAACTCAGTGAACTTATGGGTGCTGCGGGAATCAATAGTATAGAAAGTCTGCGTGGCAATAGAGACCGCCTGCGTGGATATATGCTGGATGAAGGAATGCTTAAAATCCTGGATGTACTGCCAGCAGGAGCCTGATTGAGATGAAGACGGTAAGAATTGATGCAAGAGGTATGCACTACACACCCTTAAACCAGAAAATCAGGGCTGCGGTTGCGGACGGAGCAGAGGAAATCGTACTCGACAACATACTCGGACAGCGCTTTATAGGAGACGGATTAAGAGGCAATGTCCGCATTATAATCAATGGGGTTCCCGGAGGAGATCTGGGAATGTTCATGAGCGGGCCAACCTGCATTGTACACGGAAATGCCGAACATGCTCCGGGCAATACAATGGACAGAGGAATGCTCGTAATTCACGGAAGCGCAGGAGATGCCGTTGCCCACAGCATGCGTGGAGGAAAAGTCTTTGTAAAGAATAACATTGGTTATCGGGGCGGCATCCACATGAAACAGTATGAAGTGGAAGCCAGACCTATACTCGTTGTGGGAGGCACAGCCCATTCCTTCCTTGGAGAATATATGGCAGGTGGTCTCGTACTCGTGTTCGGTATCGGCAAAGATAAAGCCATGACAGACAGGGGTATAGGAAGCGGAATCCATGGTGGAGAAATTATCATCCGTGGGGAAGTGGATGATTACCTACTTGGAATAGGAGCCAAGAAATTCAAGTTTACTGAAAGTGATCTTGAACGCATTGCTCCAATTATAAAGAGCTTCTGCGAGCAGTTTGGGTATGACGCCACAGATTTCCTGAACACCAACTACACAAAGATCGGACCTGCAAGCAGCCGGCCTTTCGCAAGCAAATACGTCTGGGAGTGATCAGAAATGGCAGAACAGAAACCAATCAGCAAAAGTTACCTTGACCTTAAGTCAAAAGTCTGGGACGAAGGCCTTTGCTCAGGCTGCGGGGCCTGCATTGCAGTCTGCCCTGCTGATGCCCTGTACTTCGAAACCGGCGGCGATTCCACACACCCGAAAAGCAATAATTACTGTAAAGCCGCTGTTGATGATGTGCCCTGCGGAGCCTGTTATGAGGTTTGCCCGAGACTTGACGAACAATCCTCAAGCCTGCTAGGAGACTACCTGGAGATTACTGCTGGGAAAGCCGAGTTTGAGATTCCTAGAAAGCAGAGTGGAGGAGCAGTCACAGCGATTCTTGCAAACGCCCTTGATACAGGCCTTGTAGATGCTGTAGTTACGGTTACGGAAGATCCCTGGACCCTTAAGCCACATTCAATGGTAATAACCAAAAGTGAAGCCCTTATAGGCCAGGCAGGAAGCCGTTACAACTGGTGGGTCCCTCTTGTTTCTTCTCTTAAGGAAGCAGTTGTAAACAGGAAGTACAGGAACATTGCAGTCGTTGGAGTTCCTTGCGTAGTTCAGGCAGTTCGCAAAATGCTTGAAACCGACCACCAGCTTGTGCAGCCATACAAGAAGTCTATTCGTTTCGTTTTAGGCCTTTTCTGTACGGAAAGCTTTGACTACGAAAAACTTATCGCAGGCAAGCTAAAAAGCGAATACGCCCTCGAACCCATGAAAGTTTGCCGCATTGATGTTAAGGGCAAGCTAGAAATCACCCTCAATGACGGAACGCAGTACATAATTCCCCTTACCGAACTTGAGGATACTATCCGTCCGGGCTGTGGTGTCTGTACGGACTTTACCGCCCTCAAAGCCGATATCTCGGCAGGTTCGGTCGGAAGCCCAGACGGATACACAACCCTTGTCATCCGTACCCTTGTTGGACAGCACCTTCTTGAAAGCGCGGTTGCCAACGGGAAACTGAGCGTAGGCGGGGAGGTCAGCCTTGGGATTATTGAAAAGCTTGCAAAGAAGAAGATGGCAAGAAAGCAGGAATAAGTCCGATAGGAATTTAAAGGATGAAACCCGAGTTTCATCTTTATTTATTCTTTTTTGTTAAGTGTGGTTTGAGGACTATTTAGTCCCAACTTATTAAATATTCTTCTGAACATGAATTTAACTCTGCGTTATTTCATTTGGAGTCACTAATCAGCAGAGTAATAACATATCCAATTTTATTGCTTTTTTGACGTAGGGATATTTCTCGATATTTGCTAAACTGAATTCAACGTATTTCTCTGGAGGGTCTGAAGTTTATTTGCATGAACATACACCAGGTTGATGAATCATTAAGAAGGAAATCAGACCTATTGCTAAAATTACAAAAGAAAAGTAAATTAAAAATTTTATAATCATTTTCATTTAAATATTCTTTTCACTTACATTATGAAAATAAATGTAGACAGTCGGCATCATTTTTCGTTAATTACATCATAAATCTTTTTTAACATCAATGCAATATAGAAAAGCAAAATAATATTAAGGATTGGGAATACAAACGATATGATCTCTTTAAAAATGTAAAGAAATGAAGTAGATGAAATCATTTACTCACTTCTCCTTTTAATCATCGTATGCAGTATTTGTACCGGAATAACCTGTCCCATCACTATCTAGGAACTCTCCCCAATATTGCCACTGCCATTTACCACTAACTCCGTTAGTATTTGATTGTACATAAAGTCCATTATATTCATACGTATCTTGGGCTTTGAAGTTCAAGTTAGGATCATAGAGTGTAAGGTCTACGTCACAGTTAACCCAATCATATAGATTGGAATCGATTTTTATTCTATCTTCATTAGATCTTATGCTCCAGCTCCACCAATCATCACAGTCATTAGGAGGAGATATCCCACCAGCAAAGTTATAGGTCCGATATGTTGACGTTGGCGATAAATCTTCTGATTTATTGGTTTTGTTTATAGAGTTTTCAGAAGTTTCAGGCACTTCAACTATTAGGTTTATTTTGTTATGCTCTCCATCTAATTTATTTTTAAGAATTTCCTCCAAAACTTTTCCTTCCGCGTTGATAATACATCTGTTGTTAGATCTTTCTATCACATCTATATTTTGTAATTTATCGATTGCCTTATTATCCCATACCTGAACCATAACTCTATATACTTTATCAGGATTTTGCTTCACTTTTTCCAAGAGTCTGTTCATTATTTTTTGCTTAACTACTGCAGCCTCCTCATCAGACAATTTCCTTGGCGAGTCTTCATTACTTGTGATTTCAATATTCGTATCTACTTGCGCATTCACAGCTGGCACAAAAGCTATTCCCACCAGAAACATTACCAAGAGCAATGTTCCTATTCCTAACTTCTTAACTATCATTGTTTCACTCCTATTTATTTTCTAGGAGGCATAAACAGAAAAGCCTTAAGCACCCTTAAAACTAATATTTTCCTGCCTCCGGGCAATGTGGAGTTCGAATAAACCTTCCAGAGAGAATTTGAGCTCCACTGAACATCTTTTTAAATGTTCATATTTTTCTAGGAACTTACTTTTATAATTAATTTGTGACCAAATCATCCAACTGAAAGTATAATCAATTTAAATTTGGGTTTTTTAAAATTTAAGAAGTTATTTGCTACATAATTGGACAGTTTTACCATAAAATTTAAGTAAGCTCTTTTGATACGTGTTAACAGGAGAGGTGAAAATGTCAAGAAAGATATTATTTATTGTATTGGCAACCTTGCTTTTTTATCTGCCACTACAGCGACAGCAGCTGAAAATGTGGAAAAAGTGAAAGCTTCAAGCAACTATATCGTAACACCTTCACCTAGCATCGAAGTTGGAGTCATTGACAAAGATATAGGTATTCTGACAGTTTATGATACCATCAGTCAGGGAGAAATAAATATACATGAGAAAACAGTTGGCAGTGGTTTAAATCTCCTAGTTGTGGATCTTAACTGGGGAGATTCAACTGACTCTCTTCGGCTTAAAATATATACCCCTAGTGGCAATGTATTGGGTACCTACTATGATAATGCAGATGGTACAACTGACGGTAGGATCCACCTGTATATTCAAAATTCAAATGGAATTGAAGCGGGGAATTGGAAGTATCAGGTATATGGGTATAAAGTCGCCGGAACAGAAAATTATACAATCTAAATTTGATCATGGAATTACTCAAATTATGCACCATCTATGTGGAAGATGAAATTACTTTTTATCTTGGTACTGAGTACCGCAGTAGGTACTACGAGTGCAGACACCGGAGGATATACCGTTGGTCCCTGCCCACCCGATGAAGAGCTCAAAAAATTGGGTGATGCTGTTGATATTAGAGGGGCAGACAGGACTCTTACTTTCTGGGAATTTCCATTGTCATTCAAAATAGCTTATATATTAGGATACCTGGTTGCTTTCGTTTCTTTTTTTAAATTAGTTCCTATAATTCTTGGTCAGATAAAGGGCCTAAATAAAGATGCCAATAAAAAGAAAATTATTAATTATGTGCTGAATGAGCCAGGGTGTACTCCATCCGAAATTTCAAGAAACCTGGAGATTAGCCTGGGATCTATAAGATATCAGATCAAAACACTCAAAGCTGAAGAGAGATTGACATTAACGAAGGAAGGAAAGTTCACAAGAGCCTTTCAAAATTCCAATGCTTTCACAAAAAACGATAAAATAATAATATCACATCTTAAAGGTAGTACAAGAAAACAGATACTACTTAACATTCTGGAAAATCCTGAGATTACGAATCAGGATATCTCAGAAAAGCTGAACTTAGACAAAAGCACTACTCACTGGCATATAAAAAAATTAAGGGAAGACGATGTTATTTTCTCTGAAGTAGAAGGCAAGTTTACTAAATATTTTGTGAATCCAGCTGTGGAGCCGGAGTTGCTGAAATGGCTCAAGATATAAGCGTTAAGCAGCCTTCTCTCAATGTTTGAAGAAAAAGAAAACTAGTAGCTGCAAGGGATACATTAATCTAGTGTCGCGTCAACAGTAAAATATCGTATAGAATCAATTTCATCTATTCAGACTAGTCAAATCTTTGAGGATTGACAAGACACTAGTCTATATTTATTCGTAAAGAGTTTGATCCCTCACTTTGCCAGTTTTCTATAACGGTTAAACATTGGCTTTATACAGGTTTAAATATTCAAAACACAGGAATCAAGCCAGGATTGTCACCGGTAATACACTCTCCGCCTTTAGAAGTTACTATAAAAGTGTTTTCAATACCTACCATTCCTATATTTTCAATTCCTTTTTTAGGTTCGAGAGCAAATACCATTCCTTCCTGGAGGGGCTCATCAAATCCTTCAGCAATCACAGATGTTTCATCGATTAGTAACCCAACCGCATGGCCTATGAATTTAACTTTGCGGTTGCCAAAACCCATGAAGTTCTGAAGAAATTCCGAATCGAGCTTATTCATTATGGTGGTGTAGATTTCCGAGGGGATCGCGCCGGGTTTTAACATTGAGACAGCTTCGTTTTGTATTTCCACACATTTATTATGGGCATCTATGGCATATTGTGGAAGCGAAGAACCAAACATATATGTGGTAGTTTTATCCGTGTTATAACCTTCAACCCCGCATCCGATATCAATGAATACCAGATCTCCTTTTTTCAGTTTTCTGTCACGGCTTCCGATAAGGGGAACCGCAGGGCTCATCCCGTAAATTCCGCCAGGCCCGTTAAAATAAGAAGGATAGATCGAGCTTTCACCGAAGCAGATATTTTCCAGGAACATCTCGGTATCGAACATGCCAAAGCGGCACAATCCGTAATGGCCTTCTTCGACCATAAATGAAAATAGTTCTATTGCCAGATCCGTTTCACTCATTCCTTCTCGCAGCATTTCAGGTACGAGATCTTCCAGCACATGCTGATGAATCCTGCCAGCTTCTCTTGTCAGCGAAAGCTCATATTCACTTTTAATTGCTCGGACCGCGCAAATTAAGCAAAAACACTAAAGACAGAATATCAACCAGCTACTAATATACTATTAAAAAATTGAATACTATTAAAAAATTGAGATCATAAGACATTACAACTTGAATTCAGATTTTTTAGGCACATAAACTTCTATTGATGCCAAAATATACGCTTAACCTTAAACACACAAAACCGAGGCTTTAATTTTTAAAACCATGGTCGTTTGTTAAAGGTTTATTCCAGTAGTATTAAAAAATGTGTCTTCTATATATCAGAATCGAAGTATCAGTTTACAATGTTTTTCGGATAGGCTCTTATTAGGTACTACCGGAAGATATTATGGTCAATATCTTTTCATTCTTTTTAACCTCGTTTTCTATTCTTCTTTCATCGCTCTCCCAAATCCACTTCTTAGATCCATCCCCAAGAGTAATACAACACAGGACAGAGTTTTTCACTTGAAGATTATTTTTTTCCAGTATTTCAAGGAAATTTTCATCCTGAATAGCTTGTTCAGTTACCGTAATTATATAACTATTTCCTTTTTTGATATCATGGTTAAAATATATAGGATCAGTCCAATTTTCATCTTTTCTCAATTCATCTCTTACATCCATTCTTTTATCTGCGTCTACCGTTAGGTAGTACCTTTCTGGCTGAAGGTCAGAATTATATTCTATGGTGTTCATAGTCATGTTGTATTTTTCAAGAATGGCTTTAACTTCAGGCTCAGTGGTTCCATCTTCAAATTCAATCAATAAATGATATACTTTCGTATCTGGAGATGCAGTCAGCACCTTTTCATTCCTTTCAAGCTCATTTGCAATTTGGTATGCATCTTTCTCTGGAATACCACCACTCTTAGATTCATCTTCTAAACCAATATAACAATAGACGGATTTTTTCACTGGAAGATTGTTTTTTTCCAGTATTGCAAGGAAATTTTTATCCTGAATAGCTTGTTCCGTTACAGTCAATATATAATTACTTCCTTTTCTTACAGGGCTAGTCAAGTTTATATCATCTACCAATTCCTCTATATCTATTGTTTTATCTCTATCTAATATCATGTAGTACCTAATCATGTAGTACCTACTTGGCATAATATCAGAATTGTAATCTATGGTGTTTATAGTCATGTTGTAGTTTTCAAGAATGGCTTTAACTTCAGGCTCAGTAGTCCCCTCTTCAAATTCGATAAAAAAGCCAGCTACTTGTTTTTCTTGGAATGGCGTTTTTGCATCAACCGGTACCTTTGTGTCAACTGGTATTTTTGTATCAACAGGTGTTTTCATATTATCAGATGATGCGTCTACAAATAATCCCACGAGTATGACAAGAGCTAGAAATACAATAAAAACAGCAATTTCTTTGCTGATTTTACTCAAACTACCACCTTCTAAAAAAGATAAGGATTTTTAACTCCTCACATATATACTATAATCTTCTGAACCAAAACCTTCCATAAAATAATAGCCATAATTCTCAGGTAGTGGATCATCGATTGCCAAATATCTATCCGGATAATCATTTAAATATCCACTACAAACTCTAGAGTGACTATCTTTTATACTTACAAATGGTCTATTATTATCAATTTCAGAAACCGCTTGATCAAACGTAAAAATTGTAACATATTTTGAATTAGATTTATTTAATCCATTGGATGGTTTATAATAATTTAACTGGTTATTATTAATGACATTCCCGCCAGTAGTATAACCTGGGCCCATCTTCTGATATATATAATCTTGGGTATGAGTTACTCCATAGTATTTAGCAATCATTTGACCGCATGCTGGAGCGCAGTAATGATCATTTTCTTGCCCATACAAAGTAGTATCGAGATATTTACTTGTGCTTGTTGCCACTACTGTTAAGTCGTCACTAAGTTTCTTGATATCTTCTTCAGTGACTAGCAGATTAATATTAACTCCCTTATTAGTTGCTGCTTGTTCTATAGATTTAGTAAGCTCATTACTTTTTTGCCACTCTATTAAATTTTTGTCTATTTCATTTTCCGTAATCTGTTCATAGATTGAGCAAACTCCAGGTTTTGTTTCAGTTGCAGGTTCATCTGGTACCACATTAAGAGTATATGCATCTATAAATATCCTATATTCATCTCCTGTAGTCTTGTTTTTTACTACAGTCATTGCTCCTATTTTGGGATAGCTATATACAACCATTTTAGTTGATTCGATTTCTCCAGTTGGATATTTGTTTTTAGCAGTTTCTATTGACTTTTCCATAACTTCAGTCATGTTAAAGGGTATCGGGTTAAATTCGATAACTTGGATTGGCTGCCCCAGTGTTTTATTGGCACCAACGTCGATTTTACCTATTGTTTTATTATTTTCATGTACTGAAAATTGATAATACAATTTTTGACCATTTATATCATAAAGCTCCAGTGGTTTGGGATCAATAGATGCCCCTTTCCAGCTTCCAAACTTTTCTGTATCGGTTGCTATAAACCTTACCATTCGCGTATTTGCATGCTTAAAGGCTTCCTCTGCAGTTACGCTCTGACTGTTTTCTTCCTGTGCGTTAACAGTTGGTACTAACACCATACCAACCAGCAGTATTGCTAAAATTAGCATACCTATTCCTGAGTCATTTCTTGTTCTCATGCCTTTACCTCGTGTATTTTTACCCAGGAGGCAGGATCAGGCAAGCCTTAAATATTCACAAAGCTAATACTAAATCATGCCTCCGGGCAATGTGGAGTTCGAATAAACCTTCCAGAGAGAATTTGAGCTCCACCAAACATTAATTTTAATGTTCATATTTTGTTAGGAACTTACTTTTATAATTAATTTGTGACCAAATCATCCAACTGAAAGTATACGCAAATTTAAATTTAGATTGTTTTAAGATTTACAAAGCTATTACTCTGATAGTTGGATGATCTGGCCATAAAATTTAAGTGGACTCTTTTAATATGTGTTAATTGAGAATTAATAATGACAATCAGGACACTTTTTATCATATTGACAATTTTGTTTTTTCTATCTTCCTTCACGACAGCAACAACTGAAAATATAGACAAAGGAGAAACATCAAGCAACTATACCGTAACACCGTCATTTGATACTGAAATTGGACTAGCTAAAAAGAATGTAGACGCTCTGGCAGCCTACAGTTTTGATTCCAACATGCAATATAACAACACATCTATACCTTTTGATGTTTCTCAAACTAGACTTGAAAACTCAACTCGAACTATATCTTCTTTTGGAGAACGAAAAATTGGAAGTCAGAATGCTGCTGAAGCTTCCCTATTTATAAAAGATGAAATGGAAAAAGCAGGCCTGCAGGTTTCTCTGGACAATTTTTCCGCGAGGATACGTACACGGGACTTCAATTACTGGAACGTAAGCGGCACAAACGTAGTGGGAATTAAAGAAGGAAAAGCTCTTAAAGATGAGATTATTCTCGTAACCGCACATTATGATTCAAGAATAATTGTACCTCCAGAGTCAGGTTTGAAGGATATTTTTGATTCTGAGATAAGAAAGCCCTATCTCTGGCCAGTCTGGTCCGACACCTATGTTTGCGAATCGGCCAACGGAACCGGAGCGGATGACAATGCCGGAGGGGTTGCCTGCATGCTTGAACTTGCAAGGGTCTTGCAGAATGAATCATTTGACAGAACAATATATTTCATTGCTTTTTCTGGAGAAGAATACAATCTTCTTGGCAGCCAGGCCTGGGTAGAAGCCCATCCTGAGTTGAAAGATGATATTATTGCGGTTGTTAACGTGGATTGCGTGGGAAACGAACCTCTCTACGTGTGTTATCTCCCCCAGTATGCCTGGCTTAAAGATATTTTTGAAAACGAAGCAAAAAACTCAGAAATCAAAATTCAATCTGCGCTTATAGAAAGAGGAGATCATGAAATCTTTTGGGAAAACCACATCCCTGCAGTAGTCCTATGCCATCATAACTACGAAGGTCATGATAATTTCCACAAATTGAGTGATACAGTTGACAACATCGATTTTTCGGTTATCAGGAATGCAAGTACTCTGGCTGCCAGAAGTGTTATTTATCTTGCAGATCCAGATGAGAGTCAGGCTCCTCTCGTTAATGTTTCCAATCTGGAGGTTTCAGAAGCTTCATTTGAACTAACCTATAGCGTCTCCGACCCCGAGAGTACTGTGGAAGTCTTTTTTGATAATCAGAGCCTGGGAAATCTCCGATCAGGCAGAACCTTTTCGCTTCCGGAAGGAGAACATACCATCAAAGTTCTGGCAACCGACCATTATGGGAATAGAGGTACTGAGAGCATAAATGTTGTAAATAAGGAAAATCAAAACAGAAGTTCTGAGCCTCATCATCAGGAAATAGAGAGCTCTGAGAACGAGGTAAATTATATAATTGGATATTCTCCAGAAAATTCCATGGACTCAAACAGGACTCTTTATTATTATCTGGATAATTTCGGGCCTCTGTACCCAGGGAATCTTTTGATTCTTACTCCCGGCAGTCATAATCTAAAAATATGGTCAGAAAATGAAAATGGAACTGTGTTTATGGAGAATAAAACTTCTGATTTTAGAAAATATTCCATTGAACGAGTCCAGATAGATAACCCATTCATGGATCGTAAAAATCCTCTTATCTTCATCTCAGGTGTATTTGTAAGTTTGACTATTATTGCGTTTTATGGGAAGCGGGTAAAAAGAAAATTATTGAATCTAAAAGGTTCTAAAGATGAATAAAAATAAAGGCTCCGTTCATACCAAAAAATTTTATTTATTCAACTTTTATAATGATATTTTTATTCTCAAAATCATGTTTTTAAGTCCTCTTACTTCAAATATTATCTTAAAACACTAATGGATTAACCTGTATATTCAAAATTCGAACGGGTTATATGGGAAATCTGGACTTATAAGAAGGTCTATGGGTACAGAGTGACTGGAACAGAAGCTTATATGATTTTAGAATTTAAACTTATAATAAAATTGTCAAAGTATGAGCCAGCTATGTGGAAGATAAATTTATTTTTTGTTTTGATCCTGAGTACTGTCACAGGTATAACCGGTGCAGACACCGGAGAATATACCGTTGGTCCCTGCCCATCCGATGAAGAACTTGAAAAACTGGGCGACGCTGTTGACATGAGCGGTGCTGACGTGACGTACTCATTCTGGGAATTTCCTTTGTCAATCAAAATCGCTTACATAATCGGGTATTTGACTGTTTTCTTTTCCTTTTTCAAACTGGCTCCCATAATTCTTGGTCAGATAAGGAGCCTAAGTAAAAATGTCAACAAAAAGAGAATTATTAATTATGTGCTGAATAATCCAGGGTGTACTCCATCAGAAATTTCAAGAAACCTGGAAATTAGCCTGGGATCTATAAGATATCAGATCAAAACACTCAAAGCTGAAGATAAATTGATCTTAACGAGGGAAGGAAAGTTCACAAGAGCCTTTCAAAATTCCAACGCCTTCACAAAAAACGATAAAATAATTATATCACATCTTAAAGGCAGTACAAGAAAACAGATACTACTTAACATTCTGGAAAATCCTGATATTACAAATCAGGAAATCTCAGAAAAGCTGAACTTAGACAAAAGCACTACTCACTGGCATATACAAAAATTAAGGGAAGACAATGTTATTTTCTCTGAAGTAGAAGGCAAGTTCACAAAATGTTTTGTGAATCCAGCTGTGGAGCCGGAGTTGCTGAAATGGCTCAAGTACTGAAACGGCTCAAATATAAACTTTGAGCAGCCTTTTCTTAATGTTTGAAAAAAAGAAAACTAGATAGCTGCAAGGGATACATTAATTATCTAGTCCATGTTTATTCGTAAAGAGTGTGACGCTTCATTTTGTCAGTTTTCTATGAATCAATTAAACCTTGGCTTTATACAGTATTTTAATAATCAAAACACAGGAATCAATCCCGGATTATCTCCTGTAATACACTCTCCGCCTTTAGAAGTTACTATAAAAGTATTTTCAATTCCTACTATTCCTACATTTTCAATTTCTTTTTTATATTCGAGGACAAATACCATTCCTTCCTGAAGGGGTTCATCAAAGCCTTCTGCAATCACAGGCAGCTCATCAATTAGCAGTCCGACTCCATGTCCCAGGAATTTTACTTTACGGTTACCAAAACCCATGAAGTTTTGTAGGAATTCAGAATCGAGCTTATTCGTTATGTTAGTATAGATTTCCTAGGGAATAGCTCCGAGTTTTAACATTGAAGCAGCTTCGTTCTGTATATCCACGCATTTATTATGGGCATCTATGGCGTATTGTGGAAAGGAAGAGCCAAGCATATATGTGGTGGTTTTATCCGTGTTATAACCTTCAACCCCTCCGACGTCAATGAATACCAGATCTCCTTTCTTCAGCTTTCTGTCCCGGCTTCCAATCAAGAGAACCGCAGGGCTCATCCCATAATTTCCGCCTGGCCCGTTAAAATAAGAAGGATAAATAGAGCTCTCACCAAAACAGACATTTCCCAGGAACATCTCGGTATCGAACATTCCGAAACGACATAATCCGTCATGACCTTCTTCGACCATAACTGAAAATAGTTCGGTTGCCAGGTCTGTCTCACTCATTCCTTCCTGCAGCATTTCAGGTACAAGATCTTCCAGCACATGCTGATGAATCCTGCCGGCTTCTCTTGTCAGTGAAAGCTAATATTCGCTTTTAATTGCTCGGACCGCGCAAAATTGGGGATCTATCGGCTTGAAACTTTGAAAAGGAAAGTGTTTTCGAAATCTCTGGTATAAAGCCAGGGGAACAACCTCAGTTTCCAGATATACTGTATCCGGAAGCCCGCTTATGCTCTTTGAGGCATCACGAAAACTGTTCATAGATTCTATATTTGGAAATAAGGATTCATCCAAAGCTCTTTCATAGCTGCGGCGTACCCAGAGGGTTGTTTCTCCGTGTTTAGGGATGATCAGCATTCCATCCTGCATCGTCCCCGTAAAATAATAAAGATTAATTTTGCTGAAAACAACAGCCATTTCCCATTCGGGACTCGAAATATCCATTCATTTCCTAAAGTTTCTCATCCGGTTTTTCAGTTCAGTTAAAGGTACTTTTTTGATCATGGGAATCCCTTTACTAAGTTATCTGTTATCAATTATAGAAGTGTAACCTATAATAGAAAACTTGGCATGAATTTATGGACAGATGTACATGATAAATAGATGTACATAGTAAACGTACATAATAATTTTATTTTTTCACAACGAAAATAACATTTTTCGCAGTGATTTGTTAAAAAACGATATTTTTTGCAGAGATTTTGTAAAAAGATAAAAAGTGACTCTTAGTAATGAAATCTAAGTTCATATCTCAAAAAGGAAGAAATAATTAGAAAGGAAACAAATTGAAAAGGAAAAAGTAAAAACAAAAGGCTTTTTGAAAAGGGGATATCATGTTAGGAAAATTCGAGGATCTTATCGAAAAGGCATCAGGAATGGGGCTCAAGGCTTATTTTGTGGATGCAGGAGATATTCCGGTTGAGAACAGGATTGCTCTAAAATGCGCTTATGGCTGTAGGGGTTACGGAAAGAGATTGAGCTGTCCGCCTAATGTTATGTCGGTTGAGGAGTTTAGAAAAATCATTGAAGAATATAATAGTGCGCTTCTACTTGTCGATGAACGTGATACTTCACAGGTGTCGGATGTCCTTGAAGCCTGGGGAGAAATTCGCAAGGACTCTTTCCATAAGATGTTAGAGCTTGAACAGGAAGCTTTCAGAGAAGGTTTCACTTTTGCACATCTCCTTAGACCCGGCTCATGCAACGAATGCGATACTTGTAATCTTGAAAAGTGCATAAAGCCGGAGTTGAGACGTTTTGCACCTGAAGCTGTAGGAATAAACCTTCAGAAAGCAATGGAAAAGGCAGGACTCGTACTTGAATTCTGCAATCCTGAGAAAACTGTATGTATCGGAGTTTTACTTCTTGAATGAAATTCGCGTAAGGGTTCGGGTATGAAAAAGCAAAATCAAAAAAGAAAAACGATTAAAATTTTACCTTTTAATTTGGGAAAACATTCAAAGTAATTGTGATAATTCTGAATAGAAATTTCGGACTGCCATAAGTAATGTCACAATTTAATTCTTTATCGTTACCTAGTGCATTATCATATTTAATCCAATTGTCGTATTTAGTTTATTATTATCATTCAATTCGCTATCCTAATTTAATTGCTGAAGACAGAAGTTATATTAACTCTTGGACAGATTTTATGGAAGATATAGCAAACTGGAGGTTTTGTTTAAATTGAATTCTCAAAAATTAAAAATAGCTGTTCTTGGAGGAACAGGAAACATAGGGGAGGGAATGGTGCTCAGACTAGCCCTTCAAAACCTTATGCCTGAAGGTGTAAAGAACGAGGTAATTATAGGTTCCAGATCCAAGGAAACTGCCAAAAAAGCCGCAAAACAAGCTTTATCCGAGCTTGAGAACTGCGGGTTTGATACATCTGGGATAACCATTACAGGAAACAGTAACCTTGAAGCTGCACAAGCAGCCGAAATAATAATTCCTACAATTCGTTTTGACTACGTTTTACCTCTGCTGAACGATATTCGTGAGGCTCTTGAAAACAAGATTTTGATCACTCCTGTAGTCCCGATGGTAAAAGAAGGAGACCTTTTTGTATATAAACCTCCGGAAGAAGGTTCAGCCGCTCTTGCAATTCAGAAAAATGTTCCGGCTTCTACAAAAGTTGTTGCAGCCTTCCACAATATCCCGGCAGGAAAATTGAGAGATGTTGTCAAGTGTAAGGCCGTACACCATGCACTGGTGTGCAGTGATGATGCTGAAGCAAAGAAGCTGGTAATTAAACTTACAGAGCATATGGGATGCCTTAAACCCCTGGATGGAGGCTCCCTTAAACAAGCAAGTACTATGGAATCACTTACACCACTACTGATTAATCTTGCAAAACTCAATGGACTTAAAGACCTCGGAATAAACTTCTCCTGATAAAACCTTGTAAAAATAGCGACAGAAATAAAAGAAGAAGCAGCGAAGGGAAGATTTGGAATTTGGGAAAAGGAATATCCTTTCGAAAACTTATTTTTATATAATAGTAGGAATAATATATGTAAGCACAGATGGCACAGATTTTAAGGAAAAATGTGAAACAAGAATCTCTGCCTGAATGCAAAAAAAGAAACCTGAGAACTAATGCTTGCCTATCTGGATCCAAATTCTTTACCCCTGCTATTGAACTCTAGCAAATTTAGCTTATGTTAAATATTATGAGATTAATAGTCAACATGAGAAAAATCTGGAAGAAAAAAGCTGATTGAAGAATCTAGAAAAGGACTAATTACGGGAGAATTTGTCAGGAAATACCTGTTTATCGTAAAATCCAAAAATCGCTTTCAATTGCAGAGTTTTCTCTTGATTTCATTATTTTTGTTACCTTTCTTTTCTAAAAATGATGATCAACTAAATCAGACAGTGAACCTGTATGAATGAAAAATTGCCAAAAGTGTTAAAGGCTGCGGGACTTGACATACTTTCCTGCATGCAGTGTGGCACATGCACAGGTAGTTGTCCTTCAGGAAGGCAGACCGCGCTTAATACGCGAAGAATTCTTAGAGATGCACGCAAAAATAGGGTAGCAATTCTCTCCGATGATGCCCTCTGGCTCTGTACTACCTGTTATACCTGCCAAGAACGCTGTCCGCGTAATATACCAATTACCGAGGCCCTCCTGGAGCTCAGGAGACTTGCAATAAAAGAAGGTTTCATGCTTCCAGAACACAGGAAAATATCGGAAATGGTCGTGGAGTTCGGGCATGCAGTCCCTCTAGACAAAGAAACAAAGCAAAAGAGGGAAGAACTCGGGCTTGACCCAATACCTGAGACTGTCCAGAAGTATCCTGAAGCCCTACAAGAGCTAAGGAATCTTCTCAAAGCATGTAAATTTGACGAGATCGTGGCTCAAAAATAAGGAGGCAGAATATGGAAAAACTATCGCTATTTCTTGGATGCATTGTACCCAACCGATACCCAGGAATTGAAAAAGCAACTAAATTCTGCCTGGAGAAGCTTGATATAGATGTATCCGACCTGCCAGAAGCTTCATGCTGTCCTGCTCCAGGAGTCTTCAAGTCCTTTGATAAAGCAACCTGGCTTGCCCTTGCCAGTCGGAACATAGTTCTTTCGGAAAAACTAGAAAGGGATATTCTCACAGTCTGCAACGGTTGCTATGGCTCCCTGGCAGATGCTAATTTGGAGCTGAAAAAGGACCCTGAGTTAATGGCGTGCACAAACAGGTGCCTTAAAGAGATCGGCATGGAGTTCAAAGGTACTGTCGAAGTAAGACACATAATTGAATTCCTATATAAAGAAGTTGGGCCTGAAGAACTCAAGGAATATATCACAACTCCGCTTGACCTTAAAGTGGCACTGCATTACGGATGTCACCTAATTAAGCCTTCAAGAGATCGAAAACTTGGAGAAACAGAGGCTCCAGTTTTTTTTGATGAACTTGTTGAAGCTACAGGTGCAAAAAGCGTAGACTATACCGACAAAATGATGTGCTGCGGAGCAGGAGGAGGAGTACGCTCAGGCCATGCCGTCGAGTCCCTTAAGATGCTCGAGCATAAACTAGCCTGTATTAGGCAAGCAGGCGTTGACTGTATTGTTAATGCATGTCCTTTCTGCCACCTGCAATTTGACAGAGGACAGCTCGCAGTCAATGAAAAATTTGGAACAGATTACTCGATCCCTGTCCTTCACTATTCTCAGCTACTGGGCCTTGCTCTTGGTTTTTCCCCATACGAACTGGGAATAGAACAGAATGCAATTCAGAACATTGAGTTTCTTGCAAAGATATACGAGATCAGCGCAGGTTTAAGATAAAAGTCAGGTAAAAAAGTCTGAAATAAAAAATCTCGAGTAAAAATTAAAGATAAAAATAGTAAAAAGGAATTTACTTATTCATAAATCTGGAATTAAAGATACATATCTATCATTAATTTATCTGTTATCCTGCATATACCAGAGACACTTCTGTCTCCATTTGCAGGTTCCACAGACATCTTCAATGTCAGATGTGTTATTAAGTAGCGAATTGACTAACCTGAAGGCTTCATATGCCTTCATAATTGTTCCTTCTTTTATCTTTAATTTCTCCATAACAACAAGATCCATATTCCTGATCTCGCGAGAGCTATTTGACTCCTGCGCAGCGCATTCTCTTTTGCCTGGGCAGGAAGCACAGATTACATCACATTCAGATACCAGTTCCAGAAGTCTTGAAGGAAAAGCCTTTATGTCTGAAATTATGGCCCGCAGATTGGCCACAAAAACCGGGCTGTATCCATATCCTTGAAAACCCTGTATGCAGCAAAGGTGATGAGCTCTAATCTTCAGGCATTTAGATTCGGTTTTAGCATGAGACCCAGAGGTGTTCGATTTTTTGAGCATGTATTTCTCCAAGACTTGAACTCAAAGAGCAAAAGAATTCATTCAATAACATCGATTTTTGAATCAGCTAGCTGTGGTAATTCTTCAACAGGCAGTGCTATAGAAGGAGCTTCAGAGTATTTTGCAAAGAGGATGTCATAGCCTGTTTTAAGCCCCAGCATGATGTTGAGGTTCGTAAGGTCATCATTCAGGAGAAGAGCCTGGCCTATAGGATTGCAGACTGCTTCAAATTCCAGATTCTCGGATTTTTTAATTCCAAGACTAGCTTTTTCAAAACTGCAGACTTTACAGCAAACCGAAAATACCTCAAAGTATCTAGAGAGAATATCATAAACCAGCCTGGCTTCTCGCTCATACTCAATACAGAAAGCGACGCCTATTTTTGTATACCCAAGCCTTTTTGCATAAATAGCTATCTCTTCTAGTTTTGTTCTTTTTACATTATCGGATTCAAGCCAAGCAGAAGTCTGGATTGATTTCAGATTGTCGCCTGTATACTCAAGCCCAGATTTAATGACAGAACAGTTTTTGCCTCTTGTACATTCCTTAATCCGGCATAACGCGCACTGCACACTTTTTTCTCCCGGGTTTTTAACATGAATAAGAAATTATAGTCACAGATAAGCTGTGAAGGTATAAATAATTCTACGAGGATTTTTGAAGAGACTTGCGCCTCAGGAAGCAAGCCTTTTTAAAAAAAGGCTTAACAGACAGTGACAGTTTTACTCATTTGTACATAAATATATATATCTTTCTGTTCAGAAAGAGAAATTGTTATATATTTATTCCGCAATGTGCATAAGTAACCCATGAAAAAATGCAGAGGAAGACCAAAGTGCCCGAGGCGTGTTGAGCAAACACCCGATATCACATATTTCAAGCCCAGAGGAGTCCCGCTAGCTGATCTTGAGGTTGTGTCCATCACAGTAGAAGAGCTTGAGGCCCTGAGACTTGTAGATGTTGAAGGGCTCAAGCAGGAAGATGCAGCCATAAGGGTAGGAATATCAAGGAGAGCTTTCTGGGAAGATCTGAAAGCTGCAAGAATGAAAATCGCTTTTGCCCTTAGCACAGGAAAAGCGATAGAGATAAAGGGCGGTAACTATATCAGCGCTGAGATCCCTGACATTAATGAAGATGCTGACACATAAAAAAGAAATTTGAAAATCGGGAAAAAAATACGGAAATTTTACACAGGCGATAAAAATGACAGATAAGGTTCAACCACTTGAGAGCTTGTCGAAAAAGCCAGAAGAGCCAAAAATAGTAGTCAATCTCAGGCGCATCAAACGCAAGATCATGATAATGAGCGGGAAAGGAGGAGTAGGGAAAAGTACAGTCGCAGCAAATCTGGCTGCTGGGCTGGCTCTGCGCGGATACAGAGTTGGACTTCTGGACTGCGATATCCACGGCCCGACAATTCCTACAATTTTCGGAATAGAGTCTCAAAGACCTGATGTTAATGAAGAGGGCATTCTTCCAATCTCGGTACTTCCTAACCTTTCTATGATGTCTGTTGGCTTTCTTCTTGGAGACAAAGATTCTCCTATAATTTGGAGAGGCCCTGCCAAAATGGGAGCAATCAAACAATTTTTGGAAGAAGTTAGTTGGGGAGCACTTGATTTCCTGATTATAGACTTGCCCCCGGGAACAGGAGACGAACCCCTGAGTGTGGCCCAGCTGATTCCCAATTGTGACGGCTCAGTACTTGTTACAACCCCCCAGGACGTAGCCCTGATTAGCGTCCGAAAGTCAATTAAATTCTCTGAAAAACTCAAAGTGCCTATAATAGGGCTTGTTGACAATATGCATGGGCTTGTCTGCCCTCACTGCGGCAAGTCAATCGAGGTATTCGGAACTGGAGGCGTGGAAAAAGCTTCAAAAGACTTCAATATTCCGATTCTTGCCAGACTTCCTATTGAGCCCAAAGTCGCAGAAATGGAAGATAAAGGCACTGTTGTCCAGGGCCTACTTGACCACAGTACGGAATGGCAGAAGAACTTCGAAGCTGTTGTTACCGCAGTAGAAAAAACTCTGGGAGAGGATTAAGGAAAAATAAAAGGAAGAAAAGGTTTGAAAAATTCAAACGCTTCCTTGAGTATAATTTTTCTTGATTGGTTAGCCAGTTTAGAGGCTAGCCTTTCTTCAATCAGTTAACCCTAGTAATTAATAATTGCTTGTTTTGAGATTTGTTCTTGTTTTATGTATTTTTCTATTATCTCTGTATTTACTTTCATTACCAGGTCATTAAGTATATATAATATATTTTTGACAGACCAAAAGTCTCTTAAACTAGATACATATTTTCTTTTCTTACAGTTAATTATTTGAGGTTTATAAGGAATTCTACTTTAGAATTCGGATTTTACAATCAACAGAAAACAAAGGTTATCTGTAAAAATAGAGGCTATTTGTGAGAAAAGAAAATTATTGCCACGTAACATAATTACTAAATAATATGCAAGATACTATAAAACAAAAAAATTAACGTTGAGAACATGAAGAAATTAGTTATACTATTGATTCTGCTTGCAGCTGTAATCTTTGCTGCGGGCTGTACTGAAGAAAGCCAGGGAAATTTCACAGATACCCAGGCAGTTCAGGAGAATTATAGCGTTGTCGAAGCAAATGAGTCTGAGCAGAACACAACCATCCAGGAAACCCAGCAAGAAAGTAATGTGGTTGAGGTGATCTCCCTTGAACAGATAAACGCATCCCTCGCGCAGGGGCCGGTTCTTTTGAAAATAGGGTCTAAACATTGTGGACCATGCCAGGCCATGAAGCCCATGCTTGAAGAACTTGCAACAGAATACGCAGGACGAGCCACCATTACGTCTATAGATATAACTGAGAGCCCTGATCTTGAAGCTTATTTTGAGATAGGATACGTCCCTGACACCTCTTTGGTCGTGGGTATCGAAGATGGTGATTATGTATACTTGCAAGAAAACGGAACAGTCACTAAGGATAGATTCCAGGCTAGAATTCAAGGACAAATGGAAAAAGAGGTGTATGAAAATCGTATAAACCTTGCCCTTCTCCAGGAAGGGAAAAAAACATCCAATTAAGGATTAATGGATAGAACTAACTTTTAAACTCATTAAGATTAAAGTTCAAATTTACAGTAAATCCCAGAGTTCTGGGAAAAAACTATAATAAATAAACTAAAAAAAGAAATTGAAAACCATGTATTATGAAGTTATTTCCCCTGTGGCTGCATTCGGAGCAGGAATTATCAGTGTCCTGTCCCCCTGCATCCTTCCCCTTCTGCCTGCTGTCCTGGCAACATCCGCAGGAAAAAACAGGTATAGACCCCTTGCAATAGTACTTGGAGTCTCAATATCCTTCACCATAATGGGAGTTGCAACCTCTGCCTTTGGGGCAGTATTCAATGCATATACAGATCAACTGAAGATTCTCGCAGAGATCTTGATTCTCATAATGGGCTTTGCACTACTCTTTGACATAAGCCTATTCAATTCATTTTCAAAATTTCCCCTTTTAGGAAAAATGAATGATGAAGGACCTGTTTCAGGCTTCTTGCTCGGCCTTTCTCTAGGGGTTCTCTGGATCCCTTGTGTAGGACCAATGCTAGGCTCGATCTTGACCATGGTAGCTTTAGAAGGGAATACTATTACGGGAGCACTTACCCTTTCAATTTATTCGCTTGGATTTGCGGTGCCAATGCTCTTGCTTGCGTACTCAGCGCACTTTTCCTCCTCAAAAATCCGGCTTATTTCAAAGTGGGATGTTATTTTCAAAAAAGGAGTTGGAATAGTACTCGTCTTGGTTGGATTATGGATGATTTACCAGAACCATTATCAGTGGTTTATTTAAAAAAGTCCATATACATAAGATTCGAAAATTAGGGCATAGATGCCAAAGTGTATTGATCTATGCCCCTAAAGACGCTAATTTATATTTGGAATCAGAGAATATAAGGAATAAACATCTTCGTCTTCTTTTTATATTCTAGATATTCATTACCGAACTCTTTTTCTATGTCAATTTCTTCTTTTTTTGCAAGCCTGTAATAAAGGACAAGAAGCAAAGAATAGAGTATTATAAGAGGCAAAGTCGCCCATTCCAACATCATTCCCAGGGTTATCATGAAAAATCCAGTATATTGAGGATGGCGAATATATTTATAAATGCCAGTTGTAACAAGCTTTCCCTGTCCTTCTTCCTTACTCCAGTAATTCTTATGAATTTGGTTCCAGCCTGACACGACCAGTGCAGCTCCGGTCAGTGATATGAGTATTCCTAAGTACATTCCCCAGAAGCCTATATACTGCACAAGCGTATGGCCCCATAAAACACCTTCGGGAAGCGTAATGCCAAAGAGCCATCCTATCGCGAACATGCTGAAAGGCACACCGAACATTTCAAGCGCAAATGCGACAACAAACGCTGCATAGACCCCAGCAGGCTTTATCTGGCTCTTTTTATAGAACGGTACAAATAAAAGAAACACCCCGTAGATGATTATCCACAGGCCAACTGCCCACCACATTCCAAAATGGGACCAGACATTTTCTGTTACCATTTTTCCACCTCTATTTATATTCAGAAGACTGCAGTAACATTTTCGAAGTGAAATTTACAGGTCAAGTTTATCTTTTTTTTAAAACCATGGCTCTCCTTTTAGATACCTTATTAGAAGTCGTATTGAGAATACTCTGGATAACAGAAGCCCATAAAATAGTGAATTTGCATCTGGAGAAAGAGGTATTCCGGCTTACACCATTGATATCATTTGTGTTACTCTCTTTTTCCTTTTACGTCAACGTTTCATATGCCATTTGCTTTCTTTGTATTTGTATGCCATAATTATAGGAGCGCAAGTAGATGACATTATCTTACTTTGCTTACACTACATCATAATTTATAAATATTTTTGTTTTGTTTGAAAATAGCCGTGAGATTGCAAATGAACTTACTAATCGTTTAGACATCCGAAAGGAGAATAAACCAAACTAAGAAGACTAATAGCCAACTGATGTTCATGAAAAAAGGAAGCGTGAAGGATTTTTAGCCCCATAGTAGTCAATTCATTAAACGTGAAGACTTTTGACGGCAGGTTAATTTCTTAATCCCCAGAGCTTTCGAAATACTTTAAAAAATATATAAACAGACCATGACTTTAAAATAAAATTATTACAAAAAATTGTAGATGGAAATAAAAATATAAAAAAATTGATAGTAAAAGTAAAAGCCAAAGAGTTTAATTTTTTAATAATAATCATCATGTACTTATTTTTCCATACTCATATAGGCAGACTTGAAGTTAGATAGACTGGCAGAGGAACTTGTTTCAAGGCTCAAGCCGTCTATACTGGCTGTAGCTGAAGCTTCCCTAGAAGTTGAACTGTCACTACTTTTCCATACATAGTCTCCATTCCTTGAACTGTATGAAGAAGATCCTCCTGAGATATCGCCCACACCAGTCCAGTTAGCTTTGACAGCCAAAGTATCGGTTTCACCTGTATACCGGTTATTGACATCAATCTCTACCTCAGAAAGGCTTGCAGAGTTGAGTTTTTTATCCATCTTGAAAACGTTATCCTTTGTGAACATGTATCCCCATTTCTCGGACCAATAGTCTGGCCCGTAAGTGTAAGTTGATACATAGATATCAGTACCATCCTTGGTTTCAATTACAGATAAGTATGTATAGGTAGTTGCATTGTCTTGTGTCTCATACCATTCTGCATATGCAGACGCACCATTATGTCTTTCTAGTGTCTTAGATTCCAGAGCTTCTACGCTCGTAGTCGTTGATAGCAAGACTACAAGAGTAAGTAACATTGAGAATAATTTTTTCATATAATCTCACCACAATTAATTTAATTTACACGTATTGTCAATTTTGATTAGTAGTTGACTATTTAGGTTCAAATTGGACTTTTTAAACTCATAACAAAAATAATGTTAAAGTACAAAAACACATAAGAAATTATTTTTAGAATTTGAAATACAAGTTAGTGAGAAATAAGAAATTTATAGAAAAGGTATAGGATGAAAAAGATATTGGAAAATAAACCAGTTAACTGAAAAACTCAAAATAAAAGATCAGGCAAAAAAATGTAAATGAAAAAATGAGAGAAAGTATTATTTTTAACTTTCTCTTGCGATTGCAACAAGCTCATTTACGCATGCAACCGCCATAGGAGTTCCGCCTCTTGTCCCGACACAGCTAATAGAAGGTACAGGAATTTTCAGATCTCGTACCATTTCCTTGGATTCAGCTGCATTTACAAAACCTACTGGCAGCCCGATAATAAGAGCTGGCCTCACACCTTTTTCTATGAGTTTGCAGACCATAATAAGCGCAGAAGGCGCATTTCCAATTGCAATAATACTCCCATCAAGCCGTTCCCGGGCAGCGAGGAAACCTGCTGATGTACGCGTAATTCCATATTTATTAGCGATTTCGGCATTTGGGTCTTCATCAAGCACGCAAATAATTTCAGATTTATGCCCTGCCTTTGTAATCCCGGCTTTTACCATATTAATATCCACAAAAATCGGGGCGCCCTTTTTAATCGCTTCCACACCTGCAGGAATGGGATCATGCATGAAACGCATAATATCTGCCACAGAAGGGTCTCCAGTAGCAATAACACAGCGCTGGCGGAAGCGATCTTCAGGAGTTTTATTACCGATGAGTTCCTGGATCATTGTCCGGCTTTTCATGTAAATGGCTTTGGCTTCTTCAGTTCTTGCCCCGGAATCCTTACAAATGCTTACAAGTTCGGGATCTACCTCAACCGTAAGCTCGGTAAACTCTTCAAGGTTATCAAGTTTTCCGGCCTTTTCATTAGCACTCTGTTCAGTAGTCATATTTTTTGTGATACCCCCTGGGAGTGATTATGAAGTCCTTCTTTTGAGAGCTCCAGATTCTGGAATCTCCGTTTCCGATAAGGATCGTGGTGCTCATATCTACCCAATCTTCGCAGTCCATTACTTTTCCAAGAGTTGTTACGATCCTGTCCTCACCTTCCCCACGTAAAGCGTTCTTTATAAGTCCCACAGGCACGGAATCGGCCTTGTAATGGCGGATAATTTCAATAGCTCTGGAAAAGTTAGACTGTCTCTTACGGCTCTTTGGGTTGTAGAGCGCCATAACAAAATCGGCTTCTGCAGCAAGATTAAGCCGTTTTTCAATGACATCCCAGGGAGTCAAGAGGTCGCTCAGGCTGATAACTGCAAAATCCGTTACAACAGGCGCGCCGAGCATACTTGCCCCAGCTAAAATTGCCGTGACTCCCGGAAGAACCTCTATATCAACTTCAAGCCCTTCATGTTCAGCAACCTCGAGCACGATGCCTGCCATTCCGTAGACATTGGTATCACCGCCGCTGACCATGGCAACATTTGCAATTTTTGCAAGCTCTACTGCCTTTCTTGCTCTGTCTACTTCTTTACCCATATAGCTGCGGATTACTTCCTGGGTTCCGAGGAGGGTTGCTATCTGGTCCAGGTAAGTACCGTTTCCGAGCACATAATCGGCGTTAAGGATTACATCCCTGGCTCTGATCGTCATCTGTTCTACAGACCCCGGTCCGATCCCTACGATGTAAAGTTTTCCCTTAGTTGCCTTATCTTGCGATTGCGATTGTGACTCTGCCATAGATCTTCTTCCTGCAAATTAATTGTTTTTCTTCAGAAAGGGCCAGAGCAGCAGGTTCTGCAACTCCTTTTAACCCAAAGCGGGAAGCCTGAGAGGCTGAAGGAGGATTGTAGCTGTTTAGCATCTCGTCTGGCAAAAAATTCACCCGAATGCCGAGTGTTTTTCCCGCTTCCAGAAGCCCTTGTTCATTTTCCTTAAGTTTCGCAGAGGCTAAAGCCGTAATTTCTTCCAAACTCAGACCGCACTCATCGAGAGCCTGTTTTACGGCTTCAATAACCTCTTCTTTTGTAACGCCCCTGCGAGTCCCAATTCCTATAATCATCAGTTATCTTCTCTGGTTATTAACGCAGTTCCTTGCCAGTAAATTCGCGTAAGTGCAGACCAGTCAACTCAAGCTCAATTACTGTTTACCTTCATTATTGCCTTTGACTTCTACATTTTCCTGACATTTTCTTATCAGTACGGATACATCTTCATCTACAACAACAATCCTGGGCCCCTTAACCTCAAGAACCTCTATTTCCTTATCAAGGAGGGCACAGTTTACGGCTACAGTGGATTCTTTGTTGAAGATCTCGCAGCCTAACCTGTCAGCGATACTCTCGACTGAAGGTTTACCGTGAACCTCGGTCGCCGTAGTAAGCACAGGAACCGCTCCGAGTTCAGAAAGCTTTCGGGCAATTTCATTTGCGCCATGATGCCCCCCTAACAGAGGGATTGCGAAATTCAGGTTTGAATCAACTACGACCACAGCAGGGTCAGACCACTTATTATCGAGAAGGGGAGCAATATCCCTTACAACAATGCCTGTGGCAAAAACCGCAACTATTGCCTCATAGCTTTTAAAAGCCTTTTCGAATATGCCCTTTTCATAAAGAAGCAGGTCTGCGTTCAAATGCTCTGCTATCCTTGCTGCAATCTTCCGATTCCGTTCAAAAGTGATTACAGTGGTTCCTGGGCTACTCCGTATAGGTAGGACCTCCTGTAGTTTTTAGGGTCAACAACCCCGCCGATAATTATCATTGCTGAACGCGTAATTCCTGCGTCTTTTACCTTATCTGCGATATCTTCCACAGTTCCGGTGATAACTTCTTCATCTTCCCAAGATGCGTGAAATACTACTGCAACAGGCGTATCCTTGGGGCAGCGAACTTTTTCCATAATTTCCCTAATTTTCTGCGTACCAAGGAAAATTGCCATGGTAGTATTGTAAGCAGAAAGCTCGGGGATAAGGTCTTTTTCTAGGGTTTTTCCGGCAGGACGGGTAATAATGAGAGTGTCTGAAACACCGTTAAGAGTCAACTGTGTACCGAGAGCGGCAGCGCTTGCAAAAACCGAGGAAACTCCAGCAACTCTTTCGACTTCAATATTGTACTTTCTAAGTTCTTCCATCTGCTCTATGACAGAGCCGTAAAGAGACGGATCTCCGCTGTGGAGACGAACAACGAATTTTCCTGCATCTACAGCGTCTGCAATTATTTTAGTGGTCTCTTCGAGAGTTAACCCATAGCTATCCACTGTTTCTCCCTTAGTGTAATTAAGAACCTCAGGGTTTACCAAAGAGCCTGCATACATCACAAGGTCGGCTTTTTCGAGCATTTCACGCCCGAGTACAGTAATTAGTTTTGGGTTTCCGGGTCCTGCTCCCACAAAATATACTTTCCTTTCCATCTGACCATTCCCTTTACTTTCGTGTTTTATTCCAAATTATGTAGTGAGTTCCGCAAATATTACATAGAGTAATTTTACTTCTTTCCGTAAATGATACTGAAATAGTTCCCCTTTTCCGGAATTTCGTCTTTGTTCCGGATTATAAGCTCGTTTTCAGAAAAGAGCCTTTCTGCAAAGATAAACTCCGTATATCCTTCAGTTTCAAGCTGTTTAACTATAGATTTCGGTTGCGTAGCCTTCAGGTGAATCTTATACCCGATCTCAGAACCGTCGCTGACCTCAAAAGAACTCTCAACCGCAACATCGGTTCTGGCAGCAAAGGAAGTGATCGAACTTATACCAGGAATGGTTGCAAGCTCAACGTCCGGATAGTGTTTGCGCATAACCTTTTTGAGATGAGAAAACGTAGAGAAAAAGTTTGGATCACCTATAAGCCCGAAAGCTACAGTTCCTTTTCTTGCTTCTTCCGCCACTTTATCAGCATTTTCCTTCCAGAGAGAATTGAGAACTTCAATATCTCTTATCATGGGAAACTCAAGGATTTCGGCATCTGCGTAAGGAGCCACGAGATCTTTTGCCAGGCGGCCTGGTACATATACCTTATCGCTGTTTTTCAAAACGTTCACTGCTTTGAGGGTCAGAAGTTCAGGGTCTCCGGGACCAAGTCCTACTCCAATTAACATGCTATCGCTCCGTAGATTATAAAAATAAATATAAAGCAGATTTAAATTATAAGATAATTTTCATTTTTGCTTTTTTCCGACAATAATGTATACAGGGTTTTCAGGTTTGAACATTGTTTCTCCTGCAATTGGTGCACTTCTCGAAACCGAAATATGAACTACTTCATCAAAAATTCCGAGTTTTTTCATCGCCTCAATTGTCCTGACAACCGTTTCTATTCGGACGGCATTTACCACGATACTTCGAGCTTTTTTCTTGACAAGAGCCTCAAGAATGGAACCAATATTTTTTGTTCCGCCGACAAAAGCACAATCAATAAAATCAGTAAAATTTTCAGAATTTAGGATATCCGAGGCTTCTCCAGCTAAAATCGTGGCATTTTCTATATTGAAATTTTTAAAATTTGTTTCGGTAGCTCTCAGAGCTTCGTTTCGAGCATCTATAGCATAGATAGTCAAGTTTCGGGCAATCTTTGCTGCTTCAATCGAGACTGATCCCGTACCGCAACCTACATCTGCAAATCGATCTCCTTCCCGCAGCCCGAGTTTGGAAAGAGATACGGCAATGATTTCGGGTTTTGTCGGACCGCCGCTAACACTTACTATTTCGGACATGTTTTTCCTCGCGAATAAAGTAAGGTAAATAAACAATTTAAATTAAATATACACCGATATAATTTTAGTTTTATATTTAGGCCGCTTTAACAAAAGGCCAGAAGATACGGGTCATTAAATATCATTAAATAAGTTATGTACAAAGAATTGAAATTAGATTTTTTAGATTAACTCGATTATAAATATAACTTGTTGTAGATATACCTTATTACCGGCAAGAAGGGCAGGATAGGAAAGTAAACTTTCATGAAACTGTAAAAAAGCAAGTAAAACTTCTACAAGAAAACCTTAGACCAATTTCGTACACTAATTTTAAAAACCCTTTTTAGGAAGTATCCAGGAATTTTACAAAAGGAAAAGATAACAATGTGTCCTGTCACTCTTGATACAGAATATAACAGATTATACATATAGCATAAATAACTCACATAATGAGTATTATATACATTGTATATATAAGAAGATACATTGGCTATTTTGAAAGAAAGAGATTTTAACTATAACGACATATAATAACCTAAATATCGGCATATAACGTAAGATACAACTCTCAGTATAGAATGTAAGATGCCGCTTGAGGAACAGTCGTAAGTGCTCCCCAAAAGAGAGTTTTTAAACGAGAATTTAGAGTTCTTAGGTAAAGTATAACTTATTTTCTGACCTGTGTACCTGAAAGATATCTTTTTCACATAGAAACCCCGCAGTGAAAGCCCGCTCTCTCGATGCAGGGCCCTGCCGCCTGAAAGAAAGGAGGAAAAATGATGAAAGTTTACGAATCATATGAAGATCTGCCCAAATTAAAGCTGCCATATGGAAATGATATATACATAAGTGACAGCACTATCCGTGATGGTTCCCAGATGCCTGGGATTGTCCTGAGCAGAGAACACAAGCTTCAAATCTATGAGTATCTGCACGAGATAGGAATCGAAAAACTTGAAGCCTTCGTATTCAATAAAAGGGATAGAGATGCTGTAGATCGAATGCTTGATATAGGGTATGAGTTTCCCGAAGTCACAGGTTGGGCAAGAGCTTCAAGAACCGATATAGACAAAGTTCTCGAAGTAGACGGAATTAAAGAAACCGGTATTCTGATGTCTGTATCGGACACGCATATTTATTCTAAAATGAAGCTTTCAGGCAGAGCAGAAGCTGAAGAGAAATACCTGGACGCTCTACAGTATGCAGTGGATCATGGACTTCGCACACGGGCTCATCTTGAGGATATGACAAGAGCAGATAATTATGGTTTTGTTTTCCCTCTAGTTGAAAAAATTATGGAAATTGATCCTGATTGTATTATCCGGGTCTGCGACACTGTTGGATACGGGATGCCCTTCATTAGTATAGATGAGCCTTATGGAATACCGAAAATTGTGCAGCACCTCAAAAAAGGAATCGGGGTAAAAAATATAGAAACTCACATTCATGATGACTATGGATTTGGGTCAGCAAGTTCCATTGCAGGTTTTTGGCATGGAGCTAATTGGACAAGTGTAACTTTCCTGGGTATAGGAGAGCGTGCAGGAAATAGCGAGATGGAAAAAATCCTGCTTTTCCTGGAAGATAGAATAGAAGGCTTTAATAAGTATAACCTTGAACCGGTTACACGTTTTGCAGCATTCATGGAAAAAGAACTTGGCCTACGGGTTCCGAGAAACAAAGCTGTTGTAGGGAAGAATATTTTTGCCCATGAATCAGGAATACACGCCGCAGGCGTCCTCAAAAATCCCTTTAACTATGAACCTTATCCTCCAGAACTAGTAGGAGGAAAGCGGTTCCTGCTCATAGGTGACTCTTCAGGTCTGGAGGTTATCCGCTATAAAGTTCAAGAGACCTTAAATGACCTTCTTGATGTTGAAACTATTGTGGAAAAAGATGACCATAGGCTTCTGCAAATCCAGAATGAAATCCAGAAACTCTACGATAATGAAGAAAGAGTTTCCTGTATATCGGATGAAGAACTCCTTGCTTATGTAGAAAAGTATTTCCTTTACCAGCCAATCTGCAACCTAACACATGCAGGTAGAGGAAAACTGAAAAATAAAGGAAAAATAGCCGATTCCGAGGAAGAAAAATTGAAGGAATGAAAAAGGATTTCCTTCAATACGTTCTTATTTTAGAATTTCTGCCGTATACTTTGCAATCTCACCAGCCATCTGACTGAGTTTTGCATTGCCTCCGAGATCATAAGTTACATACTTACCTTCAGAGATTACGCGGTTTGTAGCCTTAAATATCGCTTCGGACTTTTCCTTTTCGCCAAGATAATCAAGCATCCATGCTCCTGCAAGTACGGTTGCGACAGGATTAACCTTGTCCTGGCCTGCATACTTTGGAGCTGAACCGTGAGCAGGCTCAAACATTGCGAAGGAATCACCTATATTGGCAGAGTAGATTAACCCAATGCTGCCTACGAGTGCCGAGCATTCCTCACTGATTACATCCATAAAGAGGTTTGTAGAAAGGAGAACCTTTTTATTGAAAATCTGTGGGTTCTTAATTAGCTGCTGGGCAATATTGTCAATGTGATAGGGCCAGATCTCAATGTCTGGATAGTTCTGCCCAACCTTTTCTACTTCTTCTAAGAAAGAACCACAGGTCAGTTTCAGAATATTGCTCTTATGGATTGGCACAACAGCGTCATAGCCTCTTCTTTTTGCTTCCTCAAAAGCATAGCTGGCAATCTTGCTGGATGCAGTGCGTGTAATTTTACGGATTGCAATTGAGACATCGTCTGTGAGCTGGATTTCCTCTCCAATGTAGAGGCCTTCTGTACCCTCGCGCACACAAACCATTTCCACATCTCCGAGAGGGGCACTTGTGTTAGGGAAAGTCTTGATTGGCCTGACATTTGCATAAAGATCATATTTTGTTCTTATAGATACGGCCACACTTCTTGGAGAGCCTATTCCTCCGGGCGTGGTTGTCGGCCCTTTAAAGCAGGCATCTGAACTGTCAAGGATTTCCCAGGTTTCATTCGGAACAAGGGAATTTCCTCCATGCTTTTCCCACCAGCCGGCTCCTGCCTCACACATAACAAATTCGACATCTGTGCCAGCGGCTTCTGTAACTTTAAGCATTGCGTCTACAAGCTCGGGGCCTACCCCGTCACCTTTGATTACTGCTGCGGTTTTGCTCATAATTATCACCAGATCTTAGGGTTCGTATTTAAAGAACCGTAGCGACTGAAAATATAAAAGGGGAACTTTTCGAAAATTCGGTAAGAATAACTGGATCTTCCAGCGTACTCAACGTAAGGCTATATATTTCAAGTTTTGGGTAATTAATACTATGCCGAGCAATTCTAACGCGAGGTTGGGTATAAGACACAGATGCCTGCACACATGTATAAAAAATTGGATTCCATTTTCAGGAAGTATCATTCAAAAAATGCTATTCCAAAAGTATCATTCCATACTTACCCGGAACTTTCAATAAAAAATGCAAATCTGAGCCAAAACCGAAGACACTTCAAAGAATGTGAGCTTTGATCAAACCCGGAACTTTAACCTTTGAGGAGTGAAAATGCCTGCCAAAATTCCGATTACTGATAATCATATGCATATAGACCTTAGAGCTAGAGGACTTGAAGCAGTAAAGGATTTCAAGAACTCCGGAGGGACTCATATAATTTTGGTCACCAAACCCAGTTGGTCGCTTGGAATAACGGTCAAAAAACCTGAAGATTACCTTAAGGTTTTTGATGAAACCATAGAAATCGCGTCAAAAATCAGAGAACTGGGAGTTGGAGCTTTTCCTGTACTTGGAGTCCATCCGGCAGAGATCTCAAGGCTTACCGAGTATATGGATCTGCAGAAAGCTACAGAGATCATGAAGACAGGTCTCGAACTTGCTTCAGGTTATGTGGAAAAAGGGCTCGCCGTAGGAATAAAGTCAGGACGCCCTCATTACCCTGTGTCTATGGAAGTCTGGGAAGCTTCGAATGAGATAATGGAGTACGCTTTTTCCCTGGGAAAAGAACAGGATTGTGCGGTCCAGCTTCATACCGAAAGCGTAGGAGAGCCTGAACTCCAGGACATAGCAGAGAGAGCGAGAAAAACAGGAATTAAAATGTACAAAGTTGTCAAACATTACTCTCCACCTCTGGTAAAAACCTGTGAAGAACTTGGACTTTTTCCGGGAGTGATATCGGCCAAAGGAGCAATCGAACAAGCGCTTGAGGAAGGTACACGGTTTATGATGGAAACAGATTACATCGATGATCCTGACAGACCAGGCGCAGTACTCGGCCCGAAAACAATTCCCAGAAGAACCACAAAGCTGATGGAAACGTACGGTGAAGAGCCTTTTTGGATAATTCATAAGGAGAATCCTGAAAAGGTATATGAAGTCGAAATTGATATTTAAAGGCGCCTTTCGGGGAAAATAAATCAGATGAAAAGAAATAGTATGTGTTTAAAAAATAATAACTGAAAAAAGATTTAAAACAAAGAGAAGGCTTAAAAAAAAGATCTAAAGCCGGAAAAAAAGCACGTAAAAGTAGAGGGTGAAGGAATTAAGAAGACACCTTCGAATTAAACCCTCTGTCGTTTCCAGAAGGAGAGAACTGCCAGAAACCAGATGTTACTGCCGGAACATAACCTGCAGTTAAAATTCACCTTTTCGTATTCTACTTTGAAATTTACTTCGCTATATCTGCTTTGAAATCTACTTTCTCGGCATCTACTTTGAAATTTACTTTCTTTTTATTTTCACTATATCTCCAAGGGTAGTATCTTTCTTAAGATGAGAAACTTCCTGTCCTGAGACCTCCACACGTTCAGTAAGTTTGATGTTAAGAGCATGTTCGAGTTTCTTTCGGACGGATTCCTCTGGTACGATTTCGCTGCGTTCAATCTTTTTGATCAAAGATACTTTTTCTTTAATACCTTCAGCTAGGTCTTCCTGTGACCAGCCTTTGGCTTCTCTGGCATCCCGGATAATCTGATCATAGTTATCCAGGAGTTCGTCTTTCAAAATATCGAAAAAATCCTTTTTTGGCCTATTTTCGGCTCGCGTTACCGTCCGAACCACCGGAGAGACTTTTCTTGATACGGGAGTCCGTTTATCAACGGGTTTACCGTAAGAGGCACATTTTTGGCAAACTTGGAGCTCGCTGTTATCAATTGTAATGCATATAGGCTTTCCGCGGATCTCTGCACCACATATTTCGCACTGCATATTGATCACTTCGAAAACGCTATATACGGTATGAACTTAAATATTATTCGGAGCTCCATGACGGAAAGTACCAGAAGTAAGGATGAAAGCATGCGCAGTCACCTTGGTAAGCCCGGACCTGTGTATGACGGAATCGAGCCTGGAGAGCTGGGGGAAGTAACTGAAAGCGTCCAGGACCGAATGAGGCAACTTGAAAGCCGAAACAGTTATCTGGAAGAGCAGTGCAGCCAGATTGAATCCGAAAAACGCTATCTGGAAAATCAGAAGATAAAATATGAACGGGAAATAAGAAAGCTGCAGTCTGAACTCGATCGGATGAAGACCTCTCCGCTCATCATTGGTACGGTCATTGACGTGATTAAGAATGATAGAATAATTGTCCGGAGCAGCAACGGACCTCAGTTTTTGGTTAACGTCTCACAATATATTGATGAGAAAAAACTGCTGCCAGGGGCAAAGGTTGCCCTTAACCAGCATACGCTTGCCATTGCCGAGGTTATTCCTTCAACAGAAGAGCCTTTTGTTGCTGCAATGGAAGTCCTCGAAAGCGTAGAAGTGGACTATGACCAGATAGGCGGTCTCGATGAGCAGATTCAGGAACTTCAGGAAGCAGTCGAGCTTCCTCTCATCGAGCCGGAAAGATTTGCCCGGATAGGTATTGAGCCTCCGAAGGGAGTGCTTCTTTATGGGCTTCCGGGAACAGGAAAAACTCTGCTTGCGAAAGCTGTGGCTCACAGAACTAATGCAACCTTTATTAGAGTTGTAGGTTCTGAGCTCGTGCAGAAATATATTGGGGACGGTTCCAAACTCGTAAGAGAAATCTTCGAGATGGCCCGGAAAAAAGCTCCGAGTATTATTTTCATTGATGAGTTGGACTCGATTGCTGCAAGGCGTTTGAATGAAACGACTGGAGCAGACCGTGAGGTTCAGAGGACGCTCATGCAGTTGCTGGCAGAGATGGATGGCTTTGATAAAAGAAGAAATATCAGGATTATTGCAGCAACAAACCGTCCTGATGTCCTTGATCCGGCAATTCTGAGACCAGGTCGTTTTGACAGGCTTGTCCATGTCCCAATGCCCGGGGTAGAAGCCAGAGGAAAGATTTTCAAAATCCACTGTGAGAGAATGACTCTTGCAGGAGACATCGACTTTAAAAGGCTTGCAAAAGCTACCGAAGGAATGAGTGGAGCAGACCTGAAGGCAATCGCCACTGAAGCAGGTATGTTTGCGGTGAGGAAAGACAAGGAACTGGTTGAGATGGAAGATTTCCTCGAGGCGGTCGAGAAGGTATCTATAGCTGCAGATACACAGAAGATGATGCCTGCCAGTCTTCCTGAAACTATGTTTGTGTAAAAAAATCACTGTTAAACCTAATGAAAAGCCCTTCAGGGGCTCATTTTTATCTTCGGCTTTTTTTACTTTGACTTGAGAGCTCAAGTTTTTTGCAGGAAAATTGAGGATTTTTTGGGAAAGGGGCTTTCATTGGAAAGCCTGTAAGGTAAACCCGACAAACTATTTTTGTAATCCAGACGTAAAAAGTACCGTGGATTCAGATTTTCATATCAAGCCAGAAATTCGAATTCTAGGTATAGATGATTCTGCGCTCCTCAGTGAAAAGGTGATGATAGTAGGGACTGTTTTTCGAGGAGGAGACTGGATTGACGGTGTCCTTCGTTCAGAGATTACAAAAGACGGGCTTGATGCTACTGATGTTATCTGCAAAATGATAAAGAAAAGTAAACATTACGGCCAAATAAGAGTAGTTATTCTCAACGGAATCACCTATGGAGGCTTTAACGTCGTCAATATACAGATGCTTTACAGGGAAACCGGAATCCCTGTAGTTGTAGTTATGCGGACCTATCCGGATTTTGAGAAAATCAAATCCGCCCTTAAATATTTTCCGGATGGAGAAGAGCGCTGGGCAATAATAAAGAGAGCAGGGAAAGTAGAAAAAATCTCAGGTGAAAAAAGTCCCATTTATGTCCAGAGAGTAGGCATAGGCCTGGAGACTGTAAAAAAGATTATCCGGCTCACATCGATCAGAAGCAATATTCCTGAACCTTTGAGGGTTGCGCATCTAATTGCGACAGGTATTACCCTGGGAGAGTCTAAAGGAAAAGCATAATTGTGCTCTAATAAAGAGAAAGGTAAAAATACAGAGACGGCTTCAGAAAAATAAAATAATAAAAAAATAAACATTTTAGTTAAAGAAAATAAAAAAGATAAAGAATAAGTATAGTAATAAAACCGGATCATAATTATCTATAGAAAACCTAAGGCTAAGTAGGAAAAATAGAAAAATTTGATAAAATTATTAAATAAATACAGTATAAGTTTAAAGACTGGAACAGGAAAACTATTAAATTGAAAACTGTATATGTGATGGTTAAAATACATGTGTTCCCTCTAAAAATACATTTATTCTTTACTACTAGTCATAAAAATTACCCCATAGAATGGAGGAAAACAGTAGCATGAGATCCATTGTGGAAGAAGCCCTTGCTCGATCTGCCCTGGAAGGACGCGCCGGGCAGAGAGAGTACTCAAATTTAGATTACTCTAACGTAATAGATTCAGATGTTGATTCTGAACTCGAAGAGATCCTCAGAAGCCTTAAAACAACTATCAAAGTGGTAGGTTGCGGAGGCGGTGGCTCAAACAGCATCCAGCGCATGATGGGTGAAGGAATACAGGGAGCGGACCTCGTTGCCTTGAATACCGATGCCCAGCACCTTCTTCATATCCGCTCCGGCAAAAAGATTCTTATCGGTAAAAAGAAAACCCGTGGACTTGGAGCCGGCAGTCTCCCCCAGATCGGAGAAGATGCTGCAGTCGAGAGTATCGACGAAATTAATAAAGTTGTCGAAGGCTCTGACATGGTCTTTATTACCGCAGGCCTCGGAGGAGGAACAGGCACGGGATCAGCACCTATAGTCGCTGAGGCCGCTAGAGATGCAGGAGCCCTTACAATTGCAGTCGTCACCCTACCCTTCAGTGTGGAAGGTCATGTACGCAGAACCAATGCAGAAGCCGGACTTGAACGCCTGAGAGATGTCGCAGACACAGTAATAGTAGTTCCCAACGATAAGTTGATAGAAGTAGTTCCGAGACTCCCACTCCAGGCCGCCTTTAAAGTCTCAGATGAAGTTCTTATGAGAGCCGTAAAGGGTATAACTGAACTGATAACAAAACCCGGCCTTGTAAACCTCGACTTTGCAGATATTCGAACTGTTATGCAGAACGGAGGCGTTGCAATGATAGGGCTTGGAGAGTCCGACGGAGAAAACAAAGCTGTCGAATCCGTACAAAAAGCACTGCGCAGCCCTCTTCTTGATGTGGATATATCAGGTGCGACCTCTGCCCTTGTTAATGTAGTTGGAGGCCCTGACATGACAATTTCTGAAGCTGAGTCTGTTGTTCAGGAAGTTTACAGCCGGATAGATGCAAACGCCCGCCTGATCTGGGGCGCACAGGTTGACCCTGACCTCGAACAGACCGTACGTACCATGATCGTGGTTACAGGAGTAACATCTGCCCAGATTTATGGTCATGGAAATGACAAAGATATTACCTATAAATATGGAATTGATTTTGTAGAGTGATCATACCAGAGACAAAAGGGATTAAAATCATCGATTGGAGAAAAGTACTGTTTTTCTCTCTTTAAAATAAAAAAAGGGATAGGAATAAAAACCAATCGAAAACTATTTTTATGGTAAATGCCGTATGGTGCCGATACAATTCGGCATCAAAAAAGAAATATTTCTACTGACGCGATTAAAGCTTTGGAGCAAATAGAAATTCAGCATCGAAATCTTTTTACGTTTTAAAAGTCGTGTCAGTGATATCTTCATATAATAGGAATTAATAATATAAACCGCCCGTTCCTTCCTTAATATAAATCCGGAAATTCTATGATTAAGAAATTTGAATTTCGGAAATGGAAAACCCATAGGAAGAACTCTAGGCAAAAATTAAAGAAAGATGAATAAAATAAAGAAAACCTGGATGTGAATTGATGGTAGAATCCACGTTTGAACCGAAAATAACTGCAGAAAGCGTTGGTCAGGTAATCCGGGCACACCTGAGAGTCCTGAAACTTACTAAAAAACCGTCCAGGGAAGAGTTCTTGACCATTGCCAAAGTTGCAGGTATTGGCATTCTGGCTGTGGGAGCAATAGGATTTATAGTATATGTACTGTTGACAATGTTGCCCCAGTGGGTGGCCCAATGAGTGAGGATTCCCAGATATTTGTAATCAAAACCACGGCAAACCAAGAAAGATCGGTTGCAACAGCCCTTGCCAGGGTTTCGAAAAAAGAGAAGCTGGATATAAGGGCAATTCTGGCTCCTGATGAGCTAAAAGGATATGTCCTAGTCGAAGCTCCTAAATCCGGAATCGTAGAACTGGCAATCCAGACTATTCCCCATGCGAGAGCTCTTGTGAAAGGGAGCTCTTCAATTGCTGAAATAGAGCATTTCCTTAAACCCAAACCAACAGTGACAGGGATCAAGGAAGGAGCAATAATTGAAGTCACTTCGGGACCCTTTAAAGGCGAGAAAGCCCGGGTTAAAAGGGTTGATGAAAGTCATGAGGAAATTACTGTAGAGCTGTTTGATGCTGTGGTTCCGATTCCCATCACGATTCGTGGCGATACTGTAAGGATACTGAAAAAAGAGAATGAGTGAAGTCACAGCGAGATGGAAAATACCGAAAATTCCAGCTTATTAATAAATACAATCACCAGTACTCAAAGTGGATCTAAACAGATCTGCAAACATTATACTTATTAAACCGGTGAGACTCAGATGACAAGTATTGTTGAAGCACTTGTCCCCGGAGGAAAAGCAAATCCGGGACCACCTTTAGGTCCTGCGCTTGGTCCGCTTGGGGTCAACATAAAAGAAGTAGTCGAAAAGATCAATGAAAAAACCAGGGACTATAACGGTATGCAGGTTCCTGTAAAAGTAATTGTTGACGACAAGAAAAATGTCGAGATCGAAGTAGGCACTCCACCTACCGCGTCCCTGATCATGAAAGAGTTGGGGATTCAAAAAGGGTCAGGAAATGCAGGAAGCGAAGTTGTTGGAAACCTCAACGTTTCGCAAGTTGCAAAGATTGCCCGCATGAAAAAGGAAGATGTACTTTCCTATGATCTCAAGGCAACAATGAAAGAAGTAATGGGCACCTGTGTCCCTATGGGCGTGACCGTAGAGGGGGTTAAGGCTAAAGACAGCCAGAAGGCACTCGATCAGGGCAAGTTTGATGATGTGCTTGCCGGTGAGGAGTGGTAAACCTTCTCATCCCTTTACTGATTAATCCGAGATTTTTCTTATCACCAATAGTTTTAAATTGGATAGGACTAATAGCTCAAGAACCTTGTATATATCATTGCAATAAATAAAAAAAGACAGTTATTAGTGGCTTATTATTAAGAATAACAGAATTCGGATTAATGGGAAAGCCCTAAGACCAACCGTAGTAAGCCGAAAAGGCTGCTTGGACATGTAAGTTCAAACACTACGGGGAGGAACAAGATGGCAGAAAAAAGTATACTGGAAGCTGTCAAGAAAGTACTTGAAGAATCACCAAAGCGCAATTTTTCGGAAAGCGTAGACTTGGCGATTAACTTAAAGAATCTTGACATGAACCAACCAAAGAACAGAGTCGATGAAGAAGTAATTCTTCCTCACGGGCTCGGAAAAGAACTGAAGATCGGTGTTTTTGCAAAAGGTGATGTGGGCCTGAGAGCAAAGGCTGCCGGTGCTGCGTATGTTATTTCTGATGTTGAGCTCGATGAACTGGCGGCTGACAAAAACCAGGCCAGGACTCTTGCAAACGAATATGACCTTTTTATCGCAGAAACCCAGTTTATGCCAATAATTGGTAAGAATCTGGGTATTGTTCTTGGACCAAGAGGGAAAATGCCTATTCCGCTTTTACCTAACAAAGACATAGGCGAACTTATCCAGAGCAAACAAAATGCGGTTAGGTTGAGGTCAAAAGACAAGCTCACTTTCCACGTGCCTGTAGGCCGAAGGAATATGAATCCCGATGACCTTGCCGAAAACATTGAGACTATAGTGTCCAGACTGGAGCGTGTTCTGGACAAGGGCAGGCACAACCTGAGAACAGTCTATGTCACGACAACTATGGGAAAATCCGAAAGGGTGGTGTAAATGTCAGCGGAGAAACATCACACGGAGCACGTCCCAGAGTGGAAAAAGGATGAGATAGAGAATATAAAAGAGCTCATCCGGTCCCATAAGGTCTTCGGAATGGTTGCGATTGAAGGCATTCTTGCAACCAAGATCCAGAAAATTCGCCGGGACCTTAAAGACGTTGCAGTGCTCAAGGTCTCAAGGAACACCCTTACTGAGCGGGCTTTAAACCAGCTTGGAGAAAGCATTCCCGAGATGAATAAATACCTTGACAAGCAGACTGCTCTGGTATTTACTAACGAAAGTCCCTTCAAGCTTTACAAAGTGCTAGAACAGACAAAAACCCCTTCTCCAATTAAAGGAGGCGCAATAGCTCCTGTGGATATAATTGTTCAGAAGGGACCTACAAGTTTCCCACCTGGTCCGATTCTCGGAGAACTCCAGAGTGCAGGAATTCCCGCTGCAATAGAAGCAGGGAAAGTTGCAGTAAGGGAAACGAAGGTTGTCTGTAAAGCAGGTGAGGTAGTCCCGCAAAAGCTCGCAACCATGCTTTCAAAGCTGGAGATATACCCTCTCATTGTAGGGCTGGACTTAAGAGCCGCCTATGACGATGGGACAATTTACGAGCCGGAACTCCTTGCAGTTGACGAAAGCAAGTACTTCTCTGACATTATCAGGGCAGCTCAGAACGCTTTCAACCTCTCAGTCAACACAGCATACCCGACAAGCGCAACAATTGGCACTCTGCTGGCAAAAGCCTTTGCAGAATCAAAGAACCTTGGTGTCAATGCTGTCGTGTTTGATTCCGGAGTCATGGATACCCTGCTGGCAAAAGCTCATGTCCAGATGACATCCGTTGCATCCAAAGCCGCAGACAAAGATGCAAATGCCGTGGATGACCAACTGAGGGAAGTTCTCGGAGCCGCAAGCGCAGCAGCCGCAGCAGCCAAGGCACCCGAGAAGAAAGAAGAAGTAAAGGAAGAAGAGGAAGAAGAGGAAGAAGACCACTCCGAAGAAGATGGAATGGCTGGTCTCGGTGCCCTTTTCGGATAAACAAATTTACGATAATTGAAACTTAGGTGATTAATGATGGAATATATATATGCAGCTCTCTTATTGCACAACGCTGGTAAAGCAATTACCGAAGAAGCAATCACTGCCGTTCTCCAGGCAGCAGGTATCGAAGTTAACGAAGCTAGAGTAAAGGCCCTTGTCGCAGCCCTTGAAGGCGTAGACATCGAAGAAGCAATTGCAAAGGCAGCATTCGCAGCTCCAGCAGCCGCAGCAGCCCCAGCAGCCGCAGCCCCAGCAGCAGAAGAAGCTCCTGCTGAAGAAGAGAAAGAAGAGGAAGAGGACCACTCTGAAGAAGACGGAATGGCCGGCCTCGGTGCTCTCTTCGGATAAACACAAATAAAACTTTGATACCTACAGCTCGCCCTACGGCGAGCATTCTTTTTTTCAATAGAAACTTTAGCAGTAGTTTAATAACGTAGAATTAGCTGATTTTAATATAGAATTCTTTATCTTTTCTAGTCAATTCTCTGTTATAATGTCCAATTTGTTTGGATTATAAAAACACAATCTGCTCAGGCTAAAAGCGATAATAGAGCCATTAGAGAATCGATACCAAAACTCATATTATTACAAATCATTAAAATTTTTTGAGTCATTTTCCTAATTAAAATAAGATTGATTTTCTAAAATCCAATATTCAAAGAAACTAATAAAGAGCTAATAAGGTATGCTTTTCAAAAGATTATAAGCTTAAATTTTGAAACTAACCTGTTATTTTTATTTATTGAATTGAACCCAGGCAGTAGAAAAAAATTTATATTCTGAAGTTAATACTGTCTCAAGTATATGTAAGATTTACGTATACTTTGGGAAACTTTTGAAATTAATAATTTTTTTAAAGAAGTATGGATAGGCCGGTGGGACCCATCATCATCCACGTACTTAGAAAAGAAGATATGGGACCATCAGGGAGGAAGTAACCTCCAGCTTACAGTACACGTGAAAGGCCTCCAAAATGTGCACAACTGGCGGCTGAGGGTTGTAGATAGTGCAGCAGGAGACGAAGGATCGATACCCGAATTCTATGACCTGATAGGGTGAACAATTTTCACCCGATTTTTATATTTTATGGCGATGATTTAATGAGGATAAAAATCGCACTGGCATTGATGTCTGCTATCTTTATGATGTACTGGGCTCTAATGTTAATAAGCTATATACGCTACTTATTGATAACAACATTAAATCTGTCTTTTATTGGTTTTATAAATTTAATGAGCATTATTTCATTTTTGGGTTCCGTTCTTTTTTTGGTGGAAACAAGAAAAGTACTACCCAGATGGTATCTGGCAGTCCCATTATGTATTTCTCTATTTATACTGGTTATCGTAAATCTTTGGATTATTTATAGTGGTAGAGAACTTCTTAGTGACCAGATCGGCATCGCAGAAACACTCGTGATGCTATTTATGGCGTTACTATCTCCGTTCTCGGCACTGGTCTTCTTATCTATGGATAGACATCCTGACTCGATGAATGCATATCTTGCAGTTTCATATGTAGAAAGTATGCTTTCGATGTTACTCCTTTTCTTTACGCTCAGTGGACTTTCACATTCACTTTCAAGAGGAGGGCCGACTTTTGATGCTGTTGTCGCTTTTCAGGCATTTTATTGGTGCTTTGTGATGCCGGTTATAGGAATATGTTTTTTAGTTAGAGCAATAACGTACAGGAATCCTGGAAATGTTTTAAGTCCGGTAACTGTTAAGCCCACTCAAAATTAGTTATGAATAGATTAGCAATTAACGCAGTTTCTATTTATTTACAAGGAATTTTTCACACGATTCTTGGCAAATAACTTTGACTTAGCTTACTTTGATATCATATCTGATCACTCTCTAGGTATTAAATGGTTTACAAATTATCCGCGAGCTTTGGCTCATAAGTCAGTAAGCTAAATGGAGTTGAAAAAATGTGTTACAAACTATCTCTCCAAAAAAAGGTTATAATAGAAAAGATAATGAATAATAAGCAGTCTTCTGCAAAAAAATAGATAAGAGATTTCTATGTCCCGATTTGACCCCATCCTGGCTTCGAGAGCGCTCTGGCAGATCCGAGTAAGAAAGCGTCCTTTTGTTCTCTCCCACGGTGTAAATGCCCGCTGCAATATGCGCTGCAAATTCTGTGAGTACTGGAAGAAAACCGGAGAAGAACCAACTAGAGAAGAGATTTTCAAATTATTAGATGATGCGAGAGAATTCGGAATCGGAGTTTATAATGCCTGGACCGTAGAGCCACTCCTTCGGAAAGATCTGCCCCAGATTATGGCACATGCCAAAAAAATCGGACTAATCACTTCTATGGTCACAAATGGAAAACTGCTCTACGAGAGGGCAGAAGAACTAAGAGATGTGGACTATCTTTCAGTTTCCGTGGACGGGGTAGAGAGTTATAAAGAAATCCGCAAGATGGACTTCGAAACCCTGCTGAAGGGTTTAAAAAGAGCTATAGAGGTTAGAAAACTCCAGAAAAAGAAGAACCCAATCCTGATGAACTGCGTACTTACAGGGAAAAACCTGGATGATATCGAGACCCTTATTTTGCTTGCAAAAAAACTACGTGTAAAGGTTTCCTTCGAGCCTGTCCACGAGTTTCCAGGAATCAGTGAGGAGATCTGGAACGAAATCGGAATCCGTGATATGGAAAAATTCCGCAATACCGTTGACCGAATAATCGAGCTTAAGAAGCAACGATACCCGATAATTAATTCAATAACGTACCTCAAAATGGTCAGGGATGAGGAAATGGACTACAGGTGCAGAGCCAGCGGGATTATTATGAATGTGACGCATGACGGCACCCTTGAAACCTGTCGTGTGCAGAATGAACCCCTTGGAAACGTTATCTGGGACGGCTTTCAGAGCGTCTGGGAAAACTCGGAAGAACATAGGAAGGAAATTGTCAAAAATTGTCAGGGATGTCTCTTTTTTGGATATACGGAAAACAGTTTAATGCAGAGCTTTAATCCCGAAGTTCTGATGCATTACGAGTGGATGTAAACCCCGAGTTTCGTCACCCGAGTCCCGTCTCGGGAGGACGGTGCCCTTTTCGCTCACTTCGTTCGCTCAAGAGGGCTGATTCAGGACCAAGAGAAACTATTTTTAGTTTAGAGTGCCTATCGCCTCAAGCCCGGCGGCTTCGCCGAAGAATTACCTACTCCTACAACAGTGTAAAGTGGTAAAGTAAAAAGTGGTTACAATTTCTTCAAAAGGCGGAAGCCAACAAAGTCGGAGTGGTAGCCGGCGCCGAGCCCGTCGCGGCTCGCCGACCGGCAGTAACGGGCACCGCCGTACCAGCCACCGCCCCGGAGCACATGATCAGAGCTATTCTCATCTTCCCAAGCACTACCGTCAATAGGAGCATCATTGTAACCTTCATGCCATTTGTCCTCAACCCATTCCCAGACATTCCCATGCATATCATACAAGCCCCAGGAGTTAGGGACTTTCTTGCCAACTGGATGAGTTTCAGAACCGGAATTATTACCATACCATGCATATTCATTAAGCTTTGACTCATCGTCAAAAGAATATCTCGTAGTTGTTCCGGCACGACACGCATACTCCCACTCAGCTTCGGAGGGAAGGCAGTACTTATCAGTGCCCTCCATTTTATTCAGTTTTTTGATGAACTCCTGAACATCGTCCCAGGAAACAGATTCTACAGGTAGGTCATCACCTTTGAAACTGGAAGGATTATTACCCATTACAGCAATCCACTCCTTCTGAGTAATAGGATATTTACCAAGATAGAAAGGATTTTTAATCGTTACTTTATGTTGAGGACATTCGGTATGATATATATCAACCTCATCGTCAGGAGAGCCCATCATAAATTCTCCCGCGGGGATCAAGGCAAATTCCATATTCATCATAACGTCATGCAAAGAAATAGAAGATGTAACTTCAGGCGAAATCTCCAATAATTTGCTGAAATTAAGGCCTGAAAGGGTATATTCGGCTTCCTCTTTAGATATAGTCCCTCCTTCCACACAGCCGTGCCTCAATAGCTTCATCAACTTTTCGTCTTTAGTCCATCTTTCCAAGTTTTTGTATTCTTCAATCGTCTCGTTTTCTCCTTCCGAATTTTTGAGTTCTTTTTTCGGCTTCAAAGCACATTTCTGTAACTGTTCAAGAAGCGTTATATTTGTACCCAGATCAGAAATCAGAGAAGGCCAATTTATGCTTATTGCCACAAATTTAGCAACTTTTTTACAATTCCACATATATTTGGGATCTGTACTCTCATCATAAGAAAAGAGACCAATTCTTTTTCCTATAGTTCTTTGAAAACGGAACAGATTAATGAACTGTTTTATTCGACGAGGATTATTATCCAGAGCAGAAGCAACCATTTCCAATATCAATTTTGATGTTTCAGAATCTTCCACACAGTCTTTACAGTTCTTGATTTCTTGCTTGTTTGATTCGGTTTCAACATTATTGGAGTTTTCAGATTCTGTGTCTTGTCCGTTAGTTTTATTCTGAGAGGATTTGAGGTCTATTTCGGGAGATTTATCAGGAGTAAATTTTTCAGATATACTTGATTTTCCCGCAGGTTCAGATGGATTCAAAGAAGTTTCAGTTTTATCGACTGATGTTAAAAATTTTACAAATTCAGAGCTTTTTGGACTGGGCACTTTAAACGGAAGCTGGATGAATTTTTCAATAAAATCATAACCGTATTCAAGGCCTTCAATCCCCAGGTAGTCGATAACTTTTTCATTTTTAGCAGCAAGGCCCGCAGAGATGACTTTTCTATCCATAGCTAAGGAAAAATAAACTTTGGAGTTATCAGAGATCATCAGGTTAATCGCCTGCATGAGTTCCGCTGCCTTTGGGACTTCACATCGGTCAAGGTCATCAATGAAAACATAGACTTTCGAATCTCCAACATAGGACTTGATTATTTCATTGAAGTCTGAATGAAAATTTTCTCTAAAAGAAAGGCGTTCCTTGTAATTTGTATTTGATTCAAGTTTTTTCAGGCTGAAGGGATCTCTAAATACATTTATAAACCACTTTTCGGTAGAAAAATACTTCATCAGGCCTACTAAAGGAGCTGAAATGAGAACAAAATTAGAGAAATTCTTGATTAATTCGTCATTAATAAAGTCTGGTAACGGCATCCCTAAGGAATGCAAAACATAAGTAATAAGCAAAGACAAAAATGAAAAAATAAGTATGAAAGAAAGAACGTTCCAGAAAAAATGAACAAAAATTAGAAAATTACTTTTCAGTAGAAGTTTATATCTCAGATAAAACAACTTAATCCTTGAAGACTGTAGACGTCTCCATGAAAGTTGTTTCGATAACTCATCAATGAAATTAAGTGCAAAAGAGGCCCATAATTCATCTTCTTTTTCATATTTTCAGGAATTGAACCATATAGTAAAATATTTTGTTTCTTCTTTTCCTTCATTTTTATTATCTATTTCCTCTTTCAATTGCTTCATGAAAGAAGACTTGCCACATCCCCATTGCCCCTCAATAGAAAGAGTAATAGGGGGCTTTGTGCCCTCGGCGGTAAGAAATTCTGCGATAGCTTCGACGTAAGGACGGAATCCAAGTACATCTTCCTTCGTAGAAACATCATTTAAGCATTCGAACGAATATTCTGACTTATCGCCTGGCAAAAGAATTTAGCTCCATACTTAGTTTAATTTCATAACATGAAGTAAATTTAATGGAATGTGGATTTTCCTTGTGGAAGATGAAATTTCAAATACGACATTATGAAGAATAACAGGGTTTTTTAATTGTTTATTGAAAAGAAATATAAATATTTGTTGAAATTTCCAAAAAATATATTGGAAAAGTATGAGACGCCTGTGGAAGCGGGAAGAGTGTAAGGAACGCTACCAAAATTAATTATATAAAATTGCTAATATTATAGTAATAATCAGTAATTTGGGTTTATTCTCAGTAACTTGTGAAATGTATTGTGGAAGGGTGAAAAGCTACCGGTATTTCGGCTTTGAAAGAATAAAATGATATAATCGGACCAATGGAGGAAAAATCATGAAAATGAAAGGGAGTGGAACACGGTTAGATCCTATATGTAATATGGATGTTACAGAAAGAGATGTTACATACAAAAGTGACTACAGGGGAAGAACTTATTATTTTTGTTCGTATGAATGCATGAAGAGATTCCAAGATGACCCGGAAAAGTACGTCAGCTTTCATAGCAAGGAAGCTAAGGTATAAAGGCTTCTCTTTTACCTAGTTCTGTTTATTCAGCATCCTTAAAGCTTCAACCGTAGCCCACCTGACTTCAGGATCAGGATCGTTTATGTTTTTGACAAGGGAGAGTTGTTGCTTTTTGATCACCTATTTTTGAGACAGTCTTTTCAGCATATCGTTTGACCTGGGGTTACTATTACCCACTGCCTGAAGTGAAAAGATGAAGACTTCTACATCTTCCAGAAGTGATCTCCAGGCTTTTTACATTATCTTTATTGCAACCTCATCCCCATTTTTAAGCCCGAACTGACGTGAAGCATTTCCTTTATTTACTGCAATTTCCAGGAATCCATGACTGCCTATAAGGGCAAGGGACTCCTCTGGCCTGACAAAACCGTAGGTCTGAACAAAAGAAATCCTTCTGCCATTTACTTCTATCTGCGAGCCAAAAGTAGAGAATTTTAAAACCACTTCTTCCGGGATATTAGTGATTATGTTTCCGAAGTTGTCTGCAAAAATAACCTCACCTACAAGGAAGGGACCATCAATTCCGAAATTTTCGAAATCAAGGTTAACAAAATCCGAGATTTCCGGACCTACAGCCTCGATAGGCGTGCCTTTTGAAAGGTGAGCTCCTGCAGGCGCAAAAATATCCCTGCCGTGGAAAGTTGCGGAAATTCCTGATTTGAGCATGAGTTCAGAATTTGTGATTTCGTAGACTTCCATTTCGCCAAAGCAGCGAGCTGCAGGGATCAGAAGCCCGTTGTCAGGGCCGATAAAAAACTGTTCTTCTCCTGCACGGCCTGCTTTTATGGCAAGAGCACGGCGAGAAGTCCCGACTCCGGGATCGATAACGCCAATATGCACGGTTCCCTGCGGGAAATACCGAACAAGAGAATAGAGCGCAAAAGCCCCTTCCCGGATTCCGGCCTGCCGGATGGAATGGGTTATATCGATAATCTGTACCATCGGGTTTATTCCCAGAATAACGGCTTTCATGGCTGCGGGATAAAGGTCTCCAAAATCGGTAGTCAAGGAAATTAAGGGCATAACTATCACTAGGCTTTTTTCTATTTTATAATATACAAGGTTGGGAAATTATATTAAGATGTGAGAGAGTACATGTTAACATTGAAAATATAGAGAAAAATAGAAGAAGTATGAAGAAAATGAAATATAATAAAATATTATTCATACTAATTATCTTAAGCCTAGCTCTTCTTGCATTAGGGTGCGAGGAAAAAATGAACGCTGAACCGATAGTAAAGTCTCTACAGGAACCTTCTACCGAATTTTATATTTTGGGACCTGAAGGAACGGCTGAGAACTATCCTACTGAATATATACTCGGGGAGAATGGAACCCTAATTGTGGGAATTGTAAACCATGAGCAGAAGCCCGTAAACTATACGATGGAAGTCACGCTCGAAGAAACGCCTCTGCCTTTGCCGGCTGATTGGAAAAAAGTATACCTCGAAAACAACGAGACACTGGAGAAAACTGTTACTATAACTCCTCCCTTTAAGGGAACGGACATGAGGCTTGCATTTTTGCTCTATAATGAAGACGAAAAGAACACATTTGAAGATAATATCAGCGTACCTTACAGGAACCTGAATCTATGGATAAATGTAACAACGCAGAATCTCTCGAAGAATACTTCAACTCCGTTAACGGCGACATAAGCAACTGAGCTGAGATTCAGCATCGAACTCTGCCTTCTCAAGAAAGCTGAAATTTAAAACTTCGAAATCCATAAAAAAGAAAGGTTAGCTTCTTGTTTCAGCGAAATCGGAGGACACATAGCCCTGTTCCACATTTTACGCAGGCAAAGAGATTGATTTCGGGAAAAGACATGATATTTCCTGAAACAGCCCTGAACAGCCTGAAAAAACCTGAAAGACCTTTTATCATGCGCTATTTTATGAGAATAATATGGTTTGAGAATAATAGATAGGTTACAGAAAAATGACAATAAGCGATGAAAATAACATCATTGAGATCTCAGGATATGGTCAATTTAAGTCACTTTTTAGGTCACTTGCCACTTATTTTCTTCAATTTTTTCTTCAAGTTTTAATAAAAATTCCTTTATATCCAGTCCACTGGCATAACCCGTAAGCTTTCCATCTGTGCCTATGACCCTGTGGCAGGGAATAATTATCGCGATTGGATTTCGGTTATTTGCAAGCCCTACAGCTCTATAAGCCCTGGGCTTTCCGATAGATACAGCTATTTCTGTATAAGTTCTGGTCTCCCCATAAGGGATTTCGCATAAAGCCTTCCAGACAGACTTTTGAAAATCCGTTCCCTCGGGAGCCAGCTTAAGATCAAAGGATTCGAGTTCCCCAGAAAAATAAGCTTCAAGCTGCCTGGCAGCCTCCCTGAAGAACTCTTTATTTTCTATCCAGTCTTCAGGGATTTTCACTTTCTTCTCGCCTTTCAGGAAAATAAGATGTTTTAGTCCTTCTTTATTCCCTGCCAGAAGAATGGGCCCAATTGGGGATTCTATTATATCGTAGTACATCTTATCCATCTCCAGTAGCGTTGCATGTAGTTTTATCTTTTCTGGTAGAAATGCTTATTCAATTCCGGCAAAAGGAAGCCTGCTGAGCAGGATAGAATTGTAATAACTGGAAAACAGCTGGAGATAAATGTTCTCCCGAAAAAAGAAAAGAAATTGAAGGTTAAGGGCACTTAAGTGCCCGTGAACACCATCAAGCGTTTTATCTGAACATTAAAAGTGTTTTACCTAAAGTATTCAAGTTCATTTGTTTTTAGATTCACCTATCCAGAAAAATCCAGAAGTATTTAGATTTTTTGCAGCAGAATAAGAATCATTTGCACTCATCTCTGCTTCCAGTTCATTGAGTTCCTGAATCCTCAACTCAACAACGTCCATTGCATCTTCAAAAAGCTGCCTGTTAATTTCAATTCCGAAATATTTCTTGAGTTTTTCTTCAGGCGGAATCGTTGTACATGCAGAGAGGTACGCAATGTAGTTTTTGTTGAAAGTTTCGGGATCTTCCCTGTACTGTTTGAAAAGGGAGAGAGTTATTGCCTTTGAGACCGCGTAGTTGAAGGTATAGTAATTATTTGTTAAGTAAATATGGTTAACATAAGCCCATTCCACAGAATCCTCATCGTAGAATTCAATTGAGTCGCCCCCATACTCTTTAGAGAGGTTTGTCCAGATTAAATTGAGGTCTGCTCCGCTGGCTGTTCCGTTTTCAGCGCAGAATTGATGTGCTTTATATTCAAATTCCGTAATCATAGGCTGGCGAGTAGAGTAGTTCTGGTATTCTCCTATATGCTGGGAGAGAACATTAATTGTGGTTTCTTTATCGGAATTTTGAACCACGTAATCAACAAAAAGTTCTTCGTTGAAAGTGGAAGGGATCTCCATTTCATAAATCGGGCCTGAACAGTTAACGAATAAAAATAATTTTTGACATTTTTAAGGCAATAATGTAAAAAGATATCGATTTAATCTGCCAGAGTTACAAAAACTTACATTAGAGAATAACAGTTAAAATATATAAATAATACGAAAAATATGTTACTGAAAAAGAAAGTAAAAAGAAATGGAGAAAAAAAATCAAATGAAGAAAGAAAAAGCCACACGAGTGAGAAAAAGCACGAAAAGTGGTTTAAAAAGAATTAGATAAGTAAAGCCTGAGGGCCTTACTCTGTGATTTACTATACCTGCTTATTTTGCGAGGTTGTAATTCTGGTTGACGATCTTCAGAGCGCAGAAGTTACCGCACATTGTGCAGGCGTCAGAATCTTCGGGAGATCTGCTGTTCCTGACTTCTCTTGCATGTTCAGGGTCGATTGCAAGGGAGTACATCTTTTCCCAGTCAAGTTCTCTTCTGGCTCTACCCATAGCAAGATCCTGTTCTCTTGCCCTGTCTGGGTATTTTATCATGTCTCCTACGTGAGCTGCAATCTTTGAGGTTTTGACTCCTGTGATGACATCTTCAAGGTTTGGAAGAGCGAGGTGTTCTGCAGGAGTTACATAGCAGAGGAAGTCACAGCCGTATGAGGCAGAAACCGATGCTCCGATTGCAGTTACGATATGGTCGTAACCTGGTGCGATGTCAGTTACAAGTGGACCGAGCATGTAGAAGGGCTTGTGACCGCTCATTTCTTTCATGAGCTTTACGTTGGTTGAAATCTGGTCTAATGGGACGTGACCAGGACCTTCGACAATTACCTGTAAACCCTGCTTATGGGCTTTCTCAGCCAGTTCGGAGTTAATAATTAATTCCTGGATCTGGGCACGGTCAGTTGCATCGTGGATTGCACCTGCACGCATTCCGTTTCCGGTGGAGAGGACTACTTCATGTTCCTTGAGGATTTCAATGAGGTAATCAAAGTGCTCATAAAGAGGATTTTCCTTTTCGTTGTGAAGCATCCAAGAAGTCATGAATGCGCCACCACGGGAGCAGAGACCGCCGTACCTGCCGTGGGCTTTAAGCCGGTCCATAGTGATATTATTGATTCCGGTGTGGATTGCCATGAAGTTGGTTCCAAGTTTTGCCTGGTCTTCAGTTGCCTTGAAGAGCTCCTCTTCGGTCATGTCTACAATTGAACCGTATTTTCTTGCAGCTTCAATGAAAGCTTGGTAAAGAGGCACTGAACCAACTGAAAGAGAAATGCTGTCAATAACTTTTTTCCTGATTGCAAGGAAGTCTCCACCGGTTCCGAGCTCCATAAGGGTGTCTGCACCTGCGGCTTCAGCAGCCTGTGCTTTTTTAACTTCCATGTCTGCATCAACAATGTCTGAAGATACACCGATGGATGCATTGACCTTAGTCCTGAGCCCTTCTCCTATACCGCAGATCTTTACCTGTCTGTATGGAGAGGTTGGAATAACAATTCTTCCGGCTGCTACACCACGACGGATGAATTCAGGGTCAAGTCCTTCATCCTTTGCAACGATCTTCATTTCTTCAGTAATAATCCCTTTCTGTGCATCTTCCACTATTGTCATATTACTAACCTCAAACTTTATGTTACCTGTAAATATGTCTGTAAGATCAATCTGGAACTAAGGCAAGTGTGAGTTAGATCATAAAAGGCGCGTAATTATATATAACACTTTTTAAAAAATTAACTTTAACCTTACTCAAGTTTACTTTACTTCAACGCCCATAGATATCGAAAAAATATGAAACATATGATTAAAATAAATACATTATAAATTGATGCCAAACTCCTTTTGAGTAAAAGACAAGTAAAATTGTTTTAAATTGAAAATTGAAGAAGGCAAGATTCATAGTAAAATTTGATACTTGCATCATTCCAAAAAATCATTTATTTACTCCTAGTTGTGGAGTTCAAATGGTCTGGAAAGTTTGCTTGAGCTCCACAAAAACATTTAAGTCAATATTATAAATTTTATTAATGAAGTATAAGGAACACCCAGTTTTGTTACTGTCAAGAAGTTTCATTAACATAATTAGGAATTTTATAGTTAATATTCTATACTTATTTAGGTATTGCCATAAAATAAATTCCTGTCCCAGAGTAACCTTGACTTTTAAAAAGCCTGTGCCACTAGTAGTTTCTTTTATTTCGTTCAGATACTGGCCCCTGTATTCTTTGGGCCACTCCCCTGGATCATTATTTGCTTCCAAACGGATATGGAAATATATCGGTGCTCCTTGTCTACATTCACTTGCATAGACATAACTGTCATAAGTCGGATTTGAGGCATACCTGGTGTATTCTCCATAAGAGATTACAGAAATATTCGAAATATTTTCAACCGGGAATAATATTGGACTTCCGTTACTTATAGGATCAAAAATATCAAAATAGTCTGCAACAAAATTTGCACTAAAAGAAATATCCTGGAGCACGGATTCGTTTGTCCTGAACCCAAGCATATATCCTTTCTCAGTTTCTGCAATGAAGGTTGTCCAACCTCCTGGTGTTGTTTTGTTGTCAAAGATTTCAGTTGCATTTTCAAAATAGGGACCTTTGCGGTATTGTTCAGGCCAATTGTTGATTTCGTGCATTAGTTCCTGGGTAAAACAAGGGTCTTTTTGAGCAGGGGGAGTAAAAAATTTGCCTTCTTTCGTTGCAGGAATTGGAACCATTATTACAGTAGGCCCCAATACGTCTCTTCCAGAAAGGCCCTCTACCCTGACACCATATACACAATGATAGTGTTGACCTCTATCCCTCCAATCTATTAAATCCATATAACCTGAGTGGAGAAAAATGCTTACGGGAATGCCTCCGACAACAAGAATTAAAAATAGAGCAATAAAATAGCGATCTTTTTTCGTCATGTTTATTGCTCTCTCAAAAGAACAAAATCGGCAAGGCTTTTTCATACCCACTCGAATGTTGTGATACAATCTTTGCTTTTTGACTATTTTCTTTTAGTGGATACTTATTCAACCATTCTACAAATGCGTCGGAACGAAAAATCAAACCATACTTCTTGCCGTCTTTATAAGACCAGTATGAATGGTTGACAGACTTGTTGGAAAGCCATTTGTGAAATTGATCTTGATAATATCCAGCATTTTCTATTATTGTTTGCGGAACATCTATAATATCCGCGTCAATATCAAAGTGTATGACTAGTAGCATTTTATTTACCTCTCAGAATTACGGTACAATTTTCGACAATTGCAAACAGATACTGTAATGACATTGAATTATTCCAAAGTACTTCACATTCGTTGGCATACATGAAAATCTCCTATTCCAAAGCCGCTGTTTGATCATGTTTCATATCATTAGACCTCAAAATAGAGTCTGCCAAATGACGACTTTTTATATGCCATTCAAAACAGCCGCGTCCCGCCATAGTTCCTGTAAATCCATCCCTTTGCAAATCTTCGCAAATCTTCGCAAGCTTTTTGAGCCTTAATGACACTGATATGTAATGATTTGGTCAACTCTCGCATGGATGAAAGCGGATCACCTGTTTGAAGTTCACCGCCGTTGCCGTAATTACTTGCAGTTTGAGATTGTCTTTTTCATTTTATTTTTTCTTCATTGGAAACATAGCAATTGCCAATATAACCAAAGAAAATTTTTTGCTGACTTTTCATCTGCCTTGAGTAAGTACCAATAAGGAAATTTAAGTATTATATTCAGTGTTATAATCGGTTCTGGCTCTGGGACACTATAGTCTATTTCATCAACCGCTGTATCATTTGTCTTTTCAGTTAATTTTTCGGCACTCGCTGCTGGCACAAACGCTATGCTTACCAGCAGCATTGCCAAAATCAATACTCTTAGTCCAAGTTTCTTCTTTATTATCATATCTTTACCTAGTTTCTTTACTCCAGAAGCAGGATCAAGCAAGCCTTAAGTACTTACAAGTCTATGATTTTCTTGCGTCCGGGCATATGGAGTTCAGATCGGCTTTGAAAGGTTATGTTTTGACCAAACTCTCTAACAATCTTAGAGAGAAGGAAATTTACAGACCTGAAATAGGAAAACAAAAATCGATTAGAATTTTAGACAGAACTTACTTATAGGATAATCACTGCCGGCTGTTTCTTACCTAAGCTTTAGATTTCGAGTTAACCTATTGAAAGTGTAAGCTGTACGCTTTCTAAAAGAGGAAAACAGGAAGCAAATTTATAAATCACACAATATATAGATTAAACAATAATTTTGAAACTAGCATAATACATATCATATTTTCAGAAAGTAATAGAGAAATCATTAGTACAATTGATACTATAGGCTATTATAATAGTTTCTAAATTCTAAAGAAGTAACTAACTAAGAATTTAAAAAAATATAGGTTGAAAGAATAAAATTCTCTTATTTTTTCTGTTTATTCATTTCCATAATTAACTGGACTGTTTGCCTATGGAGAGTTAATACGAAATCACTCAAAGTCCCGAAGATAAACATCTGAAGGCCGAATATGATCAGCAGAGTTGTAAGAATGGTAAGCGGGATATGATCGATTCCCCGGAACCACTCGACTACAACAAAGGTTCCTGTGAACAAACCTGCCATGATTAAGACGAACCCTATAATTCCAAAGTAAAACATTGGATTATGTAATTTTGCAAGATTGTAGATTGTAGACCCAATCCTAAATCCATCTTTTACCGGATTTAGTTTGGTTGCACCTTTTTTACTTCTCGGCAGGTAAGTAATAGGGACTTCTTCGACCCTCTGCTTTTTAAGAATACATTCCACAGAGATTTCGGTCTCGATTTCGAAACCTGTCTTATTAAGTTCGAGTTCCTTTACACTCTCGAGCGTGAATGCACGGTAACCTGAGAGAATATCTTTTAATTTCACGCCATATGCAACGTCAAAAAACATATTTATCAGACGGTTGCCCACAAGATTGAGCTTCGTAAAAGCTCCAGGGGAGTAATTCTCCAGCCGGTTGCCTATAACGTGGTCTACTCGGCCTTCCAGCACAGGCTTGAGAAGGGAACGTGCCTCTCGGGCAAGATATGTGCCATCGCCATCTACCATTACTACATATGGGCTTTCTATAAGTCTGAAAGCCTGAATCATTGCCTGCCCTTTACCTTTTCCGGTCTGCATGACAACTTTTGTGCCTTCAGCTGCTGCAATTTGCCCTGTACCATCCTTACTATTCCCATCAATTACCAGAATGTTGGAAAAGCCTTCTTGCCTGAAGTCCTTGATAAGCTGCCCTATTGTTGCAGCTTCGTTCAGGGTGGGAATAAGAATACAAACATCTGCACTGTTCACGCTTCCACATATCCTTGCCGGGACCTCTACTCGCGTCACAGAATCCATTTTATTGTAAAATCATATAAATCATTTATTTCCAGAAAAGGGTATAAAATATATTGAGGGTTATTATAAAAGCCCCATGTTGTCAAGCTGCTGACGGACGACTTCGACACCCCTTTCACAATCTTCAGGGGTCTTGCCGCCTGTAACTACCAGTTTTCCGGAGCTGAAAATAAGCACAACTACTTTGGGTTCATCAATTCTGTATACAAGGCCAGGGAATTGCTCAGGCTCATATTCAATGTTTTCGAGTCCAAGCCCTATTGCAATTGCATTAAGGTTCAAAATAGTATGCAGATCTGCGGAAGCAACAATGTTCTGGACAGTAATCTGGGGGTTCTCAATGGTCTTAATCCCGATACTGTTCAGCTTTTTAGCCATATTACCTATGACTGTATGTACATCGTTAACATTTTTGGCCCCAGTACAGACAACCTTACCGGAAGTAAAGACCAGGAATGCAGCTTTAGGATCTGAAACCCTGTAAACGAGTCCGGGGAACTTCTGCTTGTTATACTCGGCTCCTTCGAACTTGGATTCGATATCATTTAAGTCGAATTCTTCAGCGAGT
>NZ_DAGK01000034.1:69063-220569 GCF_002495725.1 Methanosarcina sp. UBA411
AGCGAGTTTGGTGGATGCAACCACATTTTCGATCTTGATGCTAGATTCGCTCATTAGTCAACCCTCAGTATATAAAGCAAAGGTAATATTCTCTAACCAGTATATAAGGCTATAGTTAAATACCCAGTATCCTATATAAATACACTATATATAGGATATAAATACAACAGAAAAACTTAAATTAAAGGCGCCCGTAATTCAAAAAAAATTAAATATATAAAAGGAAGCTATTTATCATTTCAGGAACCAGAGTTTTCAAACTTCTTGAGACCTTCAAGAATAGAATCATACTTTACACAGACTCTCTGGAGAAGGTCACCTTCAACACTACGGTGAGTGGGTATCAGGATCTGAGCTCCTTTTTCGATTTTAACCCCGCTTTTTGAAATACCATAGTCAGGTGCGATAAGAACTCCATCTGCGGAAATTCCAAGAGAAAGGTCGTTTACGATTCTTGAAACCATTTCAGTTGCCGGCTTTACCTTTTTCTCAATAAGAACAGCAGAAGAAGTATATCTCTCCCTAGTATCGTTAATTTTCTTAATACTGTTCTCCACTATTTTGAGGTCCACTTCATCAGGAAGTTCTTCAGCGAGTAGGGCGATTGCTTCTATGAGGTCTTCAAAAGTTGTTGAATGCATCTCAAGGATTTCTCCATCGCAATACTGCCGTACATTATCGGCGTACCCGGCCGAAATCACGACCACGTCTGCCTCAAGCAGGTGGGAAATTTCTTCCTTTGAGGGTGAATAGGCATTTACTACGAAGTATTCCCTGATCCCGCACATATTCATAAGAGATTCATACATGGGAGTTACTGCAATGGTCTTCTTTCCTATCCAGAGATTGATTTCACTCTGCTCGCCCTGAGATTTCAAAAGTTCAAGGATTTTCTCTTTTATGGCACTCGGATCATTTCTTTTAAGTCCGAAATAATCTGCAAAAAGAGGGGTTGTGGAAAGCTGCCTGCTTCTCCCACAAGGCACGGATTCTACAAAGCCTCGTTCTATAAGGTCCTTTATATGGTCATAAGCTCCGCTTCCCCTCATATCAATAAGATCTGACTGGAGCAGGGGCTGGTGATAGGCAATCATAGAAAGAGTACGAAGTTTCGGGGCTGAAAGCTCTTTTGGAGCAACTTCCCGCATAAGCTCGGAGTATTCAGGCTTAACCTGCATGACATATCGCTCCCCAAGATCAAGAATTTCTATACTGGATCCTCGGGAAGAATAAGCTTCTGTCAATATCTGTATTGCCGAAAGAACGGCTTTCTTGGGTTTTCCTGTGATTTTCGTAAGCTTTTCGAGGCTTACTGCCCTGCCAGCAGCAAAAAGCGCGGCTTCGACGATCTCAAGCTCACTCATAAATCTCACTTCCAGAAAAAGAATAAAAATATTCTTTATTCAGATTAATTAATAATAGGATGGATTTAATCAATAATTTATACATTTTTTAAATAAGATGGTGCTCCGAAGTGTAAATAATATTCAAGGTGCGGTTAACTTAGGCTCTTCATCCAGATTTTCGTGTGTATAGATTTCCACTGTAGACTCCTGTCCCGAAGAGCCTTCAATTTCAGTTTTTGGAAGTTCGGCTCTTGATTGTGTTACCATCTTATGAAAAAGAGGTGGATTTGCTTCAGTGGAGAAGCCGGATTCCTCTCCCGGATAGATATATAGTTCCTCGAAAAATTCGTTCTGGAAAAGCCAGATCTTCCTGCTTGAGGCAAGGAAAAGAAGAGAAAGATAATCCATAATCCGGTCTTCGCTTATTTCCAGAAAACTGGAAAAGGCTACTACAGACTGCTTCGTAAATAGTTCGGCAAGCCTTTCCCACATCAGGGACAGCCGAGAGCTAATAGCCTCGTCATGAGCAATGCCCAATACATCCCCTGTAGTAAGCTGAGGACGAAGATTGGATTCTTCTGAAACCTTGCTGGCTTTTTTTTCTTTTTTTCTTGAGAGGCTTTTTTCGGCTTTTTTGAGTTCAAGAATTAGTTCATTGAGTGTTACTGGCCTTGTGGAAATGCGCCGGACAGGAAGCTTCGGAATAGGAAACTCCTCAGGCTTAGGGGAATCGAAATCGTCAGGAAAATCAGACTCAAACTCATCGATCTCTTCCTCCTCGACCTCAAGGATTCCCAAAGATTTCATGCGAAGAAGAATAGCAGAATAAAGAAGTGTCCTTGAAGAAATTCTAAGGTCCATCTTCTTGAGCTCTTCCACTCTTCCCAGGAAACTGTCAGTAAGCTGTACGATATCAATATCCCAAGGATCGATCTTTCCGCCTCTTGCAAGCTCAACCAGTATACCCAAGGGTTCGTATGTCTCAAACTCCGAAATATCAAGCAAGTTCCAATCAATTCCAAGGCACGAAAGAGTACCTGGCAGCCCATAAGTTTCTGGATCCGCAAAAAGATAGTCGTTTTCCCCGGATTCACTAACCTTACGAGCTTGGAGTTGAGGAAGTTCAAACGCTGCCCCAGCATTATTCATAAGTTCAGCCATTAAGCTTCACCCCGGTAATGCTGGTAAGGTTATTTTCCTGCATTGTAACTCCTATCGTCCTGGAAGCGGCCTGAATCATAGGTTTTCTTAAGGAGACAACAATAAACTGGACTTTTGATCCAGAGGTTTTAACACGCCTTGAAACCCTTTCCACATTCCAGCCGTCCAGAAACATATCAATTTCATCAAAAGCATAGAAAGGAGCAGGACGGTATTGCTGGATGGCAAAAATGAAAGCAAGTGCGGTAAGACTTTTTTCTCCTCCAGACATTGCCTCGATTCTTTGGAGAGTTTTTTCCTTGGGCTGCGCCCGAAGAGTCATACCCCCTGCAAAAGGGTCATCAGGGTCATCGAGCAAGAGTTCACCCATGCCGTCAGAAAGCTCATGGAAAATCTCCTTGAAATTGGAATTAATGCCCGTGTAAGCTTCCATAAACGCATCCCGCTTTAACTGCTCATATTGGTCGATGCGCTCAAGGAGCTGCTCTCTCTCGGTAAAGAGAATATCCCGTTTTTCCTGTAAATCCGAAAGCCTTAATTCTACCTCATTGTACTCGTCAATTGCTCGCATGTTTACGGGCTCAAGCCGCCGGAGAGCTTCATCTATTGCCTGAATCCGCATGTAAACGGTCTCGTAATTCGGAACTTCATCAGTTTCCTCTATGCCTCTTTTGAGAATTTCTTCAAGAAACTGCTTTTCCTGGTCAAAAAGAGCATTTCTCGTAGCTGTGAGCGTAAGTACCTGCTGCTTTGCTTTTTCAAGCGTAGTCGACGCAATACTTACCCTACGCTTGACCGCATTGTATTCGGCCTGAACTTTCTCCCGTTCTTGCTGGAGCCCTAGAAGTTCATCCGAAAGTTCAAATTCCCTGGCTTTCTTTTCCTCGAGCTTTTCTTCAAATTCCTTTATTTTTATTTTAAGAGAGTGAACTTTCTCCAGTTTTGAAGCTTTCTTCTCATCAAGCTCTCTGATAAGTTCCTTCGCTTCGGCAATCTTCTGTTCTGCATATTCTTTTTCAAGCTCCAAGGCGTTCAGGGTAGCTTCAGTATCCCGGATGCGCCCCTCAAGCCTGCGCAGTTCCTCATCAACGAATTCTAGCTTCTTATTGATTTCAGGTAGAGGAGAATCCGCAAGTTTTGCTTCAAGTTCGGAGATCTGCGTCTCAAGTTCGAAGACAACCTTTTCCTTGTCGGCTTTTTCCGCAATTACCCTTTCCATTTCAGCCCCTAATTCGGTTCTGGATTCCTCAATTGCTTTAAGGTCAGCTTGTTTGGATTCAAGAAGTTCAGCAAGTTTTGTCTCCCTGCCTGCGATTTCCTCAAGCTGGTGCTCCTTTCTTGAAATCGTAGCCTCACAGTCCCGAATTTTCCGGCTCAACTCGAAAAGATGGCTTTCGATGTTGTCCTGCTTGCTTATGGCTGCATTTCGGCTCGCATCCAAGGACTTAATTTCCTCTGCAAGTTCAAGCAGTTTATCTTTTTCTGCAGCCGCAAAAGAAATTCCCGATTTAGAGGAGACTGACCCTCCTACCATTGCTCCACTTTTCTCCAGAAGTTCACCTTCAAGGGTTACCATTCTTGCCTTTCCCATGAGGCGGCGGGCACTTGCAAGGTTTTCCATAACAAGAGTGTCCTGGAAAACATACCAGAAAGCAGGCTCAAAATGGGAATCAAATTCGATAAGGTCAATTGCGTACCCTATTACTCCGTTTTCATAACTGAGATTTTCAAGCGGTCTAGGTGCTTTCATTTTGTTGAGAGGAAGGAAAGTAGCTCGCCCTTCTTTTCTGCGCTTGAGATATTCAATTGCTTCAGTAGCATCTGCATCTGTATCCACTACAATAGCCTGCATCCGGTTTCCTGCAGCAATCTCCAGAGCTGTGGAGTATTGCCTGTCCACTCTTCCAAGCTGGGCAATAGTTCCATGAATTCCGAAAAGGTCTTCCTGTCTTGCAGCTAGTATCACACTCTCCACAGCCCTGGAAAAGCCTCTGCCCTGTTCAGAAGCACGCACTCTTGCTTCCGTAATCGTGTATTCCTGCTGTAGACTGTGAAGCCGGCTCTCAAGTTTCCTGATATCTTCCTTTATCCTGAAATGGCTGCTTTCGATATCATCACGATCACGAATAAGGGATTCCAAGTTTTCGGAAAGCTTTTCAAGCTCGTACCTGACAGAAAGCGTATCACTGTCAGAAGTAGCAACAGCTGCTTCGGCGTCCCTTATCTGGTTTTCAATCTCCCGGAGTTCCGAAGATTTTCTCCGGAGGGTATCAAGAAGCCTATCCTCGGTTCGGATTAGCTCGTTTTTCTCGTTTTTTACATCCTCAAGCTTCTTCCTGGCAGCCATGAGTTCGTCTCGTGTAGCAGCAAATTTTGCGTCTACATCCGCAATCCTACTCTGGAGCAGCATGCGCTCGGTTTTGCGCTCGGAAAGTTCGGAAGAAATGCTATCTTTTCTAAGGTTTTCGGTTTCAATTTTTTCTTCGAGTTCCCCGACCTTGCCCTTGGTGGAATCGATATCTACAAAGGCTTTCCTGCGCCTGGAGTCAGCTTCCTCAAGTTCAGATTCCGAAAGCTCGATACTATCTACACAGCGAGAAATTTCTCCTTTAGTCTCTTCGATATCCTTCTTAATCTGAAGCTGTTCATCCTCTCCTTTTTTCCGAATCTCAAGAGAAAGACTTTCCAGGGCTTCTTCAAGGGCCTGAAGCTCCTGCATTCTTTCGTTCAGAAGGAGCTGGACTTTTTCGAGATGTTCTTCCTTTCCTGCAAGTTCCTTATCCACATTCTGCAGTTCAGCCCTTGCGTCCTTGAGTTTAGACAGAAGGACATATCCTTCAAATTTGACTTTTTCAGCCTTAAGTGCCTGGTATTTTAAAGCCTGGTCGCGTTCCCCTGCCAGTTTTTCTAGCTGAGTGCGTACCTCTTCAAGGATTATATCCACACGCTCAATTTGCTGTCTTACAATTTCCAGTTCCCCAAGCGCCTTTTGCTTACGTTCATCAAATTCTGCAACCCCTGCGATTTCATCGATAATCTTTCTTCTTTCTACAGAGGACATGGAGATAATCTGCGTAACATCTCCCTGCATAACCACATTGTAACCTTCAGGCGTTATTCCAGCTTTTGCAAGCTGGGAATGGATTTCTCCAAGACTTACGGCTTTTCCATTAAAATAAAAATAGCTATAGTATCCGCTTTTCGTCCGCCGGATCTTTCTTGAGACTTCAACCTCATCAAGTTCCAGAGGTAACTTATGGTCAGAGTTGTCAAAACGGATCGTGACCTGAGCAAAGTCAGGCTTTTTTGATGTATCACCGTTGTAAATCAGATCGGTAAGTTTTTCAGCCCGAAGAGTCCTTGAACTGGTGAGCCCCAGTGCAAAAAGAATCCCGTCTATTATGTTAGACTTCCCACTCCCATTCGGGCCCGAAATTGTAGTAAAGTCATTATAAAAGGGAATCTTTACTTTTTTTCCGAAAGACTTAAAATTAACAAATTCAATCTCTTTTATATACACAGAATGCCTCTGCAATTTTACGTTTTTGAGAAAGTTTCTGTCTTTTAAGCTTTATTACGCACGAGAACTTTTCCGGCTACATGTAATAAGTTCAGCATCCTCGTTTTCCCGTACGTCCACGGACTCCTCTATCAAATGCTTTTTTGAAGGCCTCTCGGCGATTATATATTCACATTTATAATCATCTGCAGATTGAGTTTTCGCAGGATCTGTCCTAACAGCAGAGGGCTGCCTTTCAGGGAACGATGGTCTAGGAGCTTGCTGTCGGAACTGTGTTCTAATCGATGGTTGTTGCCTGGCAGGTTCTCTAATCGGAGGCCCCTGTCTCATAGTGCCTCTAAGCCCTCTTTTATCACCGCTTTCTGCAATAATATATTCACATTTGGTTTCGGCTTCTTCTCTATCAAGCTCTGTTGGCTCGACCTCCCTGAACTTCAGCTGAACCTTTGCACCTGTACCTGGTAGGAAGGCAGGAGCTTCCTTGAATTGACCCCGTCTGTATGCCGGGTTTTCTTTTCTGAGCTCAGAATTTTGTTTGGATTTTCTGGAAAGAGGTGGAAGGTCCAAAGGATCTTCAGGGAGAGCTAGAGTAATAGAAGATGGAACAACGGAAGGTGGAGCAACGGGAGTGGTCTTTTTCGCATCCTCCAGCTGTTTAGCGAGATCTCCGATCTGCGTTTCTAATTTTTTAATAAGCGTTTTCTGGTCGAGCAGTTCACGGACGAGCCCATCCTGAATGCCTGCAAGTTCCCTCAGCTTCCGGTCAACCATTCCCGGGTCATTTTCCCCTGATACTTTCAGTTCAGTTTTTAATTCATTGAGGATTGAAGCTTTGAGTAAAGCAGGGTTAGGGATTCCCATAAGCTCTGTCCTGATTTCGGAGAGAACAAGATCCTTGATGGAGTCCGGATCGGAATCATTTTCCATTTCGGCCCGCAGTTCATTGAGAACCGAAACCTTAATCGATTTCTTGAGAGTCTCGAGCTCCTCATAGGTTATCGATAGTCGCCTTTTAAGCGGTGTATTATGCACGTCCCTCTGTCCAGTTCTCATAAAAGTACCTCTTATGATAAATTCGGGTTCCGAGTTCCTGACTGCCTGGAATTTTCTGGTGACAAGGCAGATCAGCACAATATAATTAAATTGATTAGATCATAGGAATTTAAATAATATGTACAAAGTACATGTAATCTTACTTTAAATATATATGGTAATCGATAGTTTTTCCGGCCCTATAGCACGTAATAACAAGAAGATCATTTTATTAATTTTTGTCGAAATATTTCACAGAAACTAGCTGGAGACGCAGGAAAGCCGAGAGAAAAAATTTCCAGAAATGAAATACAGGTTTTTAAGGAAATAATAAAAGGGCAATAAAGGAAAATAACAGAGAACTAGGAATAAAAAAGTCATGAAATAAAAGAGAATAATAAACCGAATAAGAATTTAGATAAATAATTTTCGACATATCCTTTGTAAAAAAACAATAAATAGGAAATACCGGTTTACATCCCGCATCCCTGAGCAAGTCGAGCGAGAATAATATTCAAATATAGGATAGATCCATGGACAAATCCTAAGAGAAAAGGTTGATAATATCGCGAAAATAGGGAATGAAACCCAAGCTTAACTTTAAAATATAAGGAGTTAAAGAATTGGATTTCAATAAGGGGATGAAAATTTTTTAAGGGGAAGTGTTAGTTAATGGATGAAAAGGAGCCCTCAAAATCGACCAGTACATTCTCCCTTGATTGAATTCTGGAAGAGGTGCAGTCCATTTCCGCAGCAGTTTCATTAACAATAGAACCGTGGGTTCCGATGCTTTCAAGGAAAAATTGAACCTCCTCAAGCTCTGGCTCACGAAAATGATCCATTTCAATTATATCCATAATAACACTCAACACGTTTTTGTGTAAGTGATTGGTAATTCTGGTCATCGGAAATAAACACGATGTATCAAATATAAATAATTTGTGTTAAAAGCAAAATACCCCGAAATAGAGGGAACAACCTTATTAACATATAAATGTTGTGCCCGGCATTGAGAACCTTTCCTTTTAAAAAATAACCGATTTAGCCAATAAGAAAATAAAACTGCTTTTCGAGGCTAAGGTAAGTAAGAAAATATTTAAGTTAGTAAAAAATAAGGCCCAATAATTCGGATCAGAATACCCACCCCAAGAGCCAGGAATACAGTGAAAAGGACTATCAAAGCCGTATCCTTCATTCCAAGCTCATGCTTCAGTACTGCAATCGTTGCCACGCATGGGACATAAATGGTCGTAATTACAGCAAACTGATACATCTGGACAGGTGTCATTACGGCTGCAAAGTTGGCTGTACCTGCAAGTACGGCAAGGATTTGGAGGGCCATTTCCTTTCGAAGTATCCCAAAAACCAGAGCTGTTGCTGCAAATGCTGGGAGACCCAGCAGGCCAACGGATATGGGCTCTACAAAGTCCTGGAAGATCGAAAGAAGGCCTAAGGCATCGGCAACACCGAGAAAAGCACTTCCAACGAGCAGAAGTGGAAAAGCGATATATAAAAATTCCCGGCTTTTCATCCATGTCTTCCTGAGAGTTGATTTTAACTCTGGCTTTCTTAGAGGAGTCATTTCCATAATAAAACCGCTTTTTTGACCAGGCAGGCCCTTTCCAAGAATCCAGCCCACGACAGCAATAATAAGGACTTCCAGAACATAGATTGAAACTGCAGGCCAGAACCCTACAAAAGTTCCCACAAGCCCCAGGATAATAACAGTTCTTGCAGAGCAGGGAATGAGAGATATAAGTAGGGAAGCTATCCTCTTTTCCCGCCGCGTGCCAAGGGCATGCACTGCCATAATCGCAGGGACGTTGCATCCAAAGCCAAGAACCAGCGGGATCACGGCTCTTCCGTGGAGCCCAAGCTTATGCGCAAGATTGTCCAGCAGAAAAGCTGCTCTAGTAAGATAACCCGAATCCTCGAATATGGAAAGAATGGCATAAAAAACTGCAATATAAGGAATTGCAATTGCGAATCCTGCCTCTACTCCGCGAAGAGAATACACGATTAAGTTTCTCAGTATAGGCGACATGCCTGAAGTTGCGGCCTCTGCAGGCAGAATCACATGAGGCTCAAAGATCTCATTCACAATCCAGGTCTCAAGGAAACCTCCTACACGGAAAACAAGGAGGAAGGTAATAAGCAGGGCAGATACGAGCACTGCAATTCCAAAGTTAGGGGAGGTAAGAATGGCATCCACTCGATCTCTCAAACTTTTTTTAGGCTCAAACCTTGAAACCACACTGTCCACAATATATCCGGCTTCCCCATAGAGATCTCTTGCAACCGTATCAGGTACCGAAATTCCATGTTGCATCTCCAGATTCTGCCTTAATCGCCTGGCAGAAGAAAGAAGGGCATTAGCCTCAGGCGGCATACAGCAGAGTTCTACAAACTCGGCATCATTTAATAGAGCTGCAGTTTTTACTCTTGGAGGAATATCGGGAAAAGCATAGTCTAGGCTGGAAAGAGCCTGCCTGATCCATTGGCTATACCTTACATGGTGATGCTCCTGAGTTTTACCTTGTTCTGCAAGGGCTACAAGCATTACCTCATCTAGCCCTACTCCCCAGGTCGCGACCGTTGGCACTACAGGCAAACCAAGCAGTTCAGAGAGTTCGTCCGCATCAACGAGGAAACCGAGGTCTGCAGCCAGATCCACTTGATTTAGCGCAACAACCATAGGGATATTGAGTTCCAGAAGTTGCAGAGTCAGGTACAGATTTCTCTCAAGTCTACTTGCATCAAGGACATTGATGATGATATCAGGTTTGTCCTCAATAAGAAATCTTTTTGTTACCTTCTCATCTTCGTTTGTGACTCCAAGGGAATAAATCCCTGGCAGGTCAACTACTTCAATAGTTTTTCCCCGGGCCTTTACAATTCCTCTCTTAAGTGCAACTGTCGTACCAGGATAATTCGATACCTCTACACCTACCCCGGTGAGTCTGCTGAAGAAAACACTTTTCCCAACGCTTGGGTTCCCTATGAAAGCGATTGTCAGATCATAAGGAGTTTCGCTCTTACTTTCGCTTCCGGAAGTACAGCATGAGCTGGAAATTCCCATCACGTCTCCGGTTATCTTACTCCACGCCAGTTTTATGCCTTCTCTGCCCTTTTACAAGCTTTTGCTTTTCGGAGCTATGAAAATCTTTTTTGCGATATCTTTTCCGAGGGCAATTTCGGACCCCACTGCTATAACCGAAATACAGCCCTGTTTCTGCTTGCGCCTGACCTCAATATCTTCCCCCGTAAGAATACCAAGGGAGGTAAGGCGCTCTTTCGTCTCTCTTGGAAGGGTTACCCGGGCAACTTTGCCTGAACTCCCCTCTTCCATTTCATCAAGTGGGATGACTTTTTCCTCTAGCCTGATATTATTTTTATCAACGTTGATAGGATTCCCGTCAGGACAATATTCGGGACATCCCAGAAATTCGTAGATCTTTTCAAGTACAGCATCAGAAACAGCATGCTCAAGCTCGCAGGCTTCTTTATGGGCTTCCTTTCGATCGAAATCAAGGACATCAACCAGAAAAGTTTCAAGCACTTGATGTTTCCTTTTGATCCGGAGAGCCTGATCAGTTCCTTTTTCTGTCAATTCAACTCCCTGATAGGGTGTATACTCTACAAGACCCGAAGAGTATAACTTTTTTATCATTTCTGTTACACTTGGCGGAGATACGTTGAGTTCTTCAGAGATCTGTTTGGTCTTTGCAGGGCTCTGGTTCTTTCTAATGAGGTAAAGAATAGTTTCAAGATATTCTTCAAATCGATCTATATTCATTGATATCATCTCATGCCTGACTCCAGACCCAATAATTAGGATACCCTAAAAATGAAACTGCCTGAATAAATAATTTTTGATTTTTAGTTATTTGTATATATTTTAAACATTGTAAATCGAGATTATATAGTTTCGAGTTAAAAGTCTTGAATTCGGAAAAAAATAGAAAATAAAGATTTAAGGAAAGGATTTCAGAAGCGATTTAAGAATTAATCGATTTAAGAACAGCAATTTCATTACAGTCCGGAAACTTGGGGCATCGCAAACAGCCGGACCAGATTTTTCTGGGAAGGCTGTTCTTGTCCACAACCTTAAAGCCAAGAGTTTCGAAAAAGCTAGGCACGTAAGTAAGTGCGAAAACTTCCTTCATACCAAGGTTTTCAGCGTCTTCAAGGCAGGCTGAGACAAGCTTTGTACCAATTCCTTTTCTTGCAAATATTGGATTAACGGCAAGGGCAAGTATTTCTGCAAGGTCTTCCCACACCACGTGCAGGGCACAGCAGCCCACAACTTCCCCATCAATCTCGCAGACATAATAATCTCTGATGTTCTCGTACATTTCACTCAGCGAACGGGCGAGCATTAGCTCTTCCTTCGAATAAGTATTGATGATTTGCTTCATTACAACAACGTCATCTACCCTGGCTTTCCGGATCAATTTGTGTTTCCTCTGAGGTGGCATTTTGTTTTCTTATAGAATAGACTGCACTGGCTTATGATTTATAAAACTTTACTGCGTAATGCTAGGGGAATACTCACTTTCTAGATAAGAAATTTTCCATAGTTTATATGGATATATCCTGGTATTCAGGAAGCTCGGATTCTTCTTCTGAGTAAGCAGAATATCCAGAAAAAACTATAGTTTGAAAATAGACTTTTATCTCCGGAGAAAACTGATAAAAATAGATTAAACGAAATTAGCGGGCGCGAAGGGATTTGAACCCCCGATTTACAGCTTAGGAGGCTGCCGCCATATCCGGGCTAGGCCACGCGCCCACGATGAACTTCCTGAACACAGCATGAAACAGATAGTAAAACTGTATTTCAGGTGAAGTATTCATAATACCCGCATAAGTTATATATTTAATTATCGCCCGGAGAAGAGAAAAAGCCTCTGGATCCTGGCAAAAAGGAGAACATAGATTGTCTTTCATTAGAGTTGAGAGAAAACTTTAATAAGCAAGTCCCGGATTTATAGTTAACCGGTGGATAGAAAGAGGTTAACAATGAAAGAGACTGCTAGGATAATCCCTACGATAAGAGACAAACTCAATAAGGAACTCCCTATTGAAGAGGAGGAGTTTATGAAGCTTGCGGCACTTACTGGGCCCGACCTCTTCGACCTCTTTTCCATCGCAAACCGCTTGAGATCAAAGCTGGGAAACAATGTAGACCTCTGTGCAATTACAAACGCAAAAAGCGGGCGCTGCCCCGAAGACTGCAAGTTCTGTGCCCAATCAGCTCACCATTGTGCAAAAACCGGGGAATATCCACTGCTAAGCCCCGAAAAGCTACTTGAAGATGCAAAAAACGCTGAAAAATCCGGAGTACACCGATTTTCTATAGTCACAAGTGGAAACCAACTGAAGTTAGAGGAACTTGAAAGCATCCTGGATGCCGTGAGGCTGATAAAAAGCGGGACGAGACTTGAAGTCTGTGCGTCAATCGGAGCCCTGAGCCCGGAATCGGCGGGGAAGCTGAAAGAAGCCGGGGTTTCAAGAATTCATCACAACTTAGAAAGCTCGGAAAGCTTTTTCAGGCGCATCTGTAGCACACATACGTATGCCGACCGGATACGGACAATCAGGACTGCAAAAGAAGCCGGGCTTGAAGTCTGTTCAGGAGGGATTTTGGGGCTTGGGGAGAGCATACAAGACCGGATAAAGCTGGCACTTACCCTGAAAGAACTGGACGTAGACTCAGTGCCAATCAACATCTTAAACCCAATTCCGGGAACTCCGATGGAAAATGCAACACCTCTGCCCCCGATGGAGATCCTTAAAAGTATAGCTCTTTTCAGGCTCGCTCTACCGGAGAAAAATATCAGGCTTGCCGGGGGAAGAGAAAAGAATCTCAGGGATCTGCAGTCCCTTGCCCTTTTTTGCGGGGCCAACGGGTTGATGCTCGGGAACTACCTGACCACTGCAGGTAGAAGTCCAGAAAATGATCTGAAGATGATACGGGATGCGGGACTAAACTTTGAAAAGATAGAAACAGGAGAGACAAAAGAATGAAAGGGAAAAATGAAACATACGGCATTACCCAATCCTCGGAACTTAGAAAATTAGTGTTTTCATCCCTTTTCGCTGCAATGATTGCAGTGGGGGCGTACATTAAAATCCCACTTCCCTTTTCTCCGGTACCAGTTACCATGCAGCCCCTCTTTGTCTTCCTGGCAGGGAGCATGCTTAAGAGCAAATGGGGGACTCTCAGCGTGCTGATATACGCTCTGCTGGGAATTGCCGGGCTGCCTGTCTTTGCAGGAGGTGCCTCAGGACTCGGCGTGATCCTGGGACCCACAGGCGGGTACATAATAGGTTTCATAGTTGCGGCGTTTGTAATAGGATATCTTAGTGAGAAGAGTGGAAAAAACGACTACTTTTCAAATGCTCTTTATATGGGCATAGGGCTCGTAATCGACTATGCCCTGGGGATGACCCAGCTGGCAATTGTAGCCAAACTTGACCTCCTGCAAGCAATAACCCTGGGAGTGCTTCCATTTATTCTTGGTGACCTTCTGAAACTGGCAATTGCCGCCTATATAGCTTCCAGGTACAGGATCTGAAAAAGTAAGTAAAAATCCAAAATAGCAAAGAGTCAAAAATAATGATCAGGATAGAGGATCTTAGCTACAATTTTCCTGATGGGACACAGGGCTTGAAAAAGATAAATCTCGAAATAGAAAGAGGAGAATTTCTTGGGATAGTTGGCAGGAACGGTTCGGGGAAGTCAACCCTTGTCCGGCACCTGAATGGGCTTTTGAAGCCGATGGAAGGGAAAGTATCCATAAATGGCATGGACACGGCAGATCCTTCAAATCTCCTCAAAATTCGGCAGACCGTGAGTATGGTCTTCCAGAACCCGTACACCCAGTTTGTGGGCACCACCCTGGAAGAAGACGTGGCTTTCGGGCCCGAAAACCTTGCCCTGCCCCCAAAAGAAATCCAGGAAAGAGTTGACAGGGCTCTGGAAGTGGTAGGACTTGATAACTTCAAAAACTATTCCCCAAAAACCCTGAGTGGAGGACAGAGCCAGTGCGCAGCTATCGCTTCGGCACTTGCAATGAAATCCGAGTGTATTGTTTTTGACGAAATAACTTCCATGCTAGACTCAAAATCCAGGGAACAGATCCGGGAAATCATTCAAAAGCTGAGGGGAGAAGCCCGAACTATCGTGTATGTGACGCACAGGCTCGAAGAAATCCTGTATGCTGACAGGATAATCGTAATGGACAGGGGGGAAATAGTGCGGGAAGGGAAACCAAAAACTGTTTTCAAAGACCCTGACACGGAGAAATTTGGTCTGGAAATCCCCCCGGTCGTGGAGTTGCTGAACAGCCTGGAATCCCGCGGCTTTTCATTTGACTGGGCACGGCTGTATTCAATAGAAAATCTTGCGGAGGAGATATGGGAATCAAGGTGGAAAATCTGAGCTATTCCTATCCCGGGAACCAAAAAAGGAAGCCTGCCCTTGAAAACGTCTCCCTGGAGATCGCAAGAGGGGAATTTGCTGTCATCTCCGGAACCGCAGGGGCAGGAAAATCAACACTAATCAAACATTTCAACGGGATCCTCACCCCCGAAAGCGGTAGGGTAACTGTGGACGGCCTGGACACCAATAGCCGGGAAGTGCGCAGAAAAGTGGGTATGCTTTTCCAGCATTCTCAAGACCAGCTCTTCGAAGAAACCGTATACAAGGAAATTGCCTTCGGCCCTTCGAACTTTGGGATCCGGGGAGAAGAACTTAAAGAAAGGGTGTATGATGCCCTGTCTCTCGTACATCTTGATACCAGGATCCTGAACCGCTCTCCGTTCAGCCTGAGCGGGGGGGAGAAACGCAGAGTTGCGCTTGCGGGAATCATGGCGCTTCGTCCGACCTACCTTGTGCTTGACGAACCCACCGCGGGTCTGGACCCCGAAAGCCGAACCAAGTTGCTCGGAAGGCTTCAAAATATTCATAAAAAGGGAGTTGGAATCATTGTTGTGTCTCACAACATGGAAGAAATCCTGCCCTTCGCCCATAAGGTCATTTCGATGGAAGAGGGCAAGATCTTGTTTACAGGCAGCCCTGAAGAATACCTTCGGGTAGGGCATTCCCCTGTGCCCCTGCTTACCAGGCTTATGAAAGAACTGAACAGGAAGGGAGCCAACCTCAGGGAGGATATCTTTACGGCAGAAGAGGCCTTGAAAGAACTTCAAAAGCTTAGACAGGAAAAAGAGAGGGAAATATCAGAAAAAATAGATGGGACGGTGATGCAGGAAAATGTATGAAATTGCGTTCAACTACGTCTACGGGAATTCCCTCCTGCACAGGCTGGACCCCAGGACCAAGCTTGGGGCAGTGATGTGCCTGAGCATCCTCATCTTCAGGGAAGGGAGTTTTGCCGGGATGGGATTACTTATTGCTTTTTTCCTCCTGCTCACCGGGATTTCGGGAGTACGCCTTTACTTTTTGCTCAGATCGGTCCGCCCCCTATTCTTCGTTATTATCATCATCTTTTGTTTTCAGCTTTTTGAAACTAAAGGAACTCCCATTGTCCCCTTGCCGGTGTTTACTCCTACTTATGAGGGGCTGAGGCTAGGGGCACTGCTTTCCTTACGCTTTGGGCTACTCCTGCTTTATGCTGCTCTCCTTACGGCAAGTACCCTCCCGAGCCAGATTACTAACGGGATCGAGCGCTTGCTCCGTCCCTTGCCGCTCCGTTACCTAGGAGTGACTTCCTTCGACCTAGCCACCATGATGTCACTTTCCATCCGCTTCCTCCCAAGTTTTCTGGAAAACGCAGCAACTATCAGGTCAGCCCAGCTCGCTCGGGGCCTTGACTTCAGGCACGACCTGCGCCGGGGAACCACGGCAATTGTAGTGCCCCTTATAAGAAGGTCGATCATCCTGGCCGAAGAAGTGACAGAAGCCATGGAGAGCAGGTGTTACCAGGGAAGTCGAAGAACATCGATACATGAGCTTTCAATGCAGAAAAGTGACTGGAAAGCCCTTTTTATCCTAGCACTTTTTATAATCCTTATTTTGACTCTCTGAAAAAGCAGCACAAAGAAGTTGATAGGACCGAATTCAGACAGTATCACGAGGATGGATGCGGCTTTTCAGACACTCAAAAGTTCGATAGAAGGAAAACGAAGATAGTAAAGAAGATAGAAAAGGTACCAGTATAATATAAATCCTAAAAAATAGAATAAACAATATGCAGGAAAATCCCGAATCTCAAGAAAAAAAGGTAACTAAAGGAAACTTTTTTGAAGCGCCAGGGGTACCTAAAGCCGAATCTAAAGAGGAACCAGGTGCGAGACCTGAGGGAAAAAACGCAGAGGAAATCGGCGGAAGTACTGCACCTCTGGAAAGAGAAGAACCGAAAAAAAGTGAATTCAAACCTCAAGGGGAACTTGAAACTGGCTATACCGAGGAATCCTGGGCAAAACCTGAGAGAGACATGGAAAAACAGGAAGCCACAGGAAGCCCCATATTTGAAGAGAGAAAAATCCCAAAAGAAAGCGAATTCAAGGCTCCGGGAGAACTTGAAACTGGTTATACCAAAGAATCCTGGACAAAGCCTATAGATATGGAAGAGAGAGTCATTATAGAACCTGGGGAGAAAAAAGAAGAGGAAGCCGCCAGAGAGGCTAGAGAGAAAGTCAGGGAAGAAACCGGGGAAGCCGGGGAAGAAGCCAGAGAAGAGGCCAGAGAAGAGAAACGCACTACTTACACTATGAAAAAGCGCCTGACTAAAAGCAAGAAAAACCGTATGCTCCTTGGAGTCTGTGGAGGGTTGGGAGAATATTTTGGCATTGACCCGACCTTTATAAGACTTGCTTTTGCAGCTCTTGCTCTGGAAGGAATTGGTATTGTCCTTTATATAATCCTAGCAATAATTATGCCCTCGGGAGAGAGATTTGAAATGGTTCCCAGCTGAGCGGTGATTTCCAGCGATGGAATTTTACAAAGTTTTATTTTTTAGATTTTCATTCTCTTAGCTTCCGATTTTTCAGCTTTTAAGCCTATCTATAGGAAGCGTATCAACTTTTCTGTAAACTGAAATCAAATGTTTGGATATTTTGTCATGCAATACATGTTGTTTAACTGCACTCTTTTCTTAACTTACCTGCATTCAGAGAATCCTGATCAGTACCGTGTGAAAACGATACTCAAATCGCAAGTATGTGACCTTTCTGAGCAAACATTAACTTATTAATTTTTAAGTCAGTCAGTTTCTAAAGCCTCAGAAAACAACAGTAGTAACTTCTAGCTGGCGCTGAAATGGTCAGGACATGTTGCCAAAAAACTTCGATAAGTTTTTATATAATTGACAGGAAAAATTCTTTTTATCATTTAACATGCCCAATATTTTGGTGCCAGATGAGGTAAACAAGTGTGTCAATTAAACAAAAGCGATAATAAAGGAGCCAAATGCGGTACAGACCGTTTAAAGTATTCTTTCGCGGTCAGTTTTACTGCGGCAGTTATCACTAGTTTAATCATATTTTTTCTTGTAGGACAGGGAGATTCTTCTTCAGCTCATCTGGCAATCACCGCGTTTATTGTCATAGTAGGTACAGCACTGACTTTTTTCATCCTGTGGACTGGTAGAGTCAACCTTCTCCGCATGGTAACTTTTGTTGTAATGGATGGTTTAATTTTCACTATAGCACTCTCTCTGGAACATGAAGTGCATAGGGGCAGCATTCTGCTGACCGATCAAATCCTGAACAGTACTAGCGCTCCCATCTGTCCGATCACTATCCCGTTCGTAGCGGTACCATACTTTACCGAGGGAAAAATGGTCTTTCCATCCCCGGTCTCATCTCTGTTTGCCGTTCTCTTTATGTGGCTTGGTCTTGTACTTATCCTGGGACGAGGGTGGTGCGGCTGGATATGTTTCTTCGGATGGATGGATCAGTTTTTCGCATCTCTATTAAAGAAGCCTATTATACCTCTTGAAAACCCGCCAAAATGGGCAAAGCTGTTTCCTTATGCATTGATGCTGTTCCTGGTCCTGGTCAGTGCTGTCTTTCTGATACCTGTCTTCTGTGCTTTCATGTGCCCACTCCGGATAATATATGACCCGCCTGGCGTGACGACTACTTTCCAGTGGATTACAGCACTTATATTCGTGACTGGTGGACTAATCTTCCTGGTGATAGGCCCGTTGCTCACAAAGAAAAGGTTGTTCTGTAGCTTTATATGTCCACTTATGCCTGCCAATACTATAATTGGGGTCATCAATCCGTTTAAGGTAAAAATCGACACAAGCCTCTGCAAGAAATGTGGCTTGTGCGTAAAAAGTTGTGAGCTGTTCGCGATTACCAAAGAATCGCTTGCGAAAGGAAAAACGACAATCGAGTGTGCTAAGTGCGGAAAGTGCATGGACAAATGTCCTGCAGGTGCGATCGATTACAAGCTGATGTTTACTGACCAGAGAATTAGATTATGTTTTATTCCGCTGGCAGTTATCTTTAACTTGCTTATTGTGTCAGGCTTCATATGGATGATTGTACACTACCTGATGACCGGTGAGATAGGGAGTTTCGGATGATTGCATTTACTTATTGACTGGTAATAATGGAAGGTTCTGAAATGGCTATTGACAAAAAGAATATCAGGATATGGGTAATGTATCTGTACATGGTCCTCATCGTTGTCGCTGGTTTTGCATTGCTGGCGAAGTCATGAGCGGTGGTTAATGATCATAGAGGCGATTTCCCAGGGCATGCTGCTAGGACTGTCCACGGGCATTTTCTGCCTGGTCACCTGCGCTCCTGTATATGTGCCATTTGTCCTATCGGAAGATCGAAAGCTGCGGCAGAATATACTATCCATTGGAGAGCTTGCAATGGGTAGACTAATTGCCTACCTATTTTTCGGCTTGATCCTGGGAATTCTCGGCAAGCAGATAGACGGTCCATGGCTCAACAGAGCCGTAGGGACTGCTATGATTATGCTGTCCATCTTGATGCTAACCTTCGTGGTGGTAAAAAAATGGCCTCATTTCGGGTTGTGCAAGCTGAGTAAAAAATACGTGAATTATCCTGCTTTCTTTGGCTTCTTGACAGGAATCAATGTGTGTCCTCCATTCCTTCTGGCGATGTCCGCAGCTCTGTCTTATACCAATGTTACAGGCAGCATACTACTATTTGGAGGATTTTTTATTGGAACCTCATATTATCTCATATTGCTGGTGCCACTGGGCCTCGCAGCTAAAGTGGAAAGTATCAGGCAGATCGGCCTGATTACATCAGTAATGTCAGGAGTAATGTTTTTCGCACTGGGACTGAGGTACTTGTTATTATGAGAATAAATCTGGTTAAGTGACTTTTTGAGCTTCCGATTTTACAGAACGTTTGTAATTACTCTATCTATATCTCCTATGTTTTTGAAATGAGATTTTCCAAAGCAAAAGCTGCGCGTACTCTGGTAAAGCTGCAGCTATGTCAAAGCTCTTTACTCCAGAATAAACAGAAAAACAGAGGGGGAGGTAGAAAGTATAAAGCTTTACAGAAAGAGGGCAAGCATGTCAGAAGAGAAGAGAGCGAAAACAGTTTACGTAGGTAAATCTGAAGTAAGAAAAGAATTAAAAATGACTTTCAAAGACTAGTTAGAAAAAGGTAAAGAATTAAGCGGGCTCGAAGGGATTTGAACCCCCGACGTCTGGGTTAGAAGCCCAGCGCTATATCCTGGCTAAGCCACGAGCCCTTTTTGCTTTTTCTACTGCGGAATACGAAATGCGCGTTTTAGCATAAAAGCTTTTTGTATGGATACGTTAATTGGGGCTGTAAAAGCCTTAAAATGTTTGAATAGAAGCGGAATTGTAATATATATTTAGTATATACTCACTTACTCGGCATTTTACTTAGGAATTTGCCAGTATGGAAACTTCCCTGAGGCTTTGAGTATTTAAAACCCCGCGCAGAGCTTACATACTGTCAATGAGTGAAAAAAGTAAATGGTTTATAGGGTTTGTGTATTAAAACCACATTTAATTGACATTCTCAAGAAAATAGGTAAACCCTATAAAGTAGTAAGATTGCAGAGGATTGTTCGCAAATGAGTGAGTTACTGATCTACTTGGATGGGAAGTTTGTTCCCAAATCCGAAGCCAAAGTTTCGGTCTATGACCATGGTTTCCTCTATGGCGATGGTGTTTTTGAAGGCATAAGGGCATACAATGGACGTGTCTTTAAGTTAAAAGAGCATGTTGACAGGCTTTATGACTCAGCAAAGGCAATTGCAATGGATATCCCTCTTACAAAGGAAGAGATGAGTGAAGCAATACTTGAAACTCTTAGGAAAAATAACCTCAGAGATGCATATATCCGTCCGGTTGTTTCGAGGGGAGCTGGAGATCTCGGGCTTGACCCCCGCAGCTGTGAGAAGCCCTGCGTGGTTGTCATAGCCCAGGGTTGGGGAGCCATGTACGGTGACCTGTATGAAGTCGGGCTCAAAGCCGTCAGTGTCTGTGTCCGGAGAAATGCCCCTGATGCTATATCCCCGAATATCAAGTCCCTGAACTACCTGAACAATATCCTGGCAAAGATCGAAGCCAATGAGAAAGGAGGAGACGAAGCCATTTTCCTTGATCAGAATGGTTTTGTCTGTGAGGGTTCAGGAGATAATATTTTCATAGTCAAGAACAACAAGGTTCTTACTCCCCATACAATCAGCAACTTAAAAGGGGTTACCAGAGCCACAGCCATCGAACTTCTGAATGAGATGGGATGCCCCACCATTGAAGCAAATCTCGGCCTGTTTGACCTTTATACAGCCGATGAGATTTTCGTCACAGGTACCGCCGCTGAAGCTGCCCCAATAACCAAACTTGATGGAAGAATTATAGGTACAGGCAAGCCCGGACCCATGACAATGAAGATGGTTGAAGCCTTTGAAAAAATAACCAAGAGCACAGGCACCCCAATTTATGAGTAAAGGGCAGCCTGAAAAATGAAAGAAACAAAAAAAGAATAAAATCATGCGAGAATTTTCTCGCCATGATTCTTTTTTATCAGTTTTTTAGGATTGAAATTTCCATTTGGAACTTCATTTTAAACTCCTTTTGAAATCCCTTTTAAAATCACTTTTGAACTTCACTTTGTAATCCTTTTTGTACTTTTGTTTTGAATTTTCCTTAGCTCCTCCCATTTAAGTTTCCACTAACAGATTCCTTTCATGCAGTCTTTGAAAAATGATTTCTTCCAGGCTGGTCTCTCTGTGATGGCCTTTCTTGAAAAGGGGCGCCTTTGCGTTAACTGCTTGCAATATATTCCCTCAAAGGGAAAAATAAGTATAAAACAGGTCAGGTAATGCTATTAAACTAAAAACCCATCTGAAAGCCGTAGGTCAGGATTTGATATTTATGAAGCGCAAAGAGTTTAGGAAACTTATCTCAGTGGATAAGGCCCGAGAAATAATAAACAGTTTGCAGGTGCTTCCCAGAAAGGAAGCCTCTCCCCTTGAAAGCGCGTACGGTAAAATCCTTGCAGAGGATATCATTACCGAAATTAATGTCCCTCCTTTTCCAAGGGCTGTAATGGATGGTTATGCAGTCAGGGCAGAAGATACGTATGCCTGCAGCGAAACCGAACCTGTAGAATTCAGGCTGCTTGGAAACATCCCTGCAGGCTCTGATGCAAAATTTAAGGTTTCGGCAGGGGAAGCCGTTGAAATCGCTACAGGAGCCCCGATTCCAGAAGGCGCTAACGCAGTGGTCATGGTTGAGTACAGCTCTGAAGAAGGTGGGACCGTAGCGATTTACAGGCCTGTAACTGTGGGAGAAAATATCATGAAAGCCGGTTCGGACATCCGGAAGGGAGAACGTGTGCTCAGGGCAGGACGGAAGCTTGGGACCAGAGAAATCGGAGTGCTTGCTTCTATCGGAAAAAAGGATGTTCCTGTCCTTAAATTAAAAGTTGGAATAATCTCAACAGGAGACGAGCTTGTGCGTCCCGGAGAAAAACTTACCTCCGGAAAGATATACGACGCAAACTCTTATACATTATATGCCGGCATACATGAATGCGGAGCTTTCCCCCTGCTTTACGGGATTGTAGAAGATAACGAGGCAGCCATGAAAGAGGCACTTGAAACTGCGGTTTCTGAATGTGCCCTGATTCTGACTTCTGGGAGTACGTCATCAGGGGCCGGAGACGTGATGTACAGGCTCATAGATGAAATAGGAGAAACTCTTGCCCACGGCATAAATATAAAGCCTGGAAAACCTGTGGTTATTGGAGTAATAAAAGGCGTTCCCATAATAGGGCTGCCCGGAAACCCTACATCTGCATTAATGATTTTTAACGAATTCGTTATCCCCCTACTCAGAAAAGCCCTTGGAGAAGGTAAAGAACTCAAAAAAACGGAAAAAGGAATTATGGGTACCGGTTTCCGTTCAGAAGGACGACAACAGCTTCTTCCTGTAGGCCTGATCCGGGGAAAGATTTATCCTGCGGATAGAGGCTCAGGTGCCATAACCTCTCTTTCCGGGGCAGATGGCTTTATTGAAATTCCGTCCAGTACAGAGTTTATTGAAGCGGGAACCCCTGTAGAAGTAACCCTTTTCGGCGAGGTTGAAAAACCTGACCTCCTGATAGCAGGCGGCTCCTGTCCTGGCCTTGACCTGCTTGAAGATCTCAGCGGACTTCGTTTCAGAACCCTTTACACAAGCTCAAGCGGGGGCTTCAGCGCAATTGCCGCAAATACGGCAGATATTGCAGGCGTGAATATGCCTTCACGAGATTCCAGAGGACAGGATGGAGTCCTGTATAACATCCCTACAATTGAGAATATGGGACTTTCAGGCGTTGTCCTTGTGAAGGGGTACAAGCGGGAAGTAGGGCTTCTTGTCAGTCAGGATAAACCGATTTCCGGGCTTTCGGACCTCCCGGGAAAAAACCTGATTAACCGGAACCTGGGTTCAGGCACAAGAGCTCTTTTAGACCTGAAAATTGCAGAATTTGTAGCTGGAAAGGGAATTAGTAAAAAGGAGTTTACGGATTCAATTTCCGGATATGACTCAGGAGTAAAATCGGAAGTAGCTGTCTGTGAGGCAGTCGCCTCAGGAAAGGCTGAGGTAGGCATAGGAAAGAAAGCCTGTACCGAAAAGAATGGTCTCCAATTTATAAAATTTGCAGAGGAAGAGTATGATTTTCTGATAAGGAAGGAAATTATGGAAACTCCTGAAGTCCGCAGGTTTCTGGAAATTCTTAATTCCGCAGAATTCGCTTCAAAGCTTCCCGACGGGCTACACGTGTATGAGAGGACAGGAGAGATAATCTTCTTTGAATAAAATTAATATTATCGAATAGGAGAGAAAGCCCCTTTGAGATAGTTTCTCCCTTGAATAAGAGAGTTAAATAAGAGAGACACTCTTTTTGAACATTAGAGGTTTTTCTTTGAACAAGCTTCTGGTGAAGAAATTTTCACCGGCAGCAGTTTTCAATAAACTTTAAGTATTATTATAATTATTATGAGATATAAATATTCTGAGTAGCCCTATTATTAAGAACCAGTAAATAAAACCATTCCATAGGTATATATATTTCATTCAACTATTCAGGATAAAATATCCAGATACGGATCTCTTTTGGATCAAAAAGGCTTGTAGAAACCGTTTGGACGCGGTTTCTTTTTCCTATAATATGAAAATCATTTCTTTAGTCCCGAAATCGGCAGGTTCCAGATGAGCAGCATACAGGAGCAAATACAGGAAGTCGAAGACGAACTTCGAAAGACCGTGTACAATAAGGCAACTTCCCACCATATAGGCCGCCTCAAAGCCAAATTAGCCCGCCTGCGAGACGAGGTGGAAAAGAAAGCCTCAGCAAAAGGAGGAGGGGATGGGTACTCGGTCAGAAAATCAGGAGATGGAACCGTAACCCTTGTAGGTTTTCCATCAGTAGGAAAATCTACGCTTCTGAACAAAATCACGGGTGCCAAGTCCGCAGTGGCAGCATATGAGTTTACTACCCTTACAGTTGTGCCAGGCGTAATGGAATATAAAGGGGCAACAATCCAGTTCCTTGACGTCCCGGGACTTGTAAAAGGCGCATCTTCGGGGCGTGGGCGCGGGAAGGAAGTCATATCAGTTATCAGGAACTCTGATATGGTTATATTTTTGCTTGATGTCTTCCAGCCCAAGCACTACGAAGTACTCATGGACGAACTCTATCAGGCTGGCATTCGCATAGACCAGGAGCCCCCTGATGTTGTAATCAAGAAAAAAGAGAGAGGCGGGATAGAGATCAACTCAACCATTGATCTTGACCTGGATGAAGAAACTATCAAGGCTGTGCTGGATGAGTACAAGATCCATAACGCCAGCGTACTTATAAGGGAAAACATAACTGTTGATCAGCTTATTGACATTGTCCTGAACAACCGCAGTTATGTGAGGTCTCTTATCGCTGTTAACAAGGTTGACCTAGCCTATCCCCAGTTGATTGAAGAATGTAGAGAGCTATACCCGAACTCGATTTTTATTTCAGCCCATGAAGGCATTAATATCGAGACTCTCAAAGATGCTATCTATGACAGATTGGGTTTCATTCGAGTCTACTTAAAACCACAAGGTCAGCCCGCAGACATGGAAGAGCCCTTGATAGTCATGAGTGGGACCAATATAGGCCAAATTTGTGACCGCTTGCACAGGGATTTTCGCAGGAAATTCCGCTATGCCCAGATATGGGGTACATCTGCAAAACATCCGGGACAGAGAGTAGGCATAGACCATAGAATGCAGGACCAAGATATTCTTACAATTATCATCCAAAAGTAAAAAAGCAGAGAGGCGAAAGAGAAAGATTAATTTCGCATCTCACATTTTTTTAATTTATACGCTCTCAAAGGCATGTACTGTTTTGGAAGGATTTGAGAAAACATTTTTCTTTCGATTATTTCCGGATTCCATACAGTTGCTAGCTTCGATTTCTTCCTCAAACTCGGCAGCATATTCAGCCGGACTTTTTCGGGGAGTGGCTTCAGACATTTTCCTGGAAAGCTCAACTTTTCCGTCATTTCCAAGGCCATATCTTTCCTTTGCAGCTTCGATAATGGCTGCAAGCATTCCGGAATAGGAGATATTGGCATAAGCTGCCATCTTTGCCAGATGACCGTCCCAGCACCAGCCAGGGTTTGGGTTTACTTCCAGAAGCCTTGGTTTGCCTTCGGCATCAAGCCTCCAGTCAAAGCGAGCATAATCCCGGCAGCCCAGCCTGGTAAAAAGAGTAAGACAAGATTTTACAATCTCTTTTCTGGTTTTTTCCGTAAGATCGGCAGGTACGGATTTGATATTCCAGTAAGGAGAGTCCGGAAGCCATTTTGCTTCATAACCGCAGATTTTTGGAAGTTCGTCCGGCACTCTCGAGTAATCTTCTTCCGTAATAGGAAGTATAGTGCATGCAGGCGGATTTCCAATAATCCCAACACTGATGTCTTTCCCGGGGAGGAATTCTTCCAGTAAAAAAGGCCTGCTAGAACCCATTTTTTCCCGGGTTGCCGCAAGAATTTCAAGAAGCTCCTCAAGGTTGTGGGCAATGCTATTCTGTGTAATCCCAAAACTTGAATCCCCTGAATTAGGCTTTACAAGCAAGGGGAAAGATAGAGAGAGCTTTGAAAGATCTGAGTCTTCGGTTACAAGCATTCCCTTTGCTACAGGAATATTCATCTCTCTGGCAACGCCCCTTATAATGGACTTATCGTAGCAAAAGGCAAGACATTGAGGGCCTGCTCCTGTATACGGGAAATTGAGCTGTTCAAGCAAAGCCGGAACATGAAGCTCTTTTGTGGGATCGTTATAGAACCCTTCATCACAAAGATTAAGTACAAGATCAATTTTTGCTGCCTTTTTCTTCAAGTCCTCCAGCAGTGTTTCATGCCTATCAAGGAAAGTAAATCTCATGAGAGGGATTTCTGCAAGTGCCTTTTTCATTCTCTCAAGCGTATCGAAATCATCATCATCAAACACACATGCAGGCTTTACCTGATCTTCTTTTCTCGGGTCTCCGAGTACAACTGCAATATTCATTGGCTTTTTGTTCCTGGCTTCCTGAAGAGAAGGAGGCCAGGGTTTTTCAACAGAGGCTGAGACCAAGATTCTCTGCTCCATCATACCCGCATCCTGAGTGCTTGAAGATACTGGGCTGAAAGTAGTATGAAAAGCTGGACTGCTAAATCCTGATGCGGTAAGTAACTCAAAAAGGCTTTCCTTATTGTACAATCTCTCAGCGTAAAACTGGTCTGCAATTACCCCCCTGTCAATACGATTTATTACTTCCCTGCAGATTAGCCGATCCCCATCGGCTGAAAGAGCTCTTTCCCTGCAGACAAAATACTTTCTATCCAGCCATTCCCACGATCTTGGCTGGAAGCTCTTTTTCATATGATCTCCGTCAACAGCATCAATGAAAACTCTGCCCCCTGGCTTCAAAACTCTGAAGATTTCTTCAAGAACCTTTCTATCCTGGAGTGTTGAATCGAAGTAACCAAAACTGTTGCCCAAAATAGTGACTACATCAAAAGTATCAGAGGGATACGAAAGCTTTCTTGCGTCTCCTTCTCTAAACCGGACCTGCAGATTATCTTTTTGTGCTCTGTTTCTAGCTTTCCTTATAAGGTACTGGGATCTGTCATATCCCTCAATATTCAAAAAGCCCCTTCTTGCCAGTTCCAGTACATGTCTCCCCTGTCCACAGCAAAGATCAAGAATTTTTTCTTCAGGAGACACCCCCAAAATGGAAACAATGAGATCTACCTCTTTCTTGGTAACCTCCATATCATCTAGAAGATCGGCATCGGTCTTAAGGTAAAGTGAGTTAAAAAGAGTCTGCCACCAGTCGGACCGGACATGAGTCTCAAGGTCTTCAACAGGCCCAAAGGTTTTCATCTGTACAGTACCCCTGGCGCGTTTGCGCCTGGTATTTGGATCTGTATTATTCTGGGTCATGATATTAGATCTTCCACAAAAAAGTGTATGTGCTTTGAGTATATCAAGTTTATTGGAGGGTTAAGCTTCATTTATATACCCGTAAAAAGAAAAGAGGGAGCTTATTAAGGATTAATAAGTCTCTAAATTTAATATAAAGAGATATTAAGCCTTCAAAGTACAAAATAAGAGAATTAATAACTTTTGAAGTTTAGAGAAAGATAAAGTAAGTAATGGCGTCTAAAAGCGTTATTAAGATCCCAATTTTGGAGAATTCGGCAAATGAAAGGGTTTTTCCCTCTTTTTCCGCGTTTTGAATAATTATAACGTTGCTTGCCGCTCCCAGGATAAGAAAGTTTCCTGCAATTGTACTTCCCGCAGCAAGCGCCATCAACTGCCCTTGAGAAGCTGTACTACCTATGGCAGGCAGATAGAGCGCAACAAAGGGAACGTTAGAGATAAGTTGGCTAAGCCCGATGCTGAGTGCTAGAATCATTGACACAGAGCCTAACTGAGGAGACATCCTGGCAAGCAATTCCTGACATGTTCCGGAAATCCATACGCTTTGCATTAGTACAAACATTGAAACGAAAAAAACCAGAGTTGCCCAGTCAATATTTTTCAGGATCTCAACACGCTTTCTACTAAGCAGGACAGGAGACGCGGAGAAAAGGGCAATCCAGCTAAGACTAAAATCCCAGGCAGGCAAAAATTCCACCAGGAAAATCTTACAGGCTATGAGAATCAGCAAAAGGGAAAGAGCCATTTTTGAGACACTGGCAAGTTCAGGGTCGGTAATGACTTCTTCAGAATGAGTAAGGGTTGATTTTCCAAATTCTTCCCGAAAAAAAAGTTTTAGCACGGCATAAGCAATTAAAAGGCATATAAGGGTTGGCAGGGCAAGTGAACGCAAAAATGTTAAAAATGGAGAATCCAGATTTCCACCAATTGCTATGAGGAGATTCTGCGGGTTTCCGATAGGACTCATAACGCTTCCTGTAGTTACCCCGAATGCCAAGGAAAAGAGCATGAGTTTGGGAGAGATATTGTACTTTCTAGAAAAACCCAGAACAAGCGGAGTACCCATGATAGCCAGGGTATCGTTCATGAGAATTGCGGAAAGAATTCCTGTAGAAAAGAGCACAAGCAAAACAAGTTGATCAGTGTCTCTTGCCCTGGAGACTATCCGGTTCCCTAGCCAAGCAAGATACCCACTCCTGTTAAGTGCTTCGCCCACACAAAAAGCCCCAAAAAGGAAGATGAGCACATCCATATTAATTGCGGCAAGAGCTTCTTGCGGGGAAATCTCACCAAGCAATAACACCAGTATCGCTCCAAATGTCATGATCTGCCAGATCTGTAGCCTTAAAGATCCGACTTGCCTGAGAGCGGTGAGTATAAAGACACCCAGAAGAATAAGCACTGAAAGATCAGGTAAAGGTACAGGAGAGGACAGTATAAATTCTGCTAACATAGGCCCCACGAACTTGACAATATATATTTAGAATGTGGTACTAGCTTTAGTATAAAAGTCCTGCGCTCATAGGGGGATTTTTCTGCAAAAAACGATTTAAATGTACAAGAAGGTACGAAATCCTTAACATAAACTGATAGATATTTTAAAGTATGACAATCTTGTTTCCTTTTTCTGCTACTATCCTTCAAGAAAACGGTTTTTATATCTCAATCTGCCCTGAAGCTGATATAATTTGCAAGGGAACCACTATTGAAGAAGCTATTGAAAACCTGAAAGAAGAAGTGGAAAATTTTCTAGGAGAAGAGCTGTCTCAAGGATTTTCGAAAATTGAATTTTACTGAAATACTACTGAATTTGAAATTTATGGTTCTCTTCCTTAGACTTAAATATACTACCCTGAAAACCTGAGAAATCAGGATAGGTATCAATGGTTCATCGATACCTTCGTCATACCTTCATCATAAACGAGTTATGAGTAAAAGTACCTTGAGTGAAAGTATCTTATCAGGAATATAGACCTTATCCGTTATAGAAAAATAGGAAAAAATATCCTTTATTGAAGAATAAGAAAAAGCCCGAAAGCTTTTTGTTCCTTTTACCATAGCCCCCGATACGGTTGGTCTGAAGATATACTCCCCCAAGCATATGATTCAGAACAGGATCAAAAGCTTCCGGGCAATTCTTTATTTTACTTATTTACTATTCATACCCGTTACTTACTCGTTCTGTTATCTCCATCCAAGTACGATATAGAATAATCCCTGTAATTATTTTAAATTAATTATACCAAAAATTAGTCTCGAACGAAAAATGCTTTCGAATAAAAAGTTTTAAAATCAAATTATAATTTCATATTAAACGAGTTTTTAGCGTTAACCAAGGATTAAAAAGCCTTAAAAAGGAAATATATTAAAAAAGGTATAATCATGAGTGAATCTATGATTCATAATCTGGCGGAAGCTATTAATAAAAGTTTACGGTGTATTTTCAATACTTCAAGCTCTTAAAAAGTAGTAAGATAATAAAAAGGTAGAAAAGAACGAAAAACTTGGTAAACTCGGAAAAAAAGTAGGAAAACAGTAAGAAAATACCTGGAGGCCCTGAATTCGTTTGCTGTATCCCCCAATAAAGTCTCTTCGAATATTACGCTCCCCCAAGCATACTGATTCGAAGAAGAATCACCAGCCTCCAGGTTACTTTCTTATCTATTGTGGTAAGCCCACCTCACTTCTTAACTCCATAATATACTAAGAGCATAAATTATTTTAAATTAATTATATGAAAATTTGTTTTTAATCAAAAAGTAGTTTGAGATAAAAGATTTCAATATCAGCATAGAATCGGATGTGGAACAAGATTTTTTGGTCAATAGCAGTTTAATAGTCTAGATCAAAAAAGTTTGTGAGATGAAAAGCTGTTGGCAAATCTGAGCACGTGGTAAATAACAGAATCAGCAGATAAATAATTGAATATATAGGAAAAGGCAGAAAGGTAATAGTATTAATAAAATAATAAAATACCAAAAAATAGAAAAGAACATTAAAGTTAAGTAAGAAGAAGCCCGAGAGCAACTCAGTTCCTTTACCGTATCCCCCATACAGCCGCTTCCGATATGCTCCCATCTTAACATATCCTGAAGCAAGAACTTCCAGCTCCCGGGCAGTTCTGTCACAACCCGCTACTTAGCTATTCAATCGTATGTATCCTCTTCCAACTCCACAATATAGTAATGAAATAAATTATTTTAAATTAATTATCTGAAAAATTGCCTGTAAGCGAAAAATCATTCAATAAGAAATATTTTAAAGCCGTAAAAGAACTGTATAAATAAATGAAGGTATAGAAAGATTTTGATGGATAAATTAACACAAAATAGTCTTGATCTGGCACAAAAATTAAGTACATGAATTAATCTATAAGTAAAAGCTTTAATGTGCAGTCCTGTAGGGTAGTGGTCAATCCTTCGGGCCTTTGGAGCCCGGGACAGCGGTTCGAATCCGCTCAGGACTATAAAATCATTTTTAATAATTCTAATTAATACTACTATTTTTCAAACTTCTTTTTACATTTATTGTACTTTTGGGAAGAAGGTAATAGTCAGAACCCTTCTTGCTCGATATTTGTCCTTGAAGACGATGATGTGAGGTTAAGTTATATGCTCGAAGGCTCTAACGATTACAGCCCGGCAAAGACGGGAGAAAAGAAGAAAACGAAAAAGGCAGATGGAAAAGCAGTAAAAGATGAAAAAAATATCTACAAGCTAAGTGTTGAGTAAAAAAGTTGGTTGTAAGGTGGTTCACAAGGTTTGACCTTCACCAATGAAGTATATTACGGGATCAGATTTCAAGCTGTCCTGAATTTGCTTCATTTTACAGATACGCGTTAATGAAGTATATTACGGGATCAGTTTTTAAGCTGTCCTGAATTTGCTCCATTTTACAGATACGCGCAATGAAGTATATTGCGGGATCAGATTTCAAGCTGTCCTGAATTTACTCCACAGATTACTTCCTCATGAACCAATTTATATTATGTAAATACTATTATAAAAAACTAGTTATTTCATTAAACTTATTTAATCAGTTTGTATATTTAATGGGCTCATTCCAAAACTTGGTCGCCTACAGTTACCTGGTTGATTTTATTTTTCAGAATTGTCAGATCAAGGAGTTCTTCTATTAACCTGCACAATGTCAATACAAAAGGTAAATCTAATGCGTTGGCAATTAGTTTGAGAAACTTAACGAAATCAGCGCCGCTCAGAGAACGAATAAATTACATAATGCGATGCAAATTTAGCGTTAATTTCTATCGTTTTTAGTTCTTTTATGACAAAGTAAGGTGAAAAAAGATCCCTTATTTCGGATTCCGAAGAGAAATACAATGTTGTTCCCAATTGGGTTTTCCGGAATTTACCCATGCCGCCAAACTGTGGGTCCTTCTCAGAAAAACAGACAGAAAGATACTGTGCTCCTGGTTTCAGGAGATTATACACATTTTTTACATATTTTACCCGGTCTTCCGGAAATATATGGTGCAAAAATTCCCAGTCATATCCAAAGTCAAAAGTCTCTTTTACTTCATGCAAGTCCCCGAGGAGATCAGCGACAATAAACCTACACTTGACTCCCCTTTTTTGTGCGTTTTCAGTAGCGATCTTTATTGCAGTCGGGGAACTATCGACACCTGTTACCTCAAATCCCTGGCCTGCGAGGTATACTGCATAGTTGCCGGCACCACAACCGAGATCAATGGTTTTGCAAGGCCGGACCTTCCCACTCTGTACCAGCTCGACAAGCGCTTCTGGAGGTGTCTCGCTATTCCAGGGAATTTTATCAAGCGGTGTCTCCTTGTAAATCTTGTCGACGTCGACATATTTCATACATGTTACCTCCGTGAAATGATTTGCTTCTCATCTCTTTACCAGACATTGCCTGTACATCGTTTCAAGCTCGGCAAGGTCGCTTATCGGTGTTGGGATCACCCGTGAGTCATTTTCCATAATCGCTTTTGAAAGGTTCCGGAAGATCTCTGCTTCTCGTGAATCAGGGGCATACTCCACAAGGGGTCTTCCTTCTAGTTCACAAGCCTGAATCAAAGGACTTCTGGGGACAAACTGGACAAACGAGGTTCCCAGTTTTTTTGCAAATGCAGGAATAAACGCATGCTCAAATGCCTCGTCGCCGTTGCTGTTGCAAATAATTCCGGCAAGCCCTACGTCTCCTCGCTTTGCAAGGCGTTGTACGGCCCGTGCAATGTTGTTTGCAGCGTATATACTCATGAACCCCCCAGAACAGATAAGATAGATTTCTTCTGCAAATCCTTCGCGAATCGGCATTGAAAATCCACCGCATACGACATCACCGAGTACGTCATAGATTGCCACGTCAATATTGTAAGTCGAAAACGCCCTGAGGTCTTTTAAGATCTGCAGTGCGGTCAGCACGCCTCGACCAGCACACCCTATACCTGGTTCCGGTCCTCCAGCTTCGACAAGGTAAACCCCGCCGGGGGACTTAAACACTATGTTATCCAGATTGATCGCGTACTCGTCTTTTCCTACCCTCAGCTGTTCCCGGTGCTCTTCCAGTACTGCGGGAATGAACTTTCCCTCTGCAAGGATCCTCGTCGAATCTCTCTTGGGATCACAACCAACCTGCATGACAGTATGCCCCATCTCGTTTAATGCGGCGGACAGGTTCGAGGAGATAGTGCTCTTCCCGATTCCACCTTTGCCGTAGATCGCGATCTGTCTCATAGTTCTTTCACCACTTTGCTCCATATCTCTTTTCTTTCGAACGCCATCCCATCGTCCACTCGTTCTGGACGCACTCTAATAGGTTAAGGATGCCGTTATACCCAAAGTATTCCCGGTTGATCATCCTGAACTGGCGAATCATCCTGACTACTTCCACAACATAGGCAACGGAAAGTCCCTCGCTGGCGTGCCTTTCGATTGTACTGCCGAACACGACCTGAGGCCTGACCTCCTGGAGACTCTTTCGTGTTTTATACACGTCTGTTCCGTACACAACCTTAGGATTAAGCCCGAGAGTCTGGAGTTCTCGCTCCAGCAATTCCCGCACTGGCCGTTGCGAAGTGTATAGAGCAACTAATTCCGGAGTCATCTCCATCTCCTCGGTGACAAAACGAACAAGCGGTATCCCTACTGTAGCATCGGCAACAATTGCTGCTGGGGTTCGGTATAGGAATCTTGCCATCGGCCATTTGCGCCTGCAAGTTGCCATCACCATGCGTTCGCCTTCAGCAACCATTTCCTCTGCCGTTATCAGTGAATTAAATCTCTCTCCCAAAGCGATCAGCCAGCGTTTCGTGTTTGTCATTCCTATAGGCAGGGGTATTCCTTTGCAGACCTGCTCGATGCCATATGTTGCAGAAAGGTAATCCGCTGCTTTTTGTCCGGCATCATGACTCAACAGGAGGGATGCCTCAGCAGATGCAATATTCTTGATTTCAGCAATAGGGGTTCGGTGTGTGAGCGTGGCTATAACCTTAACACCCATCCGGGAGAGAACCTGCTTCACCCACGCAAGGTCTGCTGGCCATGTGGGATTGGCATTTGCATGAGGAGCAATAAGGCAGACTGAATTCGGGACTTTCTCAACGTCCTCTTTTACCAGCTTTTTGAGGATTGTATCAAGTGCGATGTCGATGCCGTCATACTGCGACCCCCTAAATCCGGCACATTCAATAGGAATGAGTCGGAAATTCACTTCAGGCTGCAAGGTTTCGCACACTCCCACGATATCATCTCCCACTATCTCAGGTCCACATGCACTGAGTACAAACAGGGCCGAGATCGGAAGATCTTTTACCTCCCGGATTGTGCGGGCAAGTATATCCTCTCCGCCATGGACGATCTCATCTACACAGAGCTTCGTACATAGGGTCATCGTCTCCATGTAGTCACACTCCTGTGAGGCGAAGGCATTGTTGACAAGGTACTCACATCCTTGCGGAGAATGGGCTAACAAGGCAGAATTAGATATTCCCAATGCTGTAAGGGCAGCGCCGTTGAAAGCACAGCGTAGGTAGGGGTCAGTACAATTCTCCGAAGATGAGGCTAACGGCGCAGTTGGTTCCTTAATTGGTTCTTGTTCCATAGAGCATCCCCCTAAATAAGCGTGAACGTGGAAGGTCTTTGTTCTCAAGGGCTTGCCTGACGAGAGCTGCAATGTTCTTTATCCCTCTGAAGCCGTACTGGGGCTGAAATGCCGGATTCATGAGTGTTAAATTTACTACCGGACAGGGAGGAAACCGACCGGAATTCCCGAAAAAGATTGGATTGTCATACCCCTTCACGATCTCCTCGAGTTCGTCCTCGGTCTCTTTTGACGACCTAAAACTCCCCAGACGGAAGAGCCCTTTTGTCAGAATAATCTCCGGATTAACCCCACTTTCCAGGAGAAACTTGATGCTTGGCATACGTTCCTTGATAGTGTATGGGTGGACGTTGATTACGACAGGATGGGCGCCAAACTCTGCTGCCATCCGTGCAAGTGAAAGTGCTCGTATCGGCCCTGGAAACTCTGAGATTTCGATAATGGCTGTTTTCCCTGAAAGAGCCTTTCTCAGGTATTCAATTTCCGGTTTCACTTCCTTTAACTCTCTTTCAATTACCTTAATGGCTTCAGCTTCCATTCCAAGAGGTGTTGCAACTCCAAGCAGCCATTCCTTTGTGGCTTCAGGCCCATAGGGTTGCCCTGTTTTGCTATAAGGGATGCCGAACCTTTCCTGCATCAGGTCGCCCAATTTTTGTCCCCAATCAAAACACCATGAGGCGTTCAGTTCAACCTCTCTAGCATGCCTGATTTGTTCGACTGTGCATCCTCCAGCGATGATGGCGTTAATCTTTATTCCGACTTCACCAAGGAGTCTTTCTATTTCATCCATGTCCCAGTTGAACTCTGTGGGGGTAGGGCCCCAACGGGCTCCAAGGATGTTAATTGTTCCTTTCATTTTTGTTTTAGGAGGCTCCATCAAATCCATGATGAGCTTGAAAGCATCCTCATAGCCACTTCGGAAATCACCGCCAAATCCTTCGCTGCGGAGGGCCAATACCCGGCAGCCCACTAGCTTCTCTGCCTCGCGGGCAATGCTTTCAACGTCATCGCCGATAATCCCGGAGCAGCAACAAGAGAGGATGACAATGAGATCTGGGTGATACTTGGCGTATGCTTCCTTTACTGCTTCCAGGAGTTTCCCCTCGCCACCATAAATGATGTTGCTCTCATTAAGAGCAGTGCAGGCTGTTGGTTCGAGCGGAACTCCACGGATCTCACAGCACTCCCGTGTCCTGACAAAATCCGACATGTACAGCGGACATCCGGTAGGACCATGGACAAGAGGTACAACATGCCGAATACCGCTGATGACGTAGTATGAAGTAAAAAATTTACACATGGGAGCATGCGAAGCCTGCAGCTTGGGGATCATCTCGCCCGTTTCTACTTTTTTCAATAATTGCTGCAGGTCACCGTGAAAAACTATAGAATTGTTTCCCGGATTCACACATTCTCCAATGTTGTATGGAGATAAATATATTTCCAAGTTTTATCGTGGAGAATAATGAGGAGTTCAAAGACTTGTAGAAACAGCAAGCTAGGAGCCTGTCAAGCCAGCCAAGTCACTAGAGCCAGGTAGTTAATAGGGCGCCCAGGACTATAAAAATATTTTTAATAATTTTAACCAAATATTATTTTTAAACTCTGTTGTTTATGCTTGTTCAGATAGGATTTATCAATCTTCATTGTATCTTCCTTGCCTGGACTGGTCTCTAAGCATTTCACGGTTTCACAAATTGATTTTTAATTCATTTTAAGCTCTTTCAAAACTCTGGTCGCGTCCTGAAGTCATTATTTATAGAGATCTATAAATTTTATTACTTTTAGAGAAATGATTGAGATCGCATTCGAAATGAAGTTTTCACAATATTATCTCCAGCGCCGGATGCAATAAGCCTTTGTCCCTGCACTGTAGAAAATTCAAACGTTGCCACGTCCCTTAAAAAAGAGGACTTGAAGGGAGAAGAAGTAGAGTACAAATAGTGACAGAGCCCATCCCAACCAGGCTTAGAGATCGATTTTACGAAATAAATAGAGAAGTGAGAGAATAAGATAAAGAAATCTGTTTTATTGAAGGAATAAAGTGAGGAAGTGGATAGGAAAGTAAGATAAAGACACCTACATCTCAGCAATCATCAGCTATACCCATTGTTCCTATCACAACCGCCCCGCCAGTCACAGCCGTGTCCATCATGTCCATCGTGTCCATCAGATCCAGTTCCATCTTGCCCACTAGATATAGCTCTATCTTGTCCACCAGATCCTGTTCCATCGTGTCCATCAGCGGCGCTTGCTGATGCAGCTGTCAGAGATGCTACAAAAAAGACAACCAGCAAGATGACCAGCGTCTTTTTTATGATAGATGCTTGTTCCCCCATATTTGTCTATACCCCTAACATTTGTTAAAATTGATACAATTCAAAGCTATCGCTTTATAATCATTTTTCACAGGCAGATGTCTTGAGCAAATACTACTTAATTTATTAATTAATCGTCCAGGTTTATTTTTTGAAGAGTATGTTGATCATTCTTTCTTTATTTTATGTTTCATGTACTTTTTTTATTTTATGCTTGATGTATTATGTGCCTATGAAAGCGATTTCAAATTGTATCACTACGAGATTATCATTGAGAAAATATAATATCAATAGAAATATAAATACGAAACCAATAAATATTAAAAATCTGAAATAATTGTATCAGATTACCATAGATATGTCTTCAGTAATGATATTTATCACAATTTATTCTCATTTATTGTATAACATTACAAGAATATTACTCACTTACTAAGAATTGAAATAAGATCAAAGTTAATATCGACTTACATAATATAAAAATAAGTGAATCGGGAAATATATTGAGCCTGTCTCAAAAGCCACCTTATTCTTAATCGTTGGGAATATTCAAAGTTGTCTTCATGATCTTGAGCTTGATTGATTATTCGAAATACAAGGTCCAAGAAGCAAATTTCAAGTTTTGGGATGAACTCATTATAAATATATATTTTCTAAGAGCGTAGACTCTTTTTCATTAAGCATGTCCTTTTCCTCAATTCCGTAAGACTTACAAAATTGGACTGAAAAGCAAGTAGCTTGAGACTTCAGGTGATTAGATCATGATATATGACATATTTCTCATTATATGACATATTTCTCATTTTCTACGTTGCCCTTCAGGTTCATAAGCCCTACCAAGGATCCAAATCGTTAATATCTCAATTACTGCAGAACTAATCTTTCAATCGCTAATAATAGTAGTCCCAATCATTCCAGCAGTAACCGAGGAAAAAACCGCTCAGGATTATAATCTAATTTTTATATATAAAGTAAAAATTGGCGGCTGATTTAAGAAAGGATTTATTTTCCTAATTCAGCCATTTCCTTTTGTGCTTTTCTTTCCACTATCTGTTCGGAGATCCAGCCGATAGCATTGTAAACAGGATAGTAGAGAGAAGGAGGGCCTTTTTATCGAAAAAGCGGGGGCGATGATAAATATAAGAGAAATGGTCAATGAACGTTTTCATAAGTGCAGAGACATTCATGACATAGACAGGAGTAGCAAAAATAACACCATCAGCGGCATGCATCTTTTGCTCAAGAACCGAAGACTCGTCTTTAAGTGGGCAGTGATCCTTTCCTTCCGTAATACAGACAAAATGCCGACCCCGGAATTTTAACAGGGATGGAGATTAGAAAAGAACCATCTAAAAGATAATTGGAATCTCGAAATTTGAGGAAATCTTAATTATATAAATTAAGAATCATTATATAACCACTAAAAATGTATTAAAATAAGGAAAAATAAGGAAAAAACAATGTATAAAGGGTTCAGCTCTTAGTTTCTTCCTGCTGAAACTCTCCTACCTTTTACTTTTAAGAATTTTCAGAATCTCTCTGGGGGTGAGAAGATTACTTCTTTGATATCTGAAAATGCAGGACCTAAGGAACTTGAGTCAATAGCGGTCGCGGTGCACTCCCTTATCGGGCTTCCAACCACTATCCGCAGCCTCAATCGAAAGGGACTTCGCCTTGAGAATGGTAAAATCCTTGACAGAGACTATACAGGCCCTATACTTGAAGAGGTGCTCAGGACCGGAAAAACCATACGCGGAGTGCCCAAAGAAGGTACGTATCTGGGTAGGAACGTGGCTGTTTCTCCAATCTTCTCAGAGGACGGGAAGGTTATTGCGGCAATAGGAATCGTGGATTTACTTTCAATCCTTGAGATGCAGGAAATAATCAGGACAGTTGTAAATAACAGTCATGCAGTAGTATTTCTCTGGAAAAACGAAGAAAAATGGCCTTCAGAGTTTGTTTCTGAAAACGTAGTCCAGTTTGGATATACAGTTGAGGATTTTATTTCAGGCAGGGTCCTCTATGGAGACGTTATCCATCCCGATGACCTGAAGAGGGTTAAGGATTCACTTAAAGAGCGTATCCGGAGAGGTGAAGTCGACTTCAATATAGAGTATAGAATCTTTACAAAAGCCGGAGACCTCCATTGGGTAAATGAGAGGACATTTATCCAGCGGAGTCCTGACGGAGAAGTGACTCACCTGCAAGGGCTTGTGCTGGATGTAACTGAGAAGAAGAAGAGCGAAGAAGCCCTCAGAAAGTCTTTAGAAACTCAGAAGATGTTGAGAACCATAATAAACAATAGCCAGGCAGTAGCTTTTCTATGGGAGAACAAAGAAAACCTGCCAACAGTGTACGTTTCCGAAAATGTAACTCAGTTCGGGTATAAGGTAGAAGACTTTACCTCAGGGAAAATTCCTTACGAAAGCACTATTCACAGAGATGATATAGGTTCAGTTATTAAAACCCTCAAACGCAACATCGAAGAGAAACAGGATTCCTTCGACGTAGAATACAGGATTTTTACCGGGGACGGAAAAATGCTCTGGGTAGATGAGAAAACCTTTATCCAGAGAAATGAAGATGGAAAAGCAACCCATTTCCAGGGCCTTGTAGTTGATATTACAGAAAGAAAAGAAGCCCAGAAAATGCTTGAAATCCAGCGAGAACTCGGGACGAAACTGAGCACTACCTGGAATTTCCAGACAATGCTCAACTTGGTTCTTGATGCCTGCCTGCAAATAAACGGACTCGATGCAGGAGCTATATATCTTAAGGATGAACTCCTGGATCAGATAAACCTGGTAGCATCTAGGGGAATTTCCCCCGAGTTTAGAGAAAATATTTCCAGATATAAGGCAGATTCTCTGGAGGCAAAGCAAATCCAGATTGGAAAGCCCATATATTCACTGGAGTTCTACTCCGATGAAATGGCTGACGCAATAAAGAGAGAAAGAATAAAGGCTGTTGCTATAATCCCTCTGAAATACAGAGGGGAAATTGTAGGCAGCCTGAACTACACCTCCCATACCTTGGATAGAATTCCCTTGAATATTCGAAACTTCCTAGAGAGTACTGCTCTCCAGGTGGTAAACTATATCGCTCCGGTCTGCATTCAAGCGGAACTCTCATAAGGAACTACTATAAGCTTCAAAACCCTCCAAACCCTCATAAAGATCCCATGAAGAAGGTAGTTTGATGCCGAAAAAATTGCTGTCAGGACGAGCAAACCACAACATCCCAATGGACATTCTGGATTACTTAGGGCAAAGCAACGAAATAGCTGCTGTAGAAATCGAGAGACTGCTGGATTCACAACAGAAAATGAAATGAAAAGCTGAGGATAGAACTGAAAAAAGCCTGGGAAAAGAAGTTAAAGATTAAAGAGTAGAATTAAAAGGTCATCTAGAAAAGGTGAGTTAGGTGGTTCACAAGGTTTGTTCTATGTCAATGAAGTTCATGACTGGGTCAGTTTTGAAGCTGCCCGGCATTTTCCTCCATTTCACAGTTACTCCCTTATGAACCAATAATTAGTATGTAAATAATATTATAAAATACTAACGATAGAAGTGTAATATATTTAACAAGTTTTTATATTAATCAATTGAGCACCTTTGTTTACCTAAAAAAGGGTCTTATTATTCTGGCATTTTAACAAGTTAGCCTTAGGAGGCAACTTTACTATTTGCCTCCCTTAAAGATCAGGTACTCAAAAACCCTTTTAATCGAATAAAGAGTTTAAGAGTTTTATACGACAATTAAAAGCATCGTTTTGTTTCCTTTATCTTGATCCTGTCCAGATATTCTTCCAGATTTCTTTTACTTTCGGTCTTTTTCCATACATGAGCAGATAAGTCCTGAAAAGCCGACTGGAAAGCAAGATCACAACATAAACTGAAATCAACAGAATGAAGATGCTGGCAAGAATCTGGTAAAGAGGCACAGATGTAGTTCCCATCCTGGCAAGCATGGCTACAGGCGAACTGATGGGAAAGAGAGAAAGAAAGACTGAAAATAAGCTGTCCGGGTTTGTAACAATCATCTGCATGAATATGAGGGGAAATGCGGCTACAAACGTGAAAAATCCTGCAATTTGCTGGCTCTCCTGAAGGGAACTGGTAACAGCCCCGATTCCTGCCATCACGCTGGCAAAAAAGAGGAAACCAAATATGAAATAAATGATAGCAAGGAAGAGAGTGATAGGTTCGATTTTTACAGTAAGGGCATACCCGCTCCCGAGTGTTATTGCCGCAAGCCAGATTACAACCTGCAGAAGGCCGACTGCGCCAAGACCAAAGATCTTGCCTGTAAGGATTTCGGAAGGAGTTACGGAAGACAGCAGGATCTCTATTATCCTGTTCTCTTTTTCCTCGGCAACACCGCGAAGCAGAAAGCCAGATGATGAAAAAATGCTGAAGAAGAGGAGAAAAGCTGTAAGAAAAGGAAGGCCAAAGCTGGCAAAGATATCAGCAATACCCTGCTCGGAAGACTCTCCACTCTCTCCTACATTATAAAACCTTATGTTAACCGGATCTCGGATCCTGTTGAGCGTTAGCTCATCCACTTTGTCTTTAAGGAGGGAAGTAATAACGATATTAGAGAGTTCGGCGGACAGTTCAAAATTTTGCATAGACGCTTCTTTTTCAAGGCTATACAGTTCTATTGTTCCGGTTTTAAGAAAGTCTTCATGAATAACGAGGTAGGAAGAAATCTGTCCTGCCTGTAAGGCCTGCCTTGCATCGGAAATATCCTTGTATATTACAAATTCTACAACTGAGGTTTTTGCCTCTGAGGGCTCTAGAGAAAAGCCTTTGCTCTGGATTGATTCTGGAAATCCAAGAGAGCCAGTCATATCAATATAACCTACTTTCTGGTCTTCTGCCTGGTTCATACCTGAAAGCACTGCCGGAAGAATAGTGATTCCTGCAAATAGGAGGGGGAAGAGGAAGGTCATAAAAATAAATTCTTTATGCTTTATTGTTTTTAAAAACTCATGCCTTGCAACAATAAAGGTTTTCCCGGGAAAATTATTCATTTGAGGCACTCTCCAGAGTTTGAATAAAGATTTCATTCAGGGAGGGAAGTGTTTTTTCAAAACGTATAAGGTTTGCTTTCTGGACAAGCTCTTCAAGAAGGATCTGGGCGCTTATTCCTTCTTCAGGGAAAATTTCAACCGATTTTCCATGTTCTATTACTTTCTTTATGCCAGAAATTTCCCTAATTGCTTTCAAATCCCCTTTTTCTGCAAATTCTACAATCAGGGAGTTATTTCCACGTTCCTTCCTGATATCATCTACAGGGCCGTAAAGTACTCTCCTGCCTTTATTAAGCATAAGAATCCTGTCACAAAGTGACTGGGCCTGCTCCATCATATGTGTAGAAAGGATTATTGTTTTTCCTGCTTCCCTGAGTCCCAGGATTCTGGCCATAACCGTCTTCGTATTCACAGGGTCAAGCCCGGAAAAGGGTTCATCAAGGATTAAAAGCTCAGGTTCATGGATAATTGCGGAAAGGAACTGGACCTTCTGCTGCATTCCTTTGGAAAGCTCTTCAACTTTTTTATTTCTATATTGATCTAATTCAAGGGATTTGAGAAGGAATTCGGCGTTTAAATGAGCCTGTTTTTCTGGTACGCCTTTAAGCTGTGCAAGATAGACCAGCATATCAAGAAGTCTTGTTTTCTTATACAGTCCCCGTTCTTCAGGAAGGTATCCTATCCTGTTTTTTGCAGCAGGGCTCAGGAAATCCCCAAAGATGTGTATTTCCCCGGAGTCCGGTCTTATAATGTCAAGAAGAAGCCTTATAAGTGTTGTCTTTCCTGCTCCGTTTGGCCCGAGAAGCCCAAATATCTCGCCCTGCCTGACTGAAAACGATATATCCTCGAGAACACTCTTTTCTGAGAAAGACTTTGATACGTTTTCAAATTCTATAGTATGCATTAAAATTAAATACATTCCAATACAGATAACTTCTTCGATATATTATAGAAACTTCAAATTAATTAAAAACTGATTAGGCGTTTAAAAGTAATTTTTCAGCATTAAAAGAGTTAGTGGGAGTTCAACAGGATAAGTAAGGAAAATCCAGGGGATAGTATGATACCGAAAGTAATTATTCACAACAGTATAAGTCTCGACGGCTCTACTACTGGCTTCGAAGCAAATATTGAAGTTCACTATAAAATCCTGAGCAGTTATCAGCCCGATGCCATGATAGTAGGCTCAAACACTGCAAAAACTGGAACTCAGTTCTTCTGCGAAAAAATTCCACCTGAAGAGGAATCGGACTTCAAAAAACCTGAAATCCAACCCGACGATCCCAGGGCATACTGGCTAATTGCTGACTCAAGAGGAATCCTTGAAGGGTTAATGCATGTTTTCAGGCGTTCCGAGTTCAGCAAAGATGTAATTGTTCTTGTTTCGGAAAAGACTCCTGAAGCTTATATAAATTACCTTAAAGAAAGAAATTATGATTTCATTCAGACCGGAGCAGATCGTGTAAACATCAGACAGGCACTGGAGATTGCAAACGAAAAGTACGGTTTTGAACTTGTAGTTTCGGATAGCGGTGGGATACTGAATAGCATTTTACTCGAACAGGATCTCGTCGAGGAAATCAGCCTGATTCTTACCCCTGAGATTGTAGGGAAAAATGGGACAAACCTTTTCAGGAATCTTGAGAAAAGCGGGATTCAGCTTGGACTTTTAAAAAATGAAATTGTGGAAAAGAAATATGTACGTCTGGTTTACAGGGTTTTGAAGAAGTGAAAGAGCTGGAAACTGTAGTTCTGAATACAGACAAATAATCAATCCTTGTGCCCTTGAGCTCCTTCTGCGTCATGTTCTCCTACGTCTTTTACATATGCATACAGGTGGTGCGAATATAGGACAAAACCAAGCATCGCTTGTATGTATTCTCTTGCCGCATCCACATCATTGTCATCGTAATTCTTCTTAGCTATTGCGTTTCTGAATCTTTTTTGCAGTTCTTCTTCAACTGTATGCAACAATAAGTCAATTACTTCTTTTGCATCTCCTTCTTCAATAGCTTTTTCCGCTTTTGGAACTACTGGACCCCAATCAAGCCCTGCGGGCTTCAGTCCCGTATAAGGCGCCCTTTCTCCTGCTCTATGCAGACGCACAACAGTTTCAAAGAACCAATAATCTGCAAGCTCCGCAGCTTCCTTGCCAAGTTTTCTTACATTCAGAGTTTTCTCAAAAGCATTCTTAATATCGTCCTCGGCTTCTTTCGGTGCCCAGGGAAGTATAAGATTGATATTCCCTGTTTCCAAAGCCATTTTTGCTGCCTTAACAACAGGCCCATCCATTGTATCACAATGTGGTGGCAAACCCTTTCCTCCTGGAAATTTTTATTTATCCTTACTCAGCATAATATTTATGCAAGAGCCTCGTAGAACTACTTTATTCATTTAGCAGAGGCCATCTTTGTCTCTTCAGCATGGATCTGTATTTCTCCACTCTCGTTATCTGCTTCTATATAGTGGCCTTCTGCAGGAGCTGTAGCAGCTTCGTAGACTCTTTCCACATAGTGAATGAACGGGACATAGGTCTCAACATATTCTCTGCCGGCACTGACGTTATCTGCGCTGAAATTCTTCTTTTCCATTACTTTACTGAATTCTTCGCGAGTTCCATTCTCCGTTGCATCGGTTAAGAGCTTTACAAGCTTATCAGGCGAACCGGTTTCAAGAGCTTCATCGGCGGCAGGAATTGCAGGCCCCATATCAAGCCCTGCAGGTTTCAAGCCGGTATAAGGCGCTCCTTCTCCTGCTCTATGCACACGTACCAGAGTTTCGAAGAAATACATGTCTGCAAGCTTCTTAGCTTCCGGACTCAGTTTCCTGACAGCGATGGTGTTGTTAAAGGCTTCTTTAATCTGGGCTTCGTCCTTCTCTGGAACCCAGATTAAGACCAAGTTTACATTTCCCGTTTCCAACGCTTCCTGGGCCGCCTTGACAACCGGGCCGTCCATAGTATCACAATGTGCGCTTACAGGCGTCGTAACTGCAATTCCCAAGATAACCAAAAATGCTGTAAATAGCATAGTATATGCTCTTATAGCATTACCCCCTCTTGACAAACTTACTATAGTTTTTATGTGAGAATCCAAACTAAAATTCCAAATTATACAGTCTGGAATTAATAGTTTTATATAACCAATTGAATAAATAATTTTTGACTCTTACTTATTTCGGAAGACTCCTGAAACATCTTACAAAGAAGAGCTTTATCATAGAAGAAATACTGTATACCTTACTGTACCTGTGTAGCTTTTGCTGTTATAAAAAGTACATTCTACGTGCTTTGCAATATCATCAAGATAGAAAATTGGATTTCATAGTTACTGCCCCAGGATTTTGCATAAGATGAAAATCTATTTTTGCATAACATGAGGGTATTTTTGATAATGTTTGTGGGTTTTCACACTATATAATTTATGCTTTCCCTTAGAAACTACTTTAAGGAATCAAGATTTAAATTTCAATATGCAAAAGACTAAGCTTCTGAAGGAAATTGGCCTAAGTGCTTATGAATCGGCTATCTATCTTTCTCTTCTGAAATTAGGCGTTTCCGAAGCAAGTACTATCTATAAGGATGCAGAGGTACCCTATGGGAAAGTCTACAGCGCCCTTGATTCCTTGGTAGAAAAGGGTTTTGTTGAAGTCCAGCGTTCAAGACCCAAAAAGTTCAGGGGAGTCAAGCCAGACATTGCTTTAGATAGAGTTATTAAAAAAAAGGAATCTGAAGTCGAAAAAGAACTGGAGGCTTTGAAGCTTAAGACTGATGAATTAAAAAAGATACTAATGACTACCTCATCTCTTAAAACAAAAGATGAGATATTCTGGGCAACTGCGGTCACTGAAACCGATATTAAAAAAGTTGTAATTTCTCTCTTCAGCGAAGCAAGAGAGTCGTCATGTGTAGTTCCTCACTCTCTAGGAATGCCAGTATTGACTGTAATATTTGATGAATTTGTAAGATCCCTTGAACGAGGGGTCAAAGTCAAAATGTTGGTTTCCCCACAGTTTAATAACTTTGTTTCTTTTCTTTCCAGAAAAGATGAAAAAACTTTAGAAGTATTGAAAAAAAACTTGGAAATCAGAGCCGTCAGAAGTACCAATTCGCATTTTGGGATCATTGACAATAATCTGGTGATATTACTTCAACCTCATCCCCTAGATAAAGACCGGCTCATTTCAGTTGTGAAAATCTGGGATGCTGATCTTGCCAAAAGCCTTCGGAAAGAGTTCGATATAATGTGGAAAGTAGGGAAGATATTTGAGCTGGAAGAAAAGGCTACGGAATGAATAATTAATTTGGATTTCACATATGTCTCTTTCAGACTATACAATAACCTGTTGAACTCCTCATGCTTAAATGTCTCCATTTCTCAAAACCCTATAATTTCAAAGGGCTTCAGTTAACCCCCTCAACCCTCTGAGTTAGACGAGCATTAGCTATTGGAAAAAAGTCGTTATCCTCTTTCTCTATATGCCGGTAAAAAGTTGGACACACTCTTGAACTCTTAACTATCGTTGATAGTGCCTCAGAATCTCATATTCTGGAAACGGCCTCATCTATCTTCTTTACGTACTTCCCTGTTCATTTACCTACAATCTACAGCAATGAATGCCATGAATTGCCCGAAAACCTGAATACCTCTTTTTGAAGAACGACCATATCCCCAGATTCCAAAATTTAATACTAATACACTAGATGCGAGTTACAAACCGAGTATAATGGCTATATACCAAGTTTCAGAATGGAATCTGGGATATAAAGGATAGCCAAAAAAATAATTTTCAAAGTCACTTACATGACCGGCATAATGCTGAAAAACACAAAAATTGTTGTCAAAAGGAGTAAATGAAATGAAAGTTGTTGAAATGAAATCCGCACCTGAAAAGCCGAACCCTAACAATGTAAGCGTCCGGGTGCTCTATGATACGGAACATGCTCAGGCAGCACATATAGAACTCAAGCCAGGGGAGTCCTTAAGAAAACACATCACTCCCACAGACGTCTTTTTCTATATTCTTGAGGGAAAAGGTGTTGTTGAGATTGGTGACGAACAACAGGAAGTCAGCAAGGACATGTTAATAGATAGTCCTGCAAATATCCCCCACCGCCTCCTGAACCCCGGAGATGATATCTTCCGGGTGCTGGTCGTAAAAGCACCAAGGCAAACTGCATCTACACGGCTGCTGTAAAGTGTATAGCAAGTGGGAGAACAATTATAAAAAAGCTCAAAAATATGGGTTATTTACTCTGAGAAGATACAGATCGCAAACAAAGAAACTAAAAACAGGACAGATAAGACACAAATGGGGTAAACATGTCTACAGAAGAAAACAAAGCAATAGTTCGCCAATTCTTTGAAGAAGGCCCTTCTAAAGGAAATCTAAGCATCGCTGACATATTGTTATCACCTGATTTCTCTATACATGGTCCTCTTCCTGCATCTCCTGGAATCGAAGGAATGAAAGAAATAATTACCACATGCAGGGCAGCCTTTGAGCACCTTAATGTTACAATTGAGGATATGATTGCCGAGGGTAATAACGTGGCTGTTCGTTTCACAGCTCGCGGCGTACATAAAGGTGATTTTATGGATTTGTCAGCTACAGGCAAGCCAATAACCATGACTGGTATAGAGATCTTCCGCATTAAGGGCGGTAAGATTACTGAGATATGGGGCGAGGCTAACCTTTTTGGGCTGATGCAACAGCTAGGGATTATTCCTGCACCTAGGAACTAAGATAAAAAATAGATATACGTTCGTAGCAGGTTTTAAAGTAGATTTTAGGGTATGAGGATAGGCAGATGATGATGTTGAGAATTTGTAGAGCTTCAGGATAGCAGCAATGCCTCAAAGATATCAGAAATTTGCATTAAGGTTATCCAAAACCCCTTTTATTTAATTAAAAAGGAATCATTTTAAGCGTTTACATGTATAAGAATTTCTGGGGCAGAAATTAAAGATTTAATGTTATTGATTTTTGATTCCAACAGTGTAAGTTCTATATTATTGAATGGTGATTTAGAATCCTTCTTTCTGAAAACTGCTTTTCTGTCTTCCTTACAGAAGTCTTCCCCTATAAACATCCACATATTTTTTATAATTAATAACAACTTCCAAGAAGAATCCAAATATGGCCCTTATCTTTGATATTTAGTCACAACCATAAATGCCATAATTACCTGACACTAGACATTTCTTTTTGGAATCACTATCCTGTCCTTCAATTCCGATATTTGTGATGAGTAATACCCCCAATGTGAGTTGCAAACTGAGTATAATGGCTATATACCAAACTCAGGTTCGATAGTAATATGAAATCAATTAATCCAAATAAAAAACAACGGGTCATAAAACAAAATACAGATTTCTCATTAGCCTCCCGTTTCCTGATCTCTTTATTGATGATAGTCATCCTTTTGACAAACCTAACTTCTGCAATTGTAGTTTCAGGAAACACTCATCTTGGAGTGGAAGTCTCTGAAATCTCCCCTAACCCTGCCAGACCGGGCGAAGATTTACTTATAAAAATTAATGTGGAGAATATTGGAGATGATCCCGCAAAAAACGTGATAGTCGGAATTGAGGAAATTTCCCCTTTTATTTTTAAGTATAGTACCTCAGAGATTTATGGTTCCGGAACGAACACAGAACGCTTCTTTCAAATTGATCAGATCCGGCAGCGTTCAAAGGTAGAACTAAATTTCTATTTCAGAGTGGATGCAAATGCTGAATCTGGAGACTACCAGCTTGAATTTACTATAAAAGACGATAACGGAACAAGTTTTTCTAAAATAATTCCGATTCGGGTGGATGGAAACCCGGACCTTGTACTTACAGGCACTGAAATTCTTCCTGTAAACGAGGATAATTCGTCATCAGGAGCCATAGTTCCAGGACAGGAATTTTACCTCAGGACAGCAGTTAAGAACGCAGGAAACGGGGACGCAAAAAATGTCAGGGTAATGCTTGGCCTTAATGAGTCCTCACCTTTAATCCCATTGGAAGATAATGTTCACTTCATTGAAAACCTGAGTACAGATAGCTCCAAAAATATATCATTCAAACTCCTTCTAGGCAGCAATGCACCTGTTCAGCCTTACAAGATACCCTTAAGGATAACGGCCTCAAATGACGCTGAAACCTTCCAGATAGACAAAATCCAGGAGATTGGAATTAACGTCCTTAACCGGGCAAAGATCGACATTTCAAGTCTAAAGTTTGATCAAGGGATGCCTGTAAAGGGGCAGCAGGTATCCATGATCTTGCGGCTTGAAAATGTAGGAGAAGGGGAAGCCCGCATCGTTAAAGCCAGGCTTGAAGGGCTTGAAGGCGACGGAAGCACAAGCGCCTTCCTTGGGCGCCTGGGAAAGAATGATGATGCCCCTGCAGTCTTCACTTTTGTCCCTGAAAAAGCGGGCGAGCAGGAAGTGACCCTCCTAATAGAATATGAGGATGATTTTGGAGAGCACCAGCTTAACGAAGACCTTAACCTCAACGTGCTCGGGAATAACTCAAAAATTCCTTCCGTGAAAGTTCCTTTCTTCATCCTTGTTATACCGGTTATTATAATATTTTTAGTAATAAGGAAAAGGAAGGTCTGTCCCAATTGGAAAAACTGCTCTCATGGAAAAGTCTGTCCGTGGGGACGTATGGGTTCTCTTGCCATTCGTTTTGGAAAGATAAAGGGAAAAGTGAAGGGAAAAAAATCAGATAAACAAACTGAAAGAGGTGTCTGATTATTCTTGAAAAAGAGAAAGTCTCCTTTTTCCTTGCAAGCCGCTCCATTATAAGAGGCAACAAAGGGATCACGACGTTTACGATTCTAGTCATGACCCTTATCTTTTTGCAGATTGTACTCTTTTCAAGTATTCTTGGCGGAGTTACGATTCAGTTCAATAAACTGATGGTGGATTACCAAACAGGAAACCTGGTCATAGAGCCCTCGGAAGAAGAAAAATATATCGAAAATACCTCATCCCTCCAGAAAAAAATAGAAGGACTTCCAGAAGTTATTGGGTCTTCAGCTCGTTTGAGAAATTCAGGAGTCATCAGTTATCAGGGAAAAGAAGTGGGAACTGCTATTTACGGTATTGATGCCGGGGACGAATCTCTGGTTACCCATCTGGAATCAGCCATGATCGACGGGGAATTTATAAGCCGCCTTGACCGGGGAGAGATAATACTTGGGCGGGAAGTTTCTGGAGGGTATGGAGCTCTTATGGAATCCAAATCCCTTGGTGGGGTAGAGGTAGGAGATACTGTAGACGTCAAAATTGAAGGCATAAATCGCGAATTTCGAGTAAAGGGCATCTATAGCACTCTCTATTCCAATACCGACTCTTCGGCTTATGTTAACAAGGCAGATATGGAAGAAATCATCGGCGTAAAGAACCGGGCGAATGAAATTGCCGTAAAAACTACTTCAGATATCAATGAAGAAGATGCTCGGATGAAGCTGCTTTCCCTGGGGATAAAGGAAGAGGTTCGGACTTGGCATGAGTTTGCAGGTATGCTGAAGACGATAGAAAATACCCTTACAATGCTCCGAAATGTTTTCAGTGCAATTGGCCTCCTGATCGCATTCGTGATCATCTTTGTTGTGATCTACGTAAACATTGTAAACAAAAAACGTCAGATTGGAGTCCAGAAAGCCATAGGAATTGATCAAAAAGTTATCGTTAACTCCTTTGTTATCCAGGCTATGCTCTATGCCTTCATTGGAATTATGCTGGGTTATCTCATCATGCATTACATCATAAGCCCTTATACTATCACTCATCCCATCCAGATCGCCGTAGGCCCTATCAGCCTGATACTAGAAAATTTCGAAGCCTTAAGTCGAGCGGTTCTCCTCTTCCTGGCAGCTGTGATAGGTTCTTTCATTCCTGCCTATAAATTGTCTAAAAAAGGTCTTCTTGAATTAATATGGGGCAAATAAAAATCAGGGATAGTGAATCAAATGGAGAATAATACAGAAAGTAATGTGATTATCGAAGCGCAGAATGTCACAAGGACATTTTGGATGGGAGAAGTTGAAGTTCGCGCCCTCCGCGATGTGAGCCTCAAGATCAAACGCGGAGAATTCGTAGCCATAATGGGGTCAAGTGGTAGTGGTAAATCTACGTTCTTAAATCAGCTAGGTCTCCTTGACATCCCTACCTCAGGAACCATTATTATCGATTCTGTTGACACTTCCAGAATGTCCGAAAAAGAAAAAGGAGAATTTCGTCTACGCAACCTTGGCTATGTCTTCCAGGACTATGCCCTGCTGCCCGAACTTTCCGCAATTGAAAATGTATATCTGTCCCTAATGATGCAGGGTAAGAACAAAGAGGAATGCCAAAAGGCAGCCTCTGCGATGCTGATTGCCGTTGGGCTTGAAGACAGATTGAAGCAGTTACCCTCCAAAATGAGTGGAGGCCAGCAGCAACGAGTTTCGATTGCCAGGGCGCTTGCCCACAAACCAAGAGTTCTTTTCGCAGACGAGCCCTGTGCGAACCTGGACAGTACGGCTTCAAAGCAGGTTCTTGAGCTATTCAGGAAGTTCAATAAAGAGGTGGAGCAGACGATTGTAATGGTCACGCATGAGGACTGGCATGTGGAGTACGTTGACCGGATAATAAGGTTGAAGGATGGTGTGTTAGAGTAATAAAAAGATGGGAAGGGAGAAACATTAAATGCATCTTCCCATCTTTTTCAGGGAGTCCTGCGGTTATAGTTCCGCTTTCGATCGGCTCGGGAGGCTTGCTTGTTTTTGCCTGCTCGATGAGAGGAGTGAAATCCTTTGTGCCGTCTTCTTTTTCGTAGATATGGGTGAGCCCTTCAAATCCAACGGCCCCTGTAGTATAGATCCGATTTTTATATGATCCTCTTGGAGGAATTATGCAGTTTGTAGTCATGAGGATTGGGCCGTTGAACTTTTCGAATTCTTCGTTCTGTTTCCACCAGGCATCCCCGTAATTACCTGCGAAGTTATCATACTTCTTGAAGGCAGGATAGGCATTTGCTGGCAGCATTTCTCCATGCGTATAAATGTCAATTCCTGTGCCCTTTGTCTGCTCAAGAAGTTGTTCCAGATCCCGAAGGTCGTGTCCGCGGATCAGGATTCCTGGCCTGTTTCTCACACCTATATTAACAACTGTAGCTTAGGGTTTCCATAGGTTTCAGTGTTTGCCTTATCGAGAATCGGGCCGAAAAGTCAAATCCATCTCTTTTTCTCAGTGGTGTAGGCTTTTAATTATTTTAAATGTGTAATAGACATTATCAGGTAGAGTTGTACAAACATAAGTAGTATAAAAATAGAGAGATAAAATAAAAATGTAAATGTATTCCTTTTAGAATAGGAAAAAAGCTTTTTTATTAAATATTGGGAAGCTCGACTAGCCTCATTTTTTAGAAAGTGAATGTCATGAATGAGAAGTCAAATATTTACAAAAAAGTTTATAAAGTAAATCTGTATAATGATAGGAAATATTGGGCCAAAAATTACCGGGAAAAACCCTTGAAATAGAGGTTTACGGGGGAATGCTAACACGACTTATGGAATTATTTCCATTATCTCTTATAGGAAGGAAAGTTTCAAAAATCTCGCTTTAAGCGGTATATGGGATGAAGAGTTTCAACGCTCGGTTCGGACTGAAATACAATTTTCAGATTTCGTTTTAACCGCCACAACCCGGTTTAAGGAGTGAAGCAATTTGCTTGAAGCCTTCATTTACGTCTCTTTTATAGCCTTCATTTCCGGAACTGTCCTGCCTCTTCTGTGTCGCAGTAAGAATGCAAGAAAGGCCTCCTTTGGCCTATCACTTCTTTCTTCAATCTTGCTTCTGGTTTTTGCAGGCACGGTCCTTTATACAGGAAAAGGGCCTACTTTTCCAGTTTTCAGATTTCTGCCAGGACTGGATTTCACCTTAGTTGCAGACAGACTTTCGGCAGGCTTTATTCTGCTGATTGCAGCCGTTGTGTCAGGTGTTTCGATATATTCTATTGAATATGTGGAACACGCTAAAAGTGAAGCCAGAAAAAGTCTTCAGGTATCACTTACAAACCTGTTTATTCTTGCCATGCTCATGGTCGTGCTTGCAGGAAACATGGTAGGTTTCCTTGTTTTCTGGGAAATAATGTCTCTTTCTTCCTTAATGCTTGTACTCCACGACTATTCCTCGGAAGAGAACAAAAAAGCAGGGCTCTTCTACTTCATAATGACAAGCCTGAGTACAGCTTTTCTTTTCATGGGCTTTATAAGTCTGTTCAGGCTGACGGACTCTGCCGAATTCGGACCGCTGGATTACTCGACAAACGATTTGACTTTGCCTTTCCTCTGCCTTTTTACAGGTTTTGGAATTAAAGCAGGACTTGTTCCATTCCACAAATGGCTGCCCTATGCTCATCCTGCAGCCCCTTCGAGCATTTCAGCTCTAATGTCAGGCGTCATGCTGAAAGTTGCAATCTACGGTTTCCTGCGATTTTTACTCTCGGTCTCCGCCCCAGAACTCTGGTGGGGTACCCTAATCCTTATAGTAGGAAGTCTCTCAGCCGTATTAGGGGTAATCTACGCCCTTAAAGAAAGCGATATAAAAAGGCTGCTTGCTTACAGCAGTATCGAAAATATCGGCATCATATTTACAGGAATTGGCCTGTATTTGATATTTAAACTGGAAGGACTTCAGTACCTTGCCCTGTTAAGCCTTGCAGGAGCCTGTTTCCATGCATTTAACCACGCTCTTTTCAAAAGTTTGCTTTTCCTTTGCGCAGGTTCAGTGGTCCATGCCACCGGCACACGGAATATCGAGGCCTTAGGAGGCCTTGTAAAAAGTATGCCCCATACTGCCGCTCTTTTTCTGATAGGTTCGGTCTCAATTGTCGGCCTTCCTCCAACAAGCGGTTTTGTAAGTGAGATGATGCTTTTTCAGGCTTATTTCTACTCTTCAGCAGTTCCGGACCCTCTTCTAAAGGTTCTTCTAATTATTACACTTTCAGTCTTTGCCCTTACAAGTGCGCTTGCAGCAACTCTTTTTGTAAAGCTTTTTGGAATTACCTTCCTTGCCCTTCCGAGGACGAAATGTGCACAGGAAGCCGCCGAAGTCCCAAAACCCATGTTGTTAGGGGAAGCTGTGCCTGCAGCTTTCTGTATCCTTTCAGGGCTGTTTTCATCCCAAATTCTGAATCTGCTCGGCTTTGACCTTGGGATCCCGGACATGCTGCCTCTTGGGCTGATTCTTGCAGGCGCCTGCGGGATTGTATGGCTTGTGGTTCGCAATTCCGGCCCTACGAAAGCGAGGATAAGCAAAGAAACCTGGGGCTGTGGAATCCTGGCCCAGCACCCGACAATGGAGTATAGCTCTGCAGGTTTTTCGGAGCCTCTTGTGGTTATTTTCAAAAAGATTTACAGGACTGAGATCTCCAGTACGAGAACATATTCAGATACCAGAGAAAGCATTTTTAAAAACGGGACTGCCAGAATGTATTTAATAAAAGTCTTTGAAAAGCGCCTTTATCTTCCTGTAGCCTCTGCGGTCAGCCATGTCTCTTCCCAGGTTTCCAGAATGCAGAGTGGGAAGCTGGATACCTATGTACTCTACGTTTTCATTGCAGTACTAACACTGATGACATTTACGAGGTATTTTGCATGAATGCTTCATTCCTCTTATTCGCCCTGTTAAATACGGGCTTTATTTTATTGGTCTCACCATTCTTTATGAGCCTGATTAAAAAGGTTAAGGCATCTGCCCAGGGAAGAAAAGGCCCGAGGCTCCTGCAGAGTTATTTCGATTTGCGCAAGCTTCTGCAAAAAGAGGTTGTGTACTCGCCTAACTCTTCCGGAATTATGAGAATTACTCCTTACCTCAACCTGGCAGTCCTTCTCCTAGCCTCACTCTTTGTCCCGATTGTCTTTATCCCTGATGCCCCTGCAGGAATCGGAAACATAATAGTTTTCCTTTACCTGCTCGCAATAGAACGCTTTTTTATGGCGCTCTGCGGGCTTGATGCAGGTAGCACTTTCGGAGGTATGGGCAGTTCCCGCTTAATGAGCCTCTCGGCCGTGATTGAACCTACAATGGTTATAGCTTTTGCTGCGCTTGCATATGTCTTAAGAACCATGAATTTTCATGAAATGTTTGCAATAACTGCCGGATCCACAATCCCGGAAAGCCCAACCCTGCCTCTTATTTCGATTTCCCTTTTCATTATTATTATAGTGGAGACCGGAAGGATTCCCGTGGACAACCCGGCAACACATCTTGAACTTACCATGATGAACGAAGCGATGATTCTGGAGCAGTCCGGAAAAAACCTAGCTTTAATAGAGCTTGCCCATGCTGTTAAACAGACAATTTTGATGGCAGTCCTGATAAATATCCTGGCTCCCTGGGGGCTTGCAACCGAGCTTACTATCGCAGGCTTTGTGGTCTCATGCCTATATTTCCTTGTAAAAGCCAGCTTGCTTGCAGGAATAATAGGCCTTTTTGAATCTTCCATTGCAAAAATGCGGCTTTTCAGGCTACCCAGCTTCTATATGATGGCGTTTTTCTTTTCCGCACTTACCATCCTAATGGAGGTGTTCGCATGATATTTTCCTTCCTTGCAGATCCGGAATTTCTCGAAGGCATAATTAGAATCCTTTTTGTCTTTGTACTGATCACTGCAGCTTTTACCCTTTCCACAAGGAATATCGCCTCGTTACTGACCGTATATGCTGTCCAATCCCTGCTACTGGTCCTGATCGCCTCTTTCCTTTACATGATTGAGGGAAACCAAACGCTACTTGCGATTGCAGCCCTTACGCTTGTGAGCAAGGTGCTACTAATTCCCCTTTTTATAAACCTCATAGGGGAAAAAATCAAAATCAGCCGTGACCTGAAGTTTAATTATCTGGAGCCGACAGCTTCCCTCCTTGTTAGTATAGGCCTGATCCTGCTTGCCTATGTCTTCCTCTCAGGCTTTTTCAGTGAGTATATCCTAGGGAAGTTGTTTTTCATCGGGGCTGTTATAGGCTTATCCCTAACTCTCATGGGTATGCTTGTGATATTCAGCCGGAAAAAGGTGATTACAAAAGTCATAGGATACCTGACAATGGAAAATGGAGTACTCCTCTTTGGAATCTTTGTTGCGGATCTTCCCTTTATCATAGAAATCCTGATCGTAATAGACCTTATGATTCTCGTATTGTTGACAACTATCCTGGCGATTGGTCTCGATTCTACGAGGGAGGAATATCACCAGCGCCTCCAGACACTTAAAATTTGGTCAGGGAGGGAAGATTAATGATAATACTCAGTTATCTGGCAGTGGGAGCCATAGTTCTTGCCCTTATCACACTTTCAAAGTCCCACAAGACAATGAATGCCTTCTTCATCCTTCACACCCTTACATTTCTTGCAATCGGGATTTATGCACTGTTCACCACCACTGTCCCGTTTGAGACCGGAAGCGAATATTTCTATGTGGATCATCTCAGCCTCTATGAAGTTCTGATTGCGGCCTTACTGTTCTTCCTGGCTTCTGTCTATGCAAATGGTTATGTAGAGAGCCTAATGCAGGCCCAGGAACTGCACAGGAATAACTTGAAAATTTTTTATATGGATTTCAGCCTCCTGCTTACGATAGTAACCCTGGCTTTCTTTTCGGATAACCTTGCTCTATTCTGGATCTTTGCCGAGCTGACAACAATTTTTTCAGCTGCACTCGTGGCAATCCTGTCTGCCAGAGAAAACATCGACGCTGCCATCAAATACATTTTCATAGCCTCGGGAGCCATGCTCTTTTCATTTATAGGGCTGATCTTTTTATACACGCTTTCCGGGGAAGTCCTGGGCAGCGGAACTCTGAACTGGACCCTACTGCTTGAAAATGCAGCTCTTCTGTCCCCTAAAATGCTGACTGCAAGTTTTGTGTTTCTGTTTATTGGCTTTGCAGCGAAATCCGGGATTTTCCCCTTCCATACCTGGCTTCCGGACGCCCACTCTAAAGCCCCTTCAGCAGTAAGCGCCATCTTATCCGGAGTCCTTTTGAATATAGGCATGTACGGAATTCTGCGGATGTACGCAATTGTCAGGCAGACCCAGGCCGAAGATATGATCTCTCAGTTCCTTCTGGGCTTTGGGCTGCTTACGGTAGCAGTTGCAGTCCTGAATATGCTTTTGCAGAAAAACCTGAAAATGCTGATCGCTTTTTCAAGTGTAGAACATATGGGTATTCTCCTCCTTGGAATAGGCATTGGAACGCCTCTTGCTCTCTTCTGGGCGCTTTTTTACATCCTTGCTCACTCGTTGACCAAGGCCTCACTCTTCTTTTCGGCAGGCATTCTGCACAGGCAGTATGAAAGTAATATGATTCAGGATATCAGAGACGTTTTTTCACTCCAGCCAATTGCAGGCTGGGGCTTCGTTATTGGGAGCTTTGCAATCATAGGCATGCCTCCTTTCCCGATTTTTTCGGCCAAATTCTTTATCCTGCTGGAAGCCTTCGGGTTTTCTAAATCTCTTGTCTTTGCAGTTCTTCTTCTTCTGGTCATTGCATCAGCTGCATTTGCAAGATTTTTAATCGAAGCCTTTACCCGGAGCTCAAAAGAAACCGGAACCGAAAGTCTGGAAACTCCACTTCTTCCCTATACAGTCCGAAGTGGTATGAAATTTCCAATATTATCCATTCTTTTAATGATTCTGGCCCTTGGAGTCTTCTTTCCGGAACCTCTGGAAAACCTGTTGAACGTAATCGTGTATGAACTTGGATACCTGTAAATGGGAGGCAAAGAGATGATGAATTCAAACAAAAACACAGTAAGTTCCCTAATCCCGGCAGGCCTGCAATTAAGAGAGGATTACCAGATTCCAGTGAATTCTACACTTCTGGCGACTCAGTACGCTACGGATTTAATCGTCAACATTGCAGGCAAAAAGCCACAAATCAGGAGGGGAAAAAACAATGAATATTATATTCCTCTTGGAGAAGAAGAGTTTTTAAAAACCGTACTTTCGCTTCCCGAGAAGGGTTTTGTGCTGATAAGCCTGTTCTGTGTCCAGGATTTTGAGGAAAGCCCTGATTTTACTCTTTTTTATATTTTCAGGCTTAATGGTTTTACTGATGTATTTGCTTTTATGCGGTTTGTCAGGATGGAAACTACTTCTATTGCCACGGTTTTCCCTTCAGCCTGCTGGTACGAACGTGAGGTCCGGGATGGCTTTGGAATAGAATTTACGGATGCTTTTGACAAAAGAAGACTCTTTTTACATGAGGCATATCCAGAAGGCTTTCACCCTCTCCTAAAATCCTTTAAAAATGAAAAAATCCAGAGTGTCGAAGACCCGGAGGAAGCATATCCTTTCAAACAGGTAGAGGGCGAAGGCGTGTACCAGATCCCGGTCGGGCCTGTTCATGCAGGAATTATTGAGCCTGGGCATTTCAGGTTCAGCGTGATTGGAGAGCATATTTTTAATCTTGAAATCCGGCTCTTTTACAAACACCGGGGAATAGAAAAACTTGCCGAGGGAAAAAGCCCTTCTGCCTGTGTCCCGATTGCTGAAGTCATAAGTGGGGATGAAACCGTTGCCAATGCAGTTGCCTTTTGCACGGCCGTCGAAAAAATTGCGGGAATCGAGATTCCGACCAGAGCGAGCTATTTAAGGGCTATTTTTCTAGAACTGGAACGTATTTACTCGCATATGAGTGATCTCTCGGGCATGATTACCGATATAGGGTTCCCGACAATGACAACGCCTTTCCTAATCTTCCGTGAAAATATTTTCAGGCAAAACGAGTTTCTTACAGGCTCCCGATTTATGAGAAACGTCATAGATCTAGGAGGTGTAAAAAAGGAGATTTCAGGCGAGGCTCTTTCAAAACTCAACCTTTATTTGAAAACATTCGTACCGCAATTAGAATCCGCGATTACAGCTGTCCATGCTTCCTCTTCCATTATTGACAGGTTTTCAACAACCGGGATTTTGAAAAAGAAACTGATTGCTCCGCTTAATCTTACAGGCCCTATTGCCCGGGCGGCTGGGACTTCTTATGATGTCCGGCTTGACCATCCATATGGTATATACAAAGACATACCTCCGGAAAGATCGATTAAAACCGCAGGCGATGTCCTTTCCAGGTTTGAGGTTAAAGCCGAAGAAGTTCTGAACTCAGTTTCCCTGATCCAGAAGCTTATAGCGTTAATTCCGAAAGGCGCAATTACCGCCGAAAATACAGGGTTTGCGATTTCAAATATCCCTGATGGGTACGCCCTTTCAATGGTTGAAGCTGCACGGGGACAGAACCTGCACTGGGTTTATATCAGGAACGGGCTAATTGACCGCTACAAGGTGAGAACTGCTTCTTTCTGCAACTGGCAGTCCATAGAACATGCAGTGCTCGGGAATATTGTTCCTGATTTCCCCTTGATCAATAAGAGCCTTAATCTTTCCTATGCAGGAACCGACCTCTGAGGTGAAATGAATGGTAAATCCTCTGATGTATGTTTTCCGCCCAAAAGTAACGGAAGAATTTAAGTTTTCAGACACTGAACTTGACGCTCTCGGCTCCGAAATGAAAGCGAAAATTAACAAAGTTTTCGGGCACAGCCTTGCAATCCGCGAACTGGATTCAGGCAGTGACAATTCAACCGAGCTTGAGATTTCAAACCTCGGAGCCCCGCATTATGATGTTGAAAGATTCGGGATCTCTTTTGTGGCTTCTCCAAGGCATGCTGATGTCCTGCTGGTTACAGGTGCAGTCACCCTGAATATGGCCAAAGCCGTTCTAAAAACTTATGAAGCCATGCCCTCCCCGAAATTCGTGATCGCAGTCGGAGACGATGCCTGCAATGGCGGGATTTACAAAGGCTCTTATGCCGTACTTGGAGGAGTTGACAAAATCCTGCCTGTGGATATAAAAATTCCTGGGAACCCTCCCTCTCCGAAAGAAATTCTGCGTGGGATCTTTGCCCTAGTAAAAAATAAGGAAAATGAAAACTGAAATCATTAGAATATTAAATGATTTTAGAAAATGGCAGATTGGATATGCAGGCCGAGAGAGACATTTCACACCGAGAACTAAAACTTTCAGTTAAACAGGTTGAATCTCTGGGATATTACGACTTTATGAGTTATCTGGGAGTGCCCTATTATCATGTAGGTGACCTTACCTCTACCAAAAAACTTGCTGAATTGTGTAGGATTGACTCTACGAAAAAAGTCCTGATGGCTGGATGTGGGACCGGTTTTTCTGCTTGTTACCTTGCTAGAGAAATCGGCTGTGAGGTAGTAGAAATTGATATTGAGGAACTTTCGATTGAGAAAGCAAAAGAAAAGGCAAAAAGACAGAAAGTTTCAGATAAAGCAAAATTCAGAGTAGGGGATGCTCATGCCCTCCCCTTTGAAGCAGAAACTTTCGACGCCTTGAGAACAGAGTTTGCGTCCCAGTTTTTGGATAGTGAAAGAGCTTTCAAAGAATTCGCAAGGGTTCTGAGGCCGAGGGCTTATGTAGGGATAAACTAAATGTATAGAGAAAAGGAGATTCCTGCTAAAGCCGCCAAAGAAATTGATCAAGCCGAAAAAAATAATTGGAGAAATAACAGGGCTTCCTTTTTCCCCGTTGCCACCTGAAAAATGGAAAGAAGAACTTCAAAGAGCAGGCCTGAAAGATGTTAATGTAAGAATATACAAACATATCCGGTACCTTCAAGAGACAAAATACATGGCAGAAGCGATGGGTGGAACCTGGAGCTTTGTAGAGTACCTTATAGACACGATCTTGAAAATGACAAAGTACTACCTCTTAAGCAAAAAGATTCGATACCGGTTCAAAAGACTGGAAGAAAGCAAAAAAATCCTCCTCCGAAAAAAATCAACCTCAAAATATGTGGGTTATGTATTAGCTACGGGAAAAAATAAGTTTTTTTTTGGAAAAAAATATAAAGGATCAATTAAAAAGTAGCGCAGTAATGTTGAGAGAAATTCCTTTAAAGTTCTTCTGGAGAGAAAAAGAATTTTTGCTAACTCAGGCCGCTTTCTGAAAAGAAATAAAGGGGAAATATCTCTTCTAAAATTAAAAATTTCCCGGGGAGATGGAACAAAATGAAAATATCACTTATTGATCTGGCGTTTCTTTCAGAAAAAAGGAAGGATGTATTACTTCTGCTAGAAGAAGGGCCAAAGACCGGAGATGAAATAAAAACCGCCCTCAACGTCAACTCGACATCGATCATGCCCCAGATCAAGAAATTAAAAGAGGGACGCCTGATAGTACAGGACGATAGAAACACCTATAGGCTCTCGGGGATGGGAGAGATAGTAGTTGAAAAGATGGGGCCTTTGCTGAATACCGTCAGGGTTTTTGAGGAGAATTACGATTATTGGATAAACCATGACTTTACCGCAATTCCCGAATCACTCCTTAACAGGATTGATGAATTAGGGAACTACTTCATGCTTGAACCAGACCTTAACCGGCTTTTTGAAATACCTGAAGATTTTAGAAGTAACCTTCTTGAGTCAAGGCGCATAAAGATGTTTCTTTCATATTTCAATCCTCTCCATGTTGAAATGTACTTGGAACTTGCAAAAAAAGGAGCTGAAATATGTCTTATCCTCACAGAACCCGTTTTTGAGAGGATGAAAGCGGATTACTATGAGGATCTGAAATTTCTTGTAGAATCAAAAAATGTTGAAATTTACATTTGTGACAAAAATGTAACCCTCAAAGATGTAGTGACAGAGCGTTTCTGCTCACTTGTGCTTTTCGACAAAAAGGGAAAATTTGACCATCAACGCCTGATGAGTTTTGACGAGAGCGCACTTAAATGGTGTGAAGAACTTTTTTTGTACTATAAAGACCAATCCATACAATTGGAGAAATTATAAAGAGAAACTATAACCAGCCCCTCTGAAGTTAATTATCCTTCTGAAGTTAAGATGAGTCTTCTCCCAGATATTTATCGATCATCGCCCTGAACTTGTGGATATCTATGGGTTTGGAGACATAATCCACGCAGCCCATTTCTATGAAATGTTCTTCACTGCCTTTCATGGCATGAGCTGTAACTGCTATGACGGGGATATCTGCAGTCGTAGGATTTTTCTTAATTTGATCGAGAACCTCAAGTCCATCCATCTTCGGAAGTTGCATATCCAGCAGAATAATATCGAATTTTTTTTCAGCAAGGCGTTCTAGAGCCTTTATCCCGTCTTCGGCTTTAGTTATGTTATATCCAGAGAATTCCAGAAGGTCCAGAATTAGTTCCATATTCATGGGATTATCTTCGACAATCAGGATCTTTTTCATCATTACGCCTCTTCAGCATAACTAATTGTTCTATTCTATTAATTAACTCTTTTCTTCCGAAAGTGCCTTTTTTCAGAATAGAAATAAGGTGCCCTTTCAGCTCACTGTTCAATTCTTCGAGATTCTTTTCGGTAAGCTCTCCGGAAGTGCATACAATAAGAGGAATATCTTTTGTGCGTACATCGGCCCTCATGCTGGATATAACATCAAATCCGTTAATTTCCGGCATCATGAGGTCAAGAATCAGAATATCAGGCTGCGGCTCAGAGAAAAGCTTTTGCAATCCTTCTCTTCCGCTGTAAGCTTTTATAGCCTCGTAGCCCTCAGGCTCAATCATCGAACTTAGCAGTTCTACAGTATTTTCATCATCATCTACTATAAGAACTTTAGGATATTCGAACCGAAACTTCCCGGTAATTTCTCGGAGAGAATTTACCAGTTCAATTCTTTTTACCGGCTTTGCAAAGGAGTAGGTTGCTCCGAGGGCAATTCCAAACTCGTTATTGTTGGTCATGGAAATAATAAGCACAGGTATGGAAGCCGTGTAAGGGTCATTCTTTAGCTGCCTCAGGACAAGCCAGCCATTAGTATCCGGTAGGAAGACATCCAGGGTAATAATATCGGGTTTCAGGCTCTTTGTAACCTCTAAAACTCTTTTCCCACTATAAAGGAGAGCTACACTATATCCTGCGTCTTTAAGGATAACGGAGAGGAGTTCACTGGAACTTTTGTCATCATCAACTATCAGAATAAGTTCTTGCTTAGTATCTCCCTTTTCAGGAAGACAGATTTCGGGAAGCTCTATTTCCTCCTGCAAATCCTCTATATTTTCTTTTACGGAAAGGGCGGCTGCTTTGCTCATCTCAAATTCTATGATTACATCTTCGAGTCCAATCTCGCTGGCTTTCCTGAGCTCCAATGGTTTCCTGAGAGGAAGTGCAAAGGTAAAGTTACTGCCCTTTCCAGGATCGCTCTCAACCCAGACATCTCCTTGATGCAAGTCCACGATTTTCTTCACAAGAGCAAGCCCAAGCCCTGTGCCGCAATACTGCCGTGTTGTTGATGCATCGAGCTGGGTAAAAGGCTGGAAAAGCTTTACCTGGTCTTCAGCAGAAATGCCTATACCGGTATCTATGACTGAAATAAGTGCCCTGTTCCCACTTTTTTTGCAATATATCGAGACCTTTCCACCGTTTGGAGTAAATTTTATTGCATTGCTTACAAGGTTGTAAAGAATCTGAATTAAGCGTCCTCTATCGGCCTCAAGAGTTTTAAAATTGGACTCGATATTAAAAGTTACTTCAAGAGATTTTACCTGTATAAGAGGAGAGAGAACGGCTTTGACTTCTTCGAAAACAGAATCGATCGAAAATTCACTGTAGTGAAGCTCCATTTTCCCGGCTTCCACTTTTGAGAGATCGAGGATGTCATTTATAAGTACCAGCAAATGTTTCCCACTGGTAGAAATGTTGCTTACGTATCGGAATTGCTTTTCGTTAAGCTCTCCGAAAACCTTCTCAAGAAGAATATCCGAAAAGCCTATAATGGAATTCAGAGGGGTTCTCAACTCATGGCTCACGTTTGCAAGGAATTCGCTCTTAGAGTTATTCGCTTCTTCAGCTTCTAATTTTGCCTGAATTAATTTTTCTTCCGAATGCCTGTGTGCGGTAATATCAAGCCCTGTTTTCAGAATTCCGGTAATCTTGCCGTCTTCGTTCTTTATAGGAATTGCAGTTACCATCCAGACCTTCCCGTCCTGTGTAACTACTTCCCCAAACTCTTCATTCCCGGATTCTAGTACTTTCAGTACAGGAGATTTGCTCAAGTTTTCTTTATATAAAATATGCAGATCTTGATAATGGCGCCCGAGAACGTTATCCATATTCATCATGCCCATGTGGTCAAGAGCTGCTTTATTTAACCAGATAATTTCCAATTCAGAATTCATAAAGATTACAATTTCACTGAGAGAATCAAGGATTAGCTTTTTTTCATGTTCCTGGACTTTAAACTCATCAGAAGTAGTTCTCAGGCGGTCAAGGGTCTGGTTTATTCCTTCAGACAGCCTTGAGAGCTCATCATCCCCATCCATAGAAAATCTTCCGGAGAAATTCTCATTCAGTCTTACTTTCTCCACAAAATTATTAATTGCAACGATTCGGGATGAGACTTCCTTATCAAGGAGAAACTTGCAACTTGCCCCAATAATAAGGCCTGCGAACAAAAGGAAAAACACTATGTATCGAAGAGCCTTTTGACTCTCGGCATAGATATTGCTGTCTGCATCAGTCTGGATTACAATAGCCTGGCTTCCAGAAAGATCCTCAAGCATGGAATAACAGGTAACGCGTTCTCCGGTTACCGTATATATAAAGTTTGGACCAGGATTTTCAAAAAAAGCCTGCTGAAAATCCGACGGTGCATTGTTAAAACTGTAAAACGTAAATGCAATTCCTGTATTTTCTTGGTCAGATTCTATAAAGCTTGAATCAAGATATTTTCCAAGAATGATTGTACCTGAACTTTCTTTATTCTCGGGTGTAGCGAGCACAGGCTGGCTGGAGATTACTATAGGGCCGTTTTCCAGTAGGAACAGACCTTTTAAAGGAGTTTCAGCCCCTTTACAGAGGAAACTGCCGTCATTAATTCTCTGACGGACTTCGAGAAGAGGGGAAACGTTAAGAGTGGAAGCATTAGTAGAGGGCTCAGAGTCCGAAATTTCAGAATATACAATATATCCTGAATTATTTACAAGAAAAATAAAATCACACCCACTAATGGAAAAAATGTCACCGAATGTAGTTCCATTGAGATTTTGAGGCTGTTGATTGAACATTAAAGCCCTAACATCATCTCTTGAAGAGAGAGCAGAATTGACCTCCTCAAGCTGTAGAATCTGAAAGTCAATTATGTCCTTTACCTTTTCTGCATTGTCAGCTGCCTCTTTTTCCTGCATGTCGGAAAAACTGGAATCAAGAATGCTCTGGGACGCAAAAATAACAACTGAAATGAGGAGAGCAAAGATGATATAGATAATAACAAGGATCTTTCTACTAACGTTCATTCTTTAAGCTCGTTGCCAGGTCTCAGGTCAATTAAGCCTGGAGATAGGATGGGTCAGGATGTAGGCTAGGATCTTGATTAGGGTCTGCAGGGAAGTGTATAAGATAATAGTAACAGATGAAATAAATTGGAATCTATATAAAAGTTTTCAATGAGTATTCATAATAAATTATATTTCTGGATATAAAATAAGAGGTTAATAGTTCCTATTTCTCAATTAATAACTTATAATTCACTTTATTAAAATAATTAGGCATAAAAAGTAATTAATAATAAAATAATACTGAATTTAGAAAACAAAAATAAGATTCATGGTTAAACATTTTCATATAGAAGGAAATATTTTAGTGCCCATTTGATTTAACAATTAGAACTGGATGATCAGATTTAGTTCGCTATTAAAGGAATCTGACAGTTCAACTTTAATTTACCACTTAAGGTATCTGGTTACCCAGCTTACATTTCTTCTCAGTAGATATTTTCTTAATTCGTCGACTCCGAGCAATAAAATTGCAAAAGGAATAGCAAAGAGCAGATATCTGAGATCAAGGGGATGAGTATTGAAAATAAGGTTTGCCGACGGATTCCAGATAATTAATGCGAGAATTATGAGTTCAGTTGCAATCCCTACCAGAACCATACGATTACTAAATAATCCCAGTGTGAATACTGACTGGAACCGGGTTCGGGAAGCGAAAACATTAGCAATCTGGCATATAATTACTGCGGAAAAGAAAGCAGTTATTGACTGCATATAAAGGAGATTGTTGTTTGCAAGCTGCTCGCCAAAATTCCATCCCCCTTCAAAAAGTACAGCAAAGTAGCAAAAAAAGCCTGCAATAGCTTCTATGGGTCCTTTTATCCCATAAGCTGTAAGGAGCACCTGAGGAGTTAATAGTTTTTCAGTTCTGGGTCTTGGAGGTCTTTTCATAATATCCTCTTCTCCTTTTTCCTCCCCAAGAGCAAGCGCAGGCAACATATCTGTACCAAGATCAATTGCCAGAATAAGCTGTACTGGCATAGGAAGAGGCAGGGCAAAAAGGATGAAAGCTATATAAGGTAGAACTTCAGGAATAGTGTGGGTAATAATATACACAATGAACTTTTTTATGTTATCAAAAACAGTTCTGCCCTCCTCTATAGCGTTCACAATAGTAGCAAAATTATCATCAAGCAGTATCATATCCGCAGCTTCACGAGCAACATCTGTGCCGCTGCCCATAGCGACTCCCATATCCGCATTCTTGATTGCAGGAGCATCGTTGACTCCGTCACCTGTCATGGTAACGATTTCCCCTTCGGCCTGGAAAAGCTGTACGATTTTCAGCTTTTGTACAGGAGAAGTACGGGCAAACACAATGCTCGGATTTTTTAATCTTGAAGCAAGGTCTGCGTTTGAGAGCGTAGCCAGCTCGTCTCCGGTAATAATCTCAAGGTTTCCAGCATTTGCAAGTCCTACATCCTTTGCTATTGACTCTGCAGTAACCGGGTGATCACCTGTGATCATGACAACTTTGATCCCGGCTGTATGACATTTTGCAATAGCTTCTCTGGCTTCAGGGCGTGGAGGATCTACAATTCCTACAAATCCCAAGAAAATAAAATCCTCTGTATATTCCTTTAGCTCTTCTATCTGCCTGTACGCAAGGGCAATAACCCGTTCTCCTTTTTTTGCAAGGCTAAGATGCTGATCAAGAAGCTCTTGTTGCTTATTTTCATCCAATTTCCTGATTTCTGAATCTAAGGATAAACTGCACATTTTCACAACTACTTCCGGGGCACCCTTGAGATAAACTTCAAGTTTTCCTTCAGGAGTCCGGCAGATAACTTCCATTCTTTTGGTACGCGAATCAAAAGGGAACTCTTCTAACCTTGGATAATCACTCTGGAGTTTTTTTATATCTTCTATACTATTTGCAAAAACAAGAAGTGCTCCTTCAGTCGGGTCACCGGTATACCCTGGAGGTGACTCACTAAGTTCCGCATTATTGCAAAGGCCTGCAACTCTTATGAAAACAGATGACAATTTTTCAGGATCCCATACAGGTTTTTCTGTAATGCAAACTCCTTCTGTTCCTAAATCTGCAATTTCTTCAGCAGCAACCTTGTTTTTACTTTCTTCTGTCTCCTGCGTTGCAGTTTTTTTCAGAGAACTGAGAGAGTATTGAAGAACAAGGCATTGAAAACCGATCATAAGAGTATTAACTGCCATCCTGTTCTGAGTTAGAGTCCCAGTTTTGTCAGCGCAGATGACAGTAGTCGAACCTAGAGTTTCTACTGATTCCAGCTGTTTTATGAGAGCATTCTGCGAAGCCATTCTTCTGGAAGCAAGGCTCAAGGCAAGAGTAACTGTGGGTAAAAGTCCTTCGGGAACATTGGCAACTATAATTCCAATGGCAAAAATAAGGCTTGCAAGAAATACATTCTGAAGAAAAAATGCAAGTATAAAAAAGATTACTCCCATAATCACAGCAATCGCGGATATAACCTTTATGAAATGGTTGAGTTCTTTTCGGATAGGAGTATCCACGCCTGAGGTCTGTTGTGTGAGAGTTGCAAGGCTTCCAATCTGGGTATTATGTCCTATTCCAAAAATGATTGCCTTCCCGTTTCCACTCTGTACCAGAGTCCCTGAGAAAACCATGTTTCTGGATTCTAACATATTTGGATGAGTGTACTCCAAAGATCGAAGTTGAGGTTCTGATTCGCCGGTAATGGCTGAGTTATCAACTTTTAGAGCGTTAGTCTCAATCAAGCGTCCATCGGCAGGAACCTTATCTCCTTCCTCAAGAAGAATAATATCCCCTACAACAAGCTCTGATGCCAGAATATCTCTTACCTTACCTTCCCTCAGAACTCTGGCATGGGGTGGAAGAAGCTGCCGAAAGCTTTCCATTGTTTTTTCAGCCTGGTATTCCTGTATAAATGTAAAAGTTCCATTGAGAATTACAACGCCTACGAGAGCAATTCCTATATACAAATTTCCCTGCCCGGGATCAAGGTATTCTCCGATGAGAGATAGAATGGCTCCTACAGTCAACAGGATGGAGAATAAATTCCGGAATTGCCGAAGATATTTCTTTATTATGCTCTCTTTTCCTGTTTCTTCGAGAATATTGGCTCCACATTCTTTGAGCCTACTGGAAGCTTCCTGCTCGCTAAGCCCGTTTTCGTCAACGTTTAGTTCTTCAAAAAATTCTGTAATCGGAATACTATGTTCGTTCCCCTGGGGAGAACAAATCTTGCCGTTGCCGCCAGTTAGATTCTTCCCCATTGAATCCCTGTGTGATTCAATGTAATATAAGAATAAGAAGCTTGACATGGGAGCTGAAAACCATTTTGAAATCTAAAGTAAGAGAGGAAATGACGTTTGATACATACCAGATCAGATGTGATCTATTACCGTGATAAAGTGAAAAAAGGTAGGCAACTAGATTAGCACAAAAATATAGAACAATGAAGTCAAAAATTATGACCAGGTTTATTAAAAAAATATTAAAAAAAAATTCCTGACAAATAGCTTTTATAAGTTGTTAGCTAAAAGAAATATCTACATTTTAATATAAGTGTAAGGAGCCTGAGAATGTTTTTGCTACCAGGATCTTCACATCTGCTCGGGAGAGGCAGAAAAAAGAATAAAAAATATTATTAATTCTTAGGCTAGACCTATGATTTTTAACTGTGTTTCTAGGCTAGACCTATGATTTTTAACTGTGTTTCAAGACTCTGGAATTCCTTTCCAGAGAGTGAAACATTTTGAATTGAAAAGGTCTATATAATATTGACAAGTAGATATTAAAATAATAATAATAAAAATAGATGTAAATCGAGCTTTGTAGAAAACCCTATCTAAATCAGCTACAATAGGCTGAAAATAAGAAAGTAAAAACAGGTAAAGCTATTCAGTTCAAATTAATTAAAATTCTTTATTTCAGAGAATTTCTACAGAGCCATAAATCGAGAAAATAAAAAAGGTATAACTTATGAGCGAATTTACACTTAAAACGAGACTATTAGCTGCCCTTGAAGGCAAGCCTGTTGACAAAGTACCTGTTTGTTCCGTGACCCAGACAGGAATTGTAGAACTTATGGATGAAGTAGGAGCTGCCTGGCCTGAAGCCCACACAAACCCTGAACTTATGGCAAAGCTGGCAATTGCCAACTATGAGCTCAGCGGACTTGAAGCTGTAAGACTTCCCTACTGTCTTACCGTGCTCGTTGAAGCAATGGGCTGTGAAATCAACATGGGTACCAAGAACAGGCAGCCTTCTGTCGTAGCCCACCCCTACCCCAAGAGTCTAGATGACGCAGCCATCCCCACAGACCTCCTGCAGAGAGGCAGAATTCCAGCAGTACTTGAAGCCATTAAGATTGTCAGGGAAAAAGTAGGTCCTGATGTGCCAATTATCGGAGGTATGGAAGGCCCGATTACAATCGCTTCTGACCTGGTAAGTGTAAAATCTTTCATGAAATGGTCCATTAAGAAAACTGACCTCTTCGAACAGGCTCTTGATCTCTCCACAGAAGCTGCAATCATTTATGCAAACGCAATGGTTGAAGCCGGTGCAGATGTTATCGCGATTGCAGACCCTGTAGCTTCCCCTGACCTCATGAGCCCGGACAGTTTCAGACAGTTCCTCCAGTCAAGGTTACAGAAGTTTTCCGCCAGCGTTAACTCCGTGACTGTACTTCACATCTGTGGAAAAGTTAACGCAATCCTCAGTGATATGGCAGACTGCGGTTTTGAAGGGCTCAGCGTAGAAGAAAAGATCGGCACCGCAAAAGTAGGAAAGGAACTCATTGGAGACAGAGCAAGGTTAGTAGGAAATATTTCCAGTCCTTTCACTCTGCTGCCTGGACCTATTGACAAGATAAAAGCTGAAGCAAAAGAAGCTCTTGAGGGTGGAGTCGATGTACTGGCACCAGGCTGTGGTATTGCACCCATGACCCCTCTCGAGAATATTAAAGCCATGGTCGCAGCAAGAGACGAATTCTACGCCTGAAAAGGCAATAAAATCCTTTATTTTTTTCACGAGCACATTCCGGAACTCTAAATCATTTAGGTCTTCTGCAGAATTGTGTTCCATTTTCATATTTTTTAATTTTAGTAGCCGGAGTGTATACTCTAGAGCCAGGACCTTAAAGGTTGTGAGTTGAGGAGCATTAATCCAAAAAATGATTCAGGATAAATAGCTTCATAATTTACTTAGCAGAGACTTATTTAAATTTATTGAACATTCAAAGTTATAAAATTCAAAATATATGAAGTAAATCAGTTAAAGAATCTTAAACTTTTTTGGAGGAGGTTAAGATATGAGAACAGGAATTGCAATTGACTTGGGAACCAGCGGTTTTAGAGCCCAAAAAATTGACTTAGAGACCGGTGAGATTAAGAAAACCGTCATAACGCTGAGAAACCCCCTGCCCGGAGCAAATGTAATGGACCATCTTGACTTTGCAATCCATTATGGGCTTGATAAAGCTCACGGGCTCTCAGCAACCGCAGTAAAGAACATTCTTGATGAACTTGGAGTGAGTCTTGCAGAAATGGAAAAATTCGCAATCTGCGGAAATCCAATTCAGCTTTCCATCTTTCAGGGTATTCCAATCGAGGATCTGGCATACGCCGGGGAGCGTAAAAAGCAAAAATACCACATAGAAGAGCAAAACAGGGATGCCCGCATAATACCTCTGGCCGAGATAGAGGGATTTGAAGAAGCTACAAACTGTAAACTAGTTGTACCCCCGGCAATTAAACACGAAGTCGGAGCCGACGCGCTTGCTCTTATTGTAAAGGCCGGCATGATTGAGAGTAATGAGATCGCGATTGCAACTGACTACGGAACAAATGCCGAAATGGCTCTTAAAGCAAATGGCGTTATATACACAGGTTCGGCTGCCGCAGGTCCCGCTCTCGAAGGTCAGGAGATAGAATACGGGTCCATTGCTTCCCCCCATACAATCTCTGATGTGGAATTTGAGGGAGAAAACCTGCGCTGCTACGTACTTGATCGTGACATGAAAGCTACCAGGGGAGACCTTGTAAATCCTAAAACAGGGGAAGTCGTGGAAAAAGGGGAACTCACTGCAAAAGGCATCACAGGTACTGGAGTTATTGCCCTTATAGAGGCAGGCATAAGAAATAAATTAATCACGCTGCCAAAGATTCAGACCCCGGGTGGCGTTATCCACCTCCAGGACGGAATAAAATTCACGAATAAAGACCTTATTGAAGCAGGGAGAGCCATAGGAGCAATTCGAGCCGGGCATATTACACTCTGTGCCGCTGCAGGCATAGACATAGAAGAACTGCAAACCGCTCACATGTCAGGTGCGGCAGGCACTTATATGGATGCTGCAAAGGCACATAAAGTGGGAATGATCCCTTACAATGTGAGTTATGTTTCCCAGATAGGAAATACTTCCCTGACCGTTGCCAAAGAAATCCTGCTCTCTGAAGACAGGCTCTGGGAACTACAGGCAATTTCAAAGGAAATAGTGGGCACTCATGTAATGTTTGCAACCTCCGAAGCTTTTAAGGAAGCTTATATGCTGGAACTTGCTTACTGGAACGAAGGCATGGCTTTCAAGATGCTTCAGAAGTTCCTGAAAAAGAAAAAACTACCTATAATTGGCGAACCGTCTGCTATTATCAAAATTGACCGCCAGGTTGAAAGGGATATTCCAGAACTCGGAGAAGAAGGGCTTGAAGTACTTGAAAGGGTCGGGACTTACCTTACCATGATAATTAAGGAATGTGAAGGCTGCCATAAGTGCGTAAAGGTCTGCCCTAACGGAGCCCTGAGAATGGAAGAAAATGGAGCCGTGAAAATAAGGACTGACCTTTGTGATGGGGCAAATTGTCAGCGCTGTCTGCACGCCTGCCCTGATGACAGATTTAAATGGGAAAATTTGACAGTTTCAGGAAAGTAAAAAGGGTAAGCTTATTGAGACTAAAAACGAATAAAGAAGAAATAAGCAATAACCGATAGCAATAAGCAAGCAGCAGTAACTAATAAGCAAGTAGCAGTTAATAAGCAGTAATCAATAAGCAAGAAGATACCAAGGGAGGAAAAAACGTGCAGGTCGTTGTGGTGGGGGGATTTCTGGGAAGCGGGAAAACCACCACTATTATTAATATGGGCAAATACCTGGCCGAGAAAGGTAAAAAAGTTGCCATTATCGTGAACGAGATCGGGGAAGTCGGCATCGACGGAGATGTAATAAAGAAGTTTGGATTCGATACGAAAGAGATCACAAGCGGATGCATCTGCTGTTCCCTGAAAGTAGGGTTAAGGACAACAATGAACCTCCTTGTAAAAGAATATAAGCCAGACATTATAATGATCGAGCCCACAGGAATTGCTTTTCCACATGTTATCAGGAACGAAGTCGAGCTTATGAACCTAGGCGAAGAAGTGAGAATCGCTCCTCTTGTGACCCTGATTGACGGCAGTCGTTTCAAGCACCTGATGAAAGAAGTAAAAGAATTTGCCATGAGGCAGATCATTGATGCGGAAATTCTCGGAATAAATAAGATAGACCTGATAGAACCTATCCGACTTTCAATCCTCGAAGCCTCGGTCCAGCAACTGAATCCAAAAGCCAAGGTAGTCTTGCTTTCAGGAAAGGACACAGGCGAAAGCTTTGAGAATTTCATGCGAATAGTGCTTCCGGATCTTGAAGAATTATCAGAAAGAGCTCCAAGAGCTGAAATAACTAAAAAAACTGAACCCTTTGAAGCAAAATCTTCTAAAACCGAACCTTCTGCACCACAGGAGACCGAAAGTTCGATCGAAGCCTCAAAAGTAGGCAGTTATTCTGCAGAGTTTGCGGTTGAAAACGGGGATTTCAGTACCGAAGCTGCCAGGGAATTGACAACCGAACTGATGAACACAATAAAAGCTAAGGTACTTCAACTAAATCCTGAATTCGTAGGACACATTAAACTTTTCCTGGACAACGGATCAGAAACCGTGAAACAGAGCGTTACAGTATATTACGAAGAACCCCAGGAAGATGTAATTAAATCAAAGGAAGGAGCTGCCCCTACCCTCAAAATACTTTCAGCAGTCTCAAACGTTGACAAGGAAGCTGTTAAAGCTGCTGTAAATAGTTCGGTACAGGAAGTCTTTGAGAGAAAGCAAATAAATGTTAATAAAATCGAGCCGGAACATAACCACGAACATGAGCACCATGAAAAGCATAAGCATGGGGATCAGGCGCACGTACAGAGAGTTTCGAATATCAAAAGCAAAGACTAAGAGAAAGGAATTTCCTAATTTAGTTAACCTTTATAGTTTTTAGTGAGGCAAAATTTATTTTCCTCACCTTTTTAATTAATCTTCCTAATTTAATTAACCGTTGTAGTTATAATTGATCTTCGTAAAACTACCTATATAGTACTGAACCAACTTGTTGCTCCATTCCAGGGCACTTGGAGTACAACTCGTAATCTTCCTGTGATCGAATTCTCCGTCTCTTCCGAAATCAAAGTCATTTTTCAGTCTATTAGGTTGAAATCAATATAAATAGACCGATTTTTCAATGATTATAACGTTTGATTTATACATTTTGTTTAATACACACCGCTTTTAAACCATTTTCTGTCTTAACCGACAATCACATCTATAGTACATTTAAGATATGTGTTGCATGGAGTCCACAGTAACTATAGAGAATGTGGTGGCATCCACCACCTTGGCAGAAGAGTTCGATCTGGAAAAAATAGAGGCTGAGCTAGAGAGAGCAGAATATAACAAAGTGAAGTTTCCCGGCTTAGTCTACAGAATTGATAATCCTAAGGCTGCCTTTCTAATATTCACTTCTGGTAAAGTAGTCTGCACCGGAGCCAAGAACATTGAAAATGCTTGTACGGCTATAATCAATCTGGCTGACACGCTCAAAATTATAGGTTGCGAGAAGATAGATCCAGAACCCAAGATTCATATTCAGAACATTGTAGCCTCAGCCGATCTGAAGACAAATGTGAACCTGAACGCTCTTGTTATAGCCCTTGGAATGGAGAATGTCGAGTACGAGCCAGAAGTATTTCCTGGGCTTGTTTACAGGCTTGAAGCTCCTAAGGTAGTAGTGCTCATATTCAGCTCTGGAAAGCTGGTAATCACAGGTGGCAAATCTCCTGAAGACTGCGAGGAAGGCCGGAGGGTCATAAAGACAGAGCTTGAGAATCTAGGACTTCTTTATTGAACCTTTGGGGAACTAGAAAACAAGAACGATCTATACCACGATCCTTCGGGAAGGATTAAACTCTGGAAGGAAGAGAGTTTCCAGTATAGGACAATCGTGACCTAACATGCGAAAAGATTATATATAATAAAAGGTCAACGGCCCTTGTCTTGAAGGGAAACTTCAGAGAAAGAGAAAAATTACTCTTTTCAGCCATTTGAAGAAACCTGAATCTAGATTAGCAGCAGAATTTCGAACAGTTACAAAGAAATCTGCTTAGGAAGAAAGTAAAGACAGAGACAGAATAAACTGTAAGGGAAATAGTTCGCCTCTGTTCAAAAAAAGTTGAAAAACGGCAAAAAAAATCGAGTATGAATGAACTTAAGGGCTATTAAAAGCTCTGAGATCCGGAAGTTCTCACGTCTTTCTCACAGGAAGAAAATAGGAAAATTTGTGGGAATAACTGAAAAGGACTTTAATTTCACTTGTGTTCCCTAAAAAATGAACTTTAATCACTTCATTTTGCCTGTTTCAAATTTCCAATAAAAACAAATCTACTTGATAACCTCTGCACTTAAAATAAAAACCTCCATATCTTCACTCTCTGCAATCAAAAATCTCCTTAAAGGGAGAACAATCAACCAATAAATTTTGATCCCATTGTTTAAATTAATGAGGATTAAAAAAAACTTCTCTTTTATAAAATCACTTGCAGGGAAAATTGGGATGAGAATTATAAAATTATAGTAATTCAAAAATTAGCATAGGTGAAGGTATATGTAATAAAATCTAAATGTGATTTGCAAGTGCATCCCGGAATAATAAAGGAAGTACACCTGTCAGAATTAACTGGAAAAAAAGATTCTTTTAGCCAGGAAACAGAAAAAATAGAAGAGCTTTGAACCTGGAAACTTAAAATCCCATTGAAAAGAGCTTGAAAAATGGGAGAAAAGGATTAAAATCCAGTCTATTGAATGACCAGTACACCACAAGGAAGTTATCCAAACCCCTCAATGAAAGGGATTCGATCTTGGAGGTTTCGAATTCCTTGACATTGTATTCAAAAAGTGTCCGGTAAAAAACGCATAAAAACTTCAGGGAGATGTAACTTGCAGGGTCAACGATCTGAGCAATCCGAGATCCTATTACTAAATGGAGGTTAAAATATGTTGGATTTGAAACTGGAAGACATCGATGGCATATTAGTACGCTACAACGTCGCCCTTGAAAAAGAAATGACCCCCGACGAAGCAGCAGAAGAGCTTTATCCCAAAGATGAACTCATCTACACGGTTGCAAAAGCAATCTATGAGGGTGAAGAAGATGATGTGGTTGACGCACTCCAAGCCGCAATCGATGCAGGCAAGAAGCCAATCGACCTTATTGATGATGCCCTGATGGTAGGAATGGGAGTTGTAACCCAACTCTACGACGATGGTATCATTTTCCTGCCAAACGTTATGATGTCCGCTGATGCGATGCTGGCAGGTATCGATTTTTGTAAGAGCCAGACCACCGAAGTTCCTGAGCCAAAGGGCAAGGTTGTATGCCATGTTGCAGAAGGTGACGTCCATGACATCGGAAAGAACATTGTTGCTGCCCTTCTGAGAGCAAACGGCTACGAGGTAATTGACCTTGGAAGAGATGTTCCTGTAGACGAAGTAATCGCTGCAGTTGCAAAAGAGAAGCCGATGATGCTCACAGGTACTGCCCTCATGACAACCACCATGTATGCATTTAAGGAAGTTAATGACAAGCTCCTTGAAAAGGGAATAAAGATCCCATTTGCATGTGGTGGCGGTGCTGTGAACCAGGACTTCGTGTCCCAGTATGAACTTGGAGTTTATGGTGAAGAAGCTGCAGATGCCCCCAAGATTGCTGATGCAATTGTTGCAGGTACTACAGATATAACAGCATTAAGAGAGGAATTCCACAAACACTGAGGAGGGAGCAAAAATGGTAAAAAAATACACTTCAATGGCTTACGCTAACGCAGATGAACTTATTTTCGGAAATTCAAAGTTCCCTGTAAAAGCAGGGCTTGGCCTTGAGATCGGTGGAGGTTACACATCCCCCGAAGTCAACTATGCCCCAAGACCTGGAGCCGGCGCATCCAAAGAAAAGCTCATAAAAGAGTACGAGAGGATCACCACCGACATTATGTCAAGGATGGTTCAAATCGGAGCTCCCTCTGTTGTGCTTGAAACTGAACACGTTCAGCAGATGTCCAACAACCCTGAATGGGGAGGAGCTGTTGCACATGCCCAGAAGACCATTATGGAAGAGTATCATGATGAATATGGCATAAAATGTGCACTCCGCCACACGATTGGTGATATCCGTGAAGACCGTGACTACCTTCAGCTCAGAGGAGACAAGTACAGCACCTTTATGGAAGCTTTTGAAGAAGCTGCCAAGAATGGTGCCGACCTGCTTTCTGTTGAGAGCATGGGTGGTAAGGAAATCTTCGACTACTCTATCCTAAGAAACGACACTGCAGGTATTCTCTTCGGAATAGGTGTACTCGGTAGCATGGATATGGAAATGGTCTGGAAAGACATTTCAGACATTGCAAAGAAGACCGGAACTGTTTCTGCTGGTGACACTGACTGTGCACAGGCAAACACTGCAATGTTCATTGCAGGCGGCCTGCTTGACAAGAACCTTGCCCACACAACTGCAATCGTTGCAAGGGCAATCTCTGCAGCAAGATCCCTCTGTGCATATGAAGCAGGTGCCATTGGCCCTGGAAAGGACTGCGGTTACGAGAACAGCATCATAAAGGCCATTGCAGGTGTTCCAATAACTCAGGAAGGTAAGACCTCAACCTGTGCCCACTCTGATCTGATGGGTAACCTGGTCATGCAATGCTGTGACCTCTGGTCAAATGAGTCTGTAGAGTACCACGGTGAATTCGGCGGTACAACTGTCCAGTGCTGGTCCGAAACCCTGGCATACGACTGTTCCATGATGAACGTTGCCCTTCAGACCGGAAAAGCAAAGGATCTCAGAGATATTCTTGTGCTCTCTGACAAATACAGGGACCCACAGGGCTATGTGCTTGCTTACGACAACGCCTATAAGATAGGACAGGCTATCGCAAAGGATGGAGAGAACAACTACCTCCGTGCAAAGAATGCAGCAATCGAATGTTGCAATATCGTCGAAGAAGGAGCCAGCTCCGGCAAGCTCAGACTTACAAGATTCGAAACAAATGCTCTTTCAAAGGTTAAAGCCGACCTTGAAGCCCTCACCGACGATGCTGACCAGTTCATGAGTGATAACCTGACGAAGTTTAAACAAGAAGTTGCAGTTTTCAAACCAGAAAACTACGGGCTCTAAGCCCTAAACTTCTTTTTTAATTTTTTTGGAAAAACTGGCTTCAGGTGAAACCATGAGCGAAAACGTAGGAACTGCTACCGTAATAGTTGACAAGACTGCAAATGCTGCACCCCTTGGTTTTACCGGCCTGGGCCTTGCAGCAGTCCTGTTGAGTCTTAGCTACATAGGGGTATACCCTGTAGAGTCAATGATCGTTTCCATGGCAATATTTCTGGGTGGGTTCGCCCAGGTGTTTGCAGGAATTATGTCCTGGAAAAAAGGAGATATTTTTGCAGGGACTGCATTCTCCGCTTTCGGCCTTTTCTGGTTCTCACTGGCAGGATTGCTTGTTATGCCGGCAATCGGCTGGGCTGAGGCTTCGTCCGGAACTGCTATGGCCGCGTATCTCTTTATCTGGGGTGTTTATACCTTTGTTATGCTGATCGTTACTATGAGAATAGGAGTCCGTGCCCTCCAGTTTGTCTTTGTTACATTATTTTTGTTATTTATGTTGCTTGCTGTTGTAAACGCAACCGGCAGTACAGGGTTGCTTGTAATAGCTGGCTATGTAGGACTTGTTATGGGCCTTGGAGCTCTTTATACAGCTCTTGGCATGGTAATGAATGAAATCCACGGAAAAACTGTAATCCCACTCTAATAGTAAAACAATTAGCATTTACTGAGTAAAACCCTCAGACACCTGAGGAAAAAACCTGTACCAACCTCAATATATAGGAAATCCTGAAATTGCAGGAAAAACAGAAAAACAGCTAAAAGCGATTCTTCAGGTAAGCACAGGTCTTAAGCCTGTGCTTGCCAATCCTCCCAATCAATCTTCCCAATATTATTGCATGAATGGCTAAATTCTGTATTGTGACCTCGTTAGAAAGATACAGGCATCTGAGGGCCTGTTCAATTTAGAAATAATATTTGTTTTAACCAAGCTTTTTTAAAAAAAGGCTTGAGCGAAAACTACTGCTAAATCTAAAACGTCATGACGACGTGATTACAAGCCTTTTTAAAAAAGGCTTGAGCAAAAAATCCCTAATTGATCGAAACCCGCTCGAAAGAAGATTGGAAAATTAATTAACGGTGAACTTCGAATGCAAGCGGATAAAAAGCTTGACGAAACCCACAAAAAAACCCGCAATAGATCTTATACAGGACTTGCTTTGAGTTTGATACTGACACTTTTCAAGCTGCTAGCCGGGATTTTGGGAAACAGTACTTTGCTTCTTGCCGATGCAATTCGTTCCTTCTCCGAATTCATCAATGAGTGTATAAAACTCCTGGATTTTTCAATTGGAAGCAAACCGGGGGATGAAAGTCACAACTATGGACATGGAAAAATCACAACCCTCTGCGTGGGAGCAGGGGCTTTAATTCTACTTTTTGCAAGTTTTCATACGATTTCCCTGAGTTCTGGGGAACTGCTCACGTTTTTGCAGAGTAAAGAGCCCGAGACTCCTGAAATCATTGCATTCTATGCCGCAATAACCGCCTTTGTATTAAGAAATATTATGGCTGTTTTGACAGGAAATCCTGAAGTACAGGTTAAAGAGGCTTCCTCAAAAGCTCATATCCCCGTAAAAGGTTTATCAATTACCCCAATAAAACGCTTATTAGTCATCCAGATAAAAGGATTATCAACTACTTCAATAAAAGACATACTAATATCCGGCTTTGTCATTTCAGGTATAGGATGCACGCTCCTGCCTGAAAAAAGCTTTGAAATAGCTGATTCTTTCGGTGCGCTTCTTTTAAGTCTCTATTTCCTTGGGACTTCAGGTGAACTTCTCTACAGGACTGCAAACGAGCTGATAGAAGACTCCCTTGCTGAGGAAAATAATCTTAGAATTAGGGAGAATATAAATGAAACTGAAAACGTCACGGGTTCCGGGGAACTTAAAACTCGCAGGGTAGGGAAGGGTATAGCAATCAATGCTAGTATCAATGTGAATAACTCCCTAAGTGTCCTAGAAGCCGCAGAAATAGCAAATATCGTAGAAAAAAGGCTGAAAGCAGCTTTTACGTAAGATATATACATACTAATAAAAATCGAATCAATTCCAAGAAATAACCAGAATTTCAAAAGCAAAGATAGATCCTCTAATGAGAAGAAAGGGGAAAAGGCAAGTTTATCTTAACAAAATTAAAACGTAGAAAAAATAAAATAATATGGTAATAATGGTGTGAAAGTACCAATGTGAAAACCGAAAGTTTGGAAGACAGCAAACTCATCGCTTTAGTTCTAGCAGCTATCCATTTAGCTACTACAAGATTTAACAGGTATCCAGGCTTTACGTATATGGGGTTTAAATCAGCACCTGGATTCAGAAAGATCTGAATCTTATCGCTTGCTAAAGAAAACTTAATTACCCGAATTTAAAAATGGTCTGGATTAAAAGTAGTCTGGATTAAGAACGATTTCGATTAAAAAATGGTCTGGAAATCCAGGAAGTTATATAATTCCCAAAAGAGGTTGAAAATGCACTTCAGTCTTGGAATCGATGCGGGAGGCACTTATACTGATGCCGTTATCATAAGGGATTCGGACGGATCCGTGATAGAATCCAGTAAAGCGCTGACTACCTACCCCGATCCCCTTCCCGGAATGAAAAACGCTATTGATGCGCTGAGTCCGGAGTATCTTAAAGATATTAAACTGGTATCCGTATCTACAACACTGTCAACGAATACCATCCTAGAAAGTACCGGGTTTCCTGTAGGACTAATCATGGTAGGGGATTATGTGATACCTGAGAAACTTCCTACAGACTACTGGGTAACGGTCTCTGGCGGGCATAATAGTGATGGGGAAGAGCTGAAGGCTCTTGGCCTCGATTCCGTAAAAGACTTTGCCCTTAAAGTAAAAGATAAAGTTTCGGCTTTTGCAGTTTCTTCATATTTCAGTAACCGCAACCCGGAACACGAGCTTGCTGTCAAAAAAGCCGTAAAGGAACTTACAGGGCACCCTGTGGTTTGCGGACACGAACTTTCCCAAGATCTTGGAGCCTATGAAAGGGCTATAACTGCATTCCTTAACGCCCAGCTAATTCCTATTACCCACAAGTTTATCCAAGCAATAGCTGAAGAGTTCGAAATCCGAGGTATAAATGCGAACCTATTGATGCTGAAATGTGACGGATCAGTTGTGGGAATAGAAGAGGCTCTGGAAAAACCCATTGAGACAATATTCTCAGGGCCTGCCGCAAGCCTTGTTGGGGCATCTCATCTTTCAGGACTGGACACATGTGCTATGATCGATGTTGGCGGCACGAGTACAGATGTAGCTATGATGGAGAATGGTCTTCCTCAACTCAGCAATTCGGGTGCCGTTGTTGGAGGCTGGCAAACCCGCGTAAAAGCAATCCGTATGGAAACCTCTGCAACTGGAGGAGACAGCCATGTCTGGGTAAAAGGCGACCGAATATATATAGGCCCTCGGCGGGTAACTCCACTCTGCCGGGCTTCAGTCATATACCCAGGTTTCAGAGAAAAATTGAAACGGAACAAGGTCGCAAAAGGATATCTTTGCGAGAGCATCCAAGTAACAAAATTTTATGTTAGAACCGGCTTCAGGCCTATAGAATTGAAAGCAGGAGAGCGAGAAATCTACGGGCATATTGGAAAAGAGCCTGTTTCCTTTGGGGACCTGCTCATAGCCCTGAAAAAACGCCCTTCTCCGTCAATGCTGGACTCATTAATCCAGAAAAGGTTAATCCAGGCAATTGGTTTTACTCCTACTGATGCCCTGCATGTGCTTGGAGAATATACCGAATGGGATGTAGAAGCTGCAACAATCGGAGCTTCTATGATTGGTAGAATACTGAAGCAAAGCCCAGAGGCTTTTAGTACGGAAGTAAAACGCAGGGTTGCGCGGAACATTGCCGAAGACCTTATTGCCTACCTTATAGAAGGGATGCCAAGAAACGAGATTGATAGGGTTCTTCTAGGAAGGAACTTTACCCGTTTTAGAGTTGAAATTCCTGTGGTGCTTCTAGGAGGACCTGTTAAAGCATATATTGAGGATCTGAAAAACCTGATTAATGCTGATATTATAGTTCCAGAACATGCTGAGGTAGGCAATGCTGTCGGAGCCCTTGTTGGGAAAGGAATTAAAAGAGTAGAAATTCTTATAAAAACAAAAGTTATTTCCAAGTCTCTTGAAGGTGAGGCTGGGGATATAATAGATTATGAAGCTCACGAGAAGTGTACTGCAGAAGGCATCATGCAGTATGAAACAAAAAACGAGTTCATCGTCTTTTCTCCATCTGAAAGAAAGAAATTTGAGATTTATAGTGAAGCCGTTGAGTATGCAGAAAAGCTTGGAAGGCAACTCGTTATAGATTATATGGTGAACGCAGGACTTCAAAAAGAGAACATAAAAATAGATGTAAGCCGTAGGCATCTGGCGCCAAGTGGTTGGGCTGATGTGCCCTTGGAAACAAAACTTGTTTTCGTAGGAGTAGGGATCCCGAGAACTACGACTACAGCCTGAGATGATAAAAATAATCAGGATATCAACAGCCGGATATTATAAACAAGGATATGCCTTGAGAAATAATTTTACGAATCCGGATAAAAAGGATGGTATACAGCTAAAAAAGGACATGAATTATGTATTATAAAGAAAAAATGGGGCTGTTTTTACATGCAATATAGTCTGGGTATTGACGCAGGCGGAACCTACACCGATACTGTAATTTTAAGAGATTCGGACAGCCGGATACTTGATTCCAGTAAGGCAATTACTACCTATCCGGACCTTATGATCGGAATTCGAAATGCAATTGATAAACTAAATCCTGAGTACCTCAGCAAAGTAAAACTAGTATCGGTTTCCACAACCCTGTCTACAAATACGATTTTAGAAAAAACAGGATATCCTGTTGGCCTGATCCTAGTAGGAGATTATACAGTCCCAAGGGAACTCCCGGCAGATTACTGTATTACTGTAAGAGGAGGACATGACAGCAATGGAGATGAACTTGAGCCTCTGGATCTTGCTGCCGTAGAACAGTTTGCAGTAAGCCTCAAAAAGAAAGTCTCTGCATTTGCTGTGTCTTCATACTTCAGCACAAGAAATCCGGAACATGAGCTTAAAGTAAAGGAGGTAATCCTTAAACTGACAGGGCATCCTGTGGTTTGTGGATATGAACTTTCTCAAGAACTTGGAGCTTACGAGAGGGCATCCACAGCTGTCTTAAATGCCCAGCTAATTCCTATAACCTATCAGTTTATCCATTCCATCACAGCCGAAATAAAGGAAAGAAACCTTGATGCGAAAGTCCTTATGCTGAAGTGTGACGGCTCGGTTATAGATATAAAGGGTGCAAAACTGCGCCCCATTGAAACCATATTCTCAGGCCCTGCTGCAAGTATTAAGGGAGCATCTCATCTCTCAGGACTGGACACATGTGCCGTAATCGATGTAGGAGGGACAAGTACAGATGTCTCCATGATTAAAAATGGAGTCCCTGAACTTTGTGAGAAAGGAGCAGTTGTCGGAGGCTGGCAAACTCGTGTAAAAGCAATAAGAATGGAGACTTCGGCAAATGGGGGAGATAGCCATGTGTGGTTCAAGAAATGCGTCAGAATAGGCCCGAGAAGAGTTATGCCCCTTTGCGTTGCTGCTGTACAATACCCCAACTTTAAGGAAAAACTGGAGAAGAATCCCGTACCCTTGAGAACCATGCTCAGTGAGCATATTCAGCCCACTAAATTCTTTATCAGGACTGGAGCAGAGCCTCTTAATCCCACAGAAAGCGAGAAAAAATTACTTGATGTTATAAAAGACGAACCTCTTTCTATCCATGAAATCTTAAATAAAATGAAGCGATTCCCCTCTCCAGCAGTCCTTGATTCACTTATTCAGCAGCGCGCAATCCAGACTATAGGCTTCACACCAACTGATGCCCTTCATGTGCTAGGGGAATATAGCGAATGGGATGTAGAAGCTGCAACAATCGGAGCCAAAAAGCTCTCGCGTTTTACTCAAATGGGAGTTCATGCTTTTTGCAAAAAAATAAAGCATCAAGTTGCAAAAAATATGGTTTACATTCTTATGTCCTTTATCATGGAAGGCAAGGGCAAAGAAGGAATAAAGAAAATGCTGGAAGGAGAAATTCCTGTCCAGTACAAATTAAATATTCCTATAGTCCTGATAGGAGGTCCTGTAAAAGCTTATTATGAAGAGATCAAGGCCCTCATTGATGCAGAGATTATAGTTCCTGAACAGGCCCAGGTAGGAAATGCAGTTGGAGCCCTCGTAGGAAAAGGAATTAAAAGAATTGAGATAATTATCAGGCCGTCCTCAATGGAAAATCCAGACGAGAATTTCCTGGTATTTACTCCTACAGGAAGGAAAAAGTTTGAGCAATATGGAATGGCAGTAGAGTACTCCCATAAAACTGGTGAAGAACTTATTCTGGATTCAATGAAAGATTTTGGACTTCCGGAAGGCTCAATAAAAGTAAACACAAGTATGGAATACCTTTCTCCACCTGGCTGGAAACATACGCCAATGGAAACAAAAATCATTTTTGTAGGAACCTGTATCCCCGGTATTTTTAATTAATTAAAAATAATATTGTTTACAATAAAGTTAATTAAAAAAGCCGAAAAAATGCTCAATATAGAGATGAACAGCCAATGGACCAGCCTGTCGGAAAGGAGGACCGGCTAAAGCTACTGAATAACAGGAAGTAAAAGAAAATGGATTCTTCGCTTATCGATCTTGTTTTCCGCTCTGATAAGAGAAAAAACCTTCTTATATTGCTGGATAGTGGCTCAAAAAATATTGATGATATTAAGAATACACTTGATGTTACAGCCACCTCAATCCTTCCCCAGATAAAGAAATTGATAGATCAAGATCTTATTGTCCAAGAAGATAAGATGTATAAACTTACAGTCTTGGGAGAGTTCATAATCAAGAAGATAAAACCCCTAATAAGTGCTCTTGAGGTAGTGGAGAAAAACAACTCTTACTGGACAGGTCATGACCTTAATGCAATCCCGCGTCACCTGCTGGAGCGTATAGCCGAGCTGGGAGATTGCACCTTTATAGAACCTGACCTGAATCATATCTATGAACCTTCCCAAGAAATAATTGACAGCATGGCCAATGCAAAGCATGCTTCGACCTTTGCTTCATATTTCAACCCTGCCTATCTCTCCCTTTACGTTGAGCTTGGTAGAAAAGATGCCGAACTTTGTCTGAATTTTACTCAGTCTGTCTGGGATCATTTATCAAACGAACACTCAAATATGATAAATGAATTAATGGGCATGGATAATGTAAGTCTGTATGTTTCCAAAGAAGGAATAAAGCTTACTGAGGTTACTGTAACTGATAAGACAATGATGCTGGGTCTTTTTGATAAAAAAGGAAAATTCGACCAGCAATTCATTATTAGCTCTGAACCTAGCGCCCTTTTATGGGGTCAGGAGCTGTTCGATTATTTCAAGAGGCTTTCCAGACTGGTAAATAAGATATGAATGAAAAAATACAGATCTAGATAAACCTCAGCTAATTACAAGGGCAATGATAGTACTTAAAAATCAAGAAAGAAACGTTTTGAAAGAACTACTGTTTGGAAATTGTTATGATGTATATAAAAGCGTAATGAAAAGTAATTATAACATTTAACAGTAATACTCTGGTGATAAAAAAGGGTAGCTTTCTTTATATCCCCGGTGTAGATTCCAAGGAGCCTTTGTCTCATCATAAACTACAATGGCAAGGGATAAAGGCACAGGAAGCTCAGAGTCTTCTGGTATAGAGATATACAATGTAAGATATAATAGGATGAGACCTAAGAGAGGGAATTAGATGGAGTCATCATTATTGGATGTTCTCTTTCTTTCAGAAAAAAGGAAAAATCTACTTTTGTTGCTTCTGGACGGACCCAAGAACATCGAAGAGATTAAAAGTACACTTGATGTCCGCTCAAGCCCGATAATGACCCAGATAAAGATATTGATGAAGCAGGATCTTGTTGTTGAGAGTAACAGGCTCTATAAACTTTCCAGTATCGGAGAGATTCTAGTCCCGAAGATGAAGACAATCCTTGAAACATTTAGCGTTTTCGATAAAAACCATGATTACTGGATAAACCAGGATATGACATCAATTCCTCCTGAATTTCTGGACGATATAGGAAAGCTCGGAAACTACATCGAAGTAAATCCGGACCGGAATCATGTGTTTGAATATCCTAAAGAAGTTGTAGAGCATCTTTCAAAATCAGAAAAAGTTAGGATTTCATCCTCCTTTTTCCTGCCTATATATCCATCCCTGTGCATAGAGCTTGCCGCAAAAGGTACGGATATAACATTGGTATTTACGGAATACGTTTATGACAGAATGCTAAACGACTATAAAAAGGAACTTGAGCATTTCCTGAACTTGAGACATACCAAACTGTATGTCTGCAACAATAATAATATGAAGATTGCTTCAAGCATCGTCACGGAAAAGTTCATGGCACTTTCTCTTTTTTGCAACAGTGGGATTTACTACAATCATAACCTGGTAAGTTTTGATGAAAGCGCACTTAAATGGGGAAAAGAACTTTTCGATCACTACAAAGGTATAGCAAGACCTATTACTAAAGTCTGAAAATCGCTTCCCAGTCCCTAAACCCGAACCGTCAGCCAGTTTTGAATAAAGAAAAAAGAGCTCGATTTAGAGGCAAGTGCCCTTCTTCTTCCGAGCAGAAAATTGACTTCTTTCTGGGCAGAAAATTCAATACAGAATGTAGGGCAAGAGAGTATAGGTCAAGAAAGCAGAAGTTTCATTTCACCTTGATCGTGGCGTTCATTTCAGGAAAACCTTGGACAACAAAGCGGTAAGTTCCAGCTTCATTAAAAATGTGCGTGAAAGGCACTTTGTATGAAAGTTTTTCATCCAGAAATAGCCCATCTTCACTAACAAGAATGTAATTACCCTGTCTTTTGTTGCTCCACCAGGAAACGGCATCATCTTTTGAGATATACAGTTCCGGAGGTCTGACTGCTCCGTAATTCTCAAGACGGACAATGTAGAATTCTCTAATTTTGAAGACGTGTCATCTTCCGGCTGTATTGTCGCCCTTGCTTCCGGCATTGAAGAATAGAATCGTCAGGTGCAGGCTCATTGTCTTCAGCACAACCTGCGGCTATAAGAATATCAATACCATATCACAAGTAACATCAGAATTTTCCTTTTAATAAATACCTCTCTTTTTACTTAGATACTAGAAAGTTTAGATCATATTCATTACCTTTTTGATATTGAGGAACCGGAATAAGAGTAAAGTAAAAAGAATATCTTGGAAAAAAGAAACAAAAAAAGAAGCAATAATAGATAGGAAAGATAGAAAAAAGGACGGAAGAAGCATGTGAGGGAAAAAAGAAGAGAAAAAGAAGAAAGCGGTGAGAAAAAAGAAGGAAAATTGAGGAAGATAGATGGAAAGTGAAACCGAAATGTAAAAAGTAATAGAAGCAAAATAAAAATCAAGCAAAAGTAAAACGAAAATTTATTGAAAAAATAAGATAAAGATAAGATTTACGTCCCGACTGAGACTTGAACTCAGGTCTAAGGCTCCGCAGGCCTCAAGGATATCCACTACCCTATCGGGACACAAGCGAGCAACACTCATAAGCACATTCAAGGATATAAACTTTATTCCTGAAGCGACGGCTCAACCCCTGATTTGCAGTTTTGACCTTGGCCTGAAAGTTGAGAAAAAAATCCTGCTTCTCCGACATCACTATCAATAAAGATTAAATGCAACAAGTTCGTTTTTATAATTTATGTCAATGACTATAGGACTTGCAGGAAAACCCAATGCGGGGAAATCCACTTTTTTCAAAGCTGCTACACTTGCAGACGTTGAAATTGCAAATTATCCTTTTACAACTATCAATGCAAATCATGGGGTTACTTATGTGCGGGTCGAATGCCCCTGCAAAGAGAAGGAAAAGAGATGCGGAAAATGCGTGGACGGTGTAAGGTTAGTCCCGATTGATATAATTGACGTTGCCGGACTTGTCCCTGATGCGTACAAAGGAAGAGGACTTGGGAATACTTTTCTGGATGAGCTCAGGCAGGCTCAGGCAATAATTCATGTAGTAGATGCCTCAGGTGGGACTGACGCCGAGGGCAACCCTGTAGATATAGGAGATCACGACCCTCTTGATGATGTAGCTTTCCTGAACAGGGAAATTACGATGTGGCTTTATGGAATTCTGGAAAGAAATTGGTTCAAACTTGCTAGAAAAATCCAAGCCGAGGGACTCAAGCTCGAAGTCGTAATTGCAGAACAGCTTGCTGGAGCAGGAATAAGAGAGTCCCATGTAAATGCAGCTTTGATGGAAACAGGGCTTGCAAGGTTGGACCATGTTAAATGGAGTGAAGAGGATATGATCCGGCTCTGCGATTCAATGAGAGAGATCAGCAAGCCTTTGCTTATCGCCGCAAATAAAGCCGACATCGCCCCAAGAGAAAACTTGGATAAGCTTAGAGATCTTGATAGAATAGTAGTGCCTGCAAGTGCAGCAGCCGAACTTGCACTTAAGTCTGCAGCAAAGAAAGGGCTTATCAAGTATAGTCCCGGAGAAGGAAAGTTTGAGATTCTTGGAGGGGATCTTACAAAAGCCCAGAAAAAAGGTCTCGAAGCTATTCAGAAAGTGATCGAAAGGCTTGGAAGTACAGGTGTCCAAGAGTGTATAAACAGGACTGTCTTCGAGCTTCTGGATCTTATTGTTGTATATCCCGTAGAAGACGAAGGAAAATGGTCCGATAAAAGCGGGAATATGCTTCCTGATGCGTATCTTATGAAAAGAGGCTCTACCTGCCATGATCTTGCTTATCAGATCCATACTGATATTGGGGATAGGTTTTTGTACGCGGTAGATGCAAGAACAAGGCTAAGGCTTGGGGAAAAGCATGAAATGCAGAATGGAGATGTAATCAAGATCGTATCCACTGCAAAGTAAATACCCAATAATAACCCGATAAAATCGAGAAAACTATCATCAGGGACAGACCTGGAAAGAACTATGAAGTTGCGATAAACAACGGAAAAGATGAAATAGTGGATTGCTTTAGCTTGTCAGGGAGGATATCTACCAGATGGATTTACTTTCTTTTGCATATCCGGTCTATGAGAAATACCTGACCTGGCAAATAGTCAGAGAATCTTCAAATATTCCCAGGCATGTAGCAATTATACTCAAGGAGACTGACCTTTTTGACCCTAAAGGAATGGAGAAGCTCATAACCGCACTCTACCTTTTTAGAAAATTTAGAGTAGAGATTGTAAGTGTCTATGTAGATATCCTGAAAACTGATCCGGCTTTAAAAGCTGAAATCGCATCAACACTCAAAGCCAGGTTGGAAAAGAGCTTTTCTAACCTTTCTGCCGGTACGGGTTATAGAATTCACGGTGTTGACGGAGAGGTAAATAGCACTGTCCCTGGAAAGGATTTCTTTGTTTATGTATCACTGGGATTTGGAGGAAGAGATGAGATTACGAGGGCTGTACTGACTATCCTTGACGAGGTTAAAGCAGGAACTGTCAAGCCTGAAGAGGTGGACGAAAAAATGCTCGAATCCCATCTCCTTGTTAATCATGAGCCTGATATCATGATCCGCTCGGGAGGGCAGAAGCTTTCGGACTTCCTAGTGTGGCAGTCCGTGTATTCTGAGCTTTATTTTACAGATGTCAACTGGAAAGATGTACGAAAGGTTGACTTGATGAGAGCTATTAGGGATTTTCAGAAAAGAAAGAGAAGATACGGAAGGTGAATTGAACTGGAATTCGGACAAGAACGCAAAAATCTCCGATATGCAGTTATCGTGTGCCCGAAATGTCGACAGCATGCCCAGATCACAGAAACCGGAAAAAATACCCTGAAATGCCAGCATTGCGGTGCTCTCCTGCAAACTAGAAAATTAAGAGTATTCCATTCATCAGAGGATCTCGAAGACGCAGTGCTTTTTCGGACTCGCCTGCAAGCTGAAATCTCCGGAAAAGGTAACGAAACCTTTTCACTGACTTCGCTCCCAAAAGAGTCTCAATCCGAAACCCCCAAAACCGAGAGCCCAGCAAAAGAATTTAAATTTCCAGAAAGAAGCCCTTCCAACCCCAGCCCCAGCCCCCCAAAAAAAGACCCAAAATTAGCTATCCTTGAAATTCTGAAAACTGCTGATGGAAAAATAGAAAAAGAAGAACTTCAACAGAAAGCTCTCGAAAAAGGAATAACTCAAGAAAAATTCAAAAAAATTCTCAAAACCCTCCTGGAAACAGGAGAACTTTACTCTCCCCAATCTGGGATTATAAAAATTGTATGAAACATAATTTATTATATAATCCCAACCCAAGCCTGGCACATAATCAGTAAGTAACTAATCAGAATTCCATACCCATAGCCGGCAAGGAAAAACTAATCCAGGTTAAATCTCCAGAAAAAAGCTCAGAGAATATCATTTATAAATTTGCCCTTCTGAGAAAGCGAAATAATGCTCGTAATCCAAAGTCATCTTTCCTTAACAAATTGAAACGGTTTCTCTTACCCATAAGTTAGCCTTTCTGAGCGAAGGACCTTCCTCCCGATAAGGGACTCGGGTGATGGAACTTGGGAGACAAAAATATATTAACTACGAAAAGATTTACTATAATTGAATTAAATAAGAATTGAATCCGTTTTGGGCAAGCTGAAAGACATAAGTTTTACTCAAAGAGTATTTAAAAGTTATTAAACTTTTGTCGCGATCACGAGCAATTCATTTTGATCATAAGGTATAACGGTGTTAAATATGATGGATCCGCAAATTGAGCGAAAACTCATTGAAATTATGAGGGTGATTCACGAAAGTGACAAGCCTATAGGTGCTCGGGCAATAGCTGATGAACTTAATAACCGAGGCTATGACATAGGAGAGCGGGCTGTCCGCTACCATCTAAGGATCCTAGATGAGAGAGGGTTTACACATAAACATGGGTATGCAGGTCGTACACTTACAGAGCTCGGAGAAAAGGAGATGAGCGACGCCCTCATCGCGGACCGTTTTGGCTTTGTAATATCCCGGATAGAAGAAATGGCTTTCAGAACCACATATAATCCTGAAACCAATGAAGGAGTAGTACCCGTAAATATTTCATATTTTGATAAGGACGATTTAGAGACTGTAATTGATGTGGTCTCATATACCGCACACGAAGGGTATATGATAAGCCCCAGAGTAAGAATTATTGAAGAAGATGAGGAGCTTGTTTCCCTGCCTCCTGGAAAAATAGGAATAGCTACGGTATGTAGCGTTGCTTTCGATGGGCTCCTTCTCAAAGCAGGCATCCCTGTGGAACCTGCCTACGGCGGAATTCTTAAGATAGAAGATCGAAAACCTGCACGGTTTTTAGATTTAATTTCCTACAGTGGGACATCAATCGATCCCATACAGATTTTCATGAGCAGGAAGACCACTTCTGTCCTTGAAGTGCTTGAAAAAGGAGAAGGTAGAATCCTTGCCAATATGCGGCAGATTAATTCCTCGGCTTATGAGAGGGCCAGAGAAGTTCTTAAAACGGTAGAAAAAGCAGGGCTTGCAGGGTATTTCCCTCCTGGAGAGATTGATGAAACCTTACTTGGAGCACCTGTTGAAACCGGGAAGTTCGGAATTGCAATCGTAGGAGGTATTAACGGCATCTGCGCCCTTGAAGAGACTGGAATTGAAATCAAAACGAATCCTGTCTCTGCTGTTATGGAATATAAAACCATGACAGAAATCTGAGGAAATCCGATGTTCAGGCTTACTGTCATTTATGACAACAAAGCCAGCCAGGGTTTCACAGAAAGCTGGGGTTTTGCAGCTCTTATTGAAACCAGTAGTGAAACCCTTCTTTTTGACACCGGATGGGATGGACCTCTCCTTCTGAGGCATATGAAAAGTCTCAACATTGACCCGGTGAACATCAGAAAATTAATCATATCTCACCAGCACTGGGACCACATAGGAGGCCTTCCCGAGGTTCTTCAGGTAAATCCAGGGCTTGAAGTCTATGTCCCTGCGTCTCTTTCGGAGAATCTGAAAAAAGAAATTGAGAAAAGGGCGAGTCTTATTGAAATAAAAGAGCCTATAGAAATCTCTCAGGGTATCAATAGTACAGGGGAACTCGGAGACAAGGTAAAAGAACAGGCACTTGTTCTGGATACGGGAAATGGATGTTATGTGCTTACAGGCTGTGCTCACCCCGGGCTTGCCGAAATACTTGATACTGTCAGCCGTTACGGGAAAGTAAAGGGAATTATCGGAGGACTTCACGATAACGAGGAATTTGAAAGGCTCAGAAGGATGGAACTTATAGCAGCAGGGCATTGTACCACTCACAGAGAAAGAATAAAACAGATTTTTCCAACGAAATTCATAGAAATCGAAGTAGGTCTGCGCCTAGAGCTGAAATAAATTGATAATCTAAATAATTAAAAAACTTCTATTTTAGAGATTTTGTATATAATCGTGTATTTGAAGTAATCTAAAAAGTTTTGTATTTTAACGCCTTAATTTTAAAGAAAAGATAAAATTTACAGAGAAGGTATAATTAGAAATAGAATGTCTTCTTAAAAGAATAAAAGATCGGTGGCAAATAACGGAAATTAGGTACCGGGATTTTTCGGCTTTTGACTTTTCCCGCCATATAAGACGCACTTGAATAAATACACTTTCAATTATTATTTTTTTAGAAAAGGTAAAAAATAGAGGGGAACCCATATCAAAAATGAAATAAAGGGAGAAAATATTGATGCTCAAAATAGAAGATCTGACTGTAGAGGTCAACGGAAAAACTTTGCTTCATGACGTGAACCTCGAAGTCCAAAAAGGGTATACTAATGTACTTTTTGGGCCAAACGGAGCCGGGAAGTCAGCTCTGATGAGGACGATTATGGGCTTTAGTGAATACAGAGTTGTAAAAGGCAGGATTCTATTTAATGGGGAAGATATTACCGGCCTGTCTGTGGATGAGAGAGCCCGCCGTGGATTGGGAATTATGATGCAACGCCCTCCAGATATGTCCGGGATTAAACTGAAAGATCTTATAAAAGTGTTATCAAAAGGAAAGAAAAATCCAGAGGTTCTTGCCGAGAATCTTGATATGACACGTTTTATGGACAGGGATGTGAATGTGGGTTTTTCTGGAGGAGAAATCAAACGTTCAGAGCTTCTGCAGCTTGCAGCCCAGAACCCGAGTCTTTACCTGCTTGATGAGCCTGAATCTGGAGTTGACCTTGTAAGCATAGAACAGGTAGGAATGACAATAAAGGGACTGCTTGAAGAAGGAGTGAACTGCCCTGGCGAAAGCTGTGAGAAAGGTAAATCTGCCCTTATAATTACCCACACAGGCCAAATTCTGGATTATGTAAAGGCAGATAGAGGATACATCCTTTGTAATGGAACGATCATGTGCTCAGGAAACCCCTTGAAGATGCTGGAAGAAATAAAGAACAGAGGATATGAGGAGTGTATAAAATGCAGACTGATGAAGTGAACCTGAAAAGTCGGGCTGAAAGCGCGGCCGAGAAGAAGGCAGCCTTCGGGGAGGATTTTGAGCTGGGGAAGTTTGAGGAAGGTTCCAAGATTAGCAAACCTATAGAAGATCTCGAGACCCTTGATGAGGAAAGCAAAAGAACCCTGCTTCAGGTAGGAGTAGTACCTAGCGAAGAGGGCCGATCCGGCAGTCTGCTGGTACTTGACAATGCAGTTTCCCACTCTTCCCTGAAAGATAAAAACGTAGAACTTATGTCCACCCAGAAAGCCCTGGAAAAATACGAATGGCTTAAAGAATACTCCTGGAAGCTTGTATCTGTTGATACCGACAAATACACAGCAAAAACCTACCTTGAAAATGCGGATGGGTACTTTGTCCGGGTACCTGCAGGTAAGAAATCCTCAATGCCTGTTCAGACCTGCCTTATGCTGAATAGTAAAAAGGTGTACCAGACCGTACATAATATCATAATCGTCGAAGAAGGCGCCAGCCTTGATATTATCACAGGCTGTACCTCCAAAAAAGGAGTGGAAGAAGGACTGCATCTGGGAATCTCCGAGATGTACGTAAAAAAAGGCGCCACCCTGAATTTTACAATGATCCACAACTGGGCCGAGCAGATCGGAGTTCGCCCGAGAACAGTTGTTCGCGTGGAAGAAGGTGGAACTTACGTAAGCAACTACATTTGTCTGAAACCTGTTCGTTCGGTCCAAACTTATCCGACTGTAAAACTTGAAGGAGAAGGAGCAGTGACAAGGCTAAATACTATAGCTATTGCCCATTCAGGCTCTGAGCTGGATCTAGGAAGTAGGGCAATTTTCAATGCACCTGGCACGAAGGCCGAACTTATATCGAGGACAATCACAATCGGTGGAAGAATAATTGCAAGAGGAGAAATGATAGGCAATGCAAAGGGAGCAAAAGGGCATCTTGAATGCAAAGGGCTTGTTCTTACCGACAAAGGAAGCCAGCTTGCAATCCCTATCCTTGAAGCAAACGTAGATGACGTCGAACTTACTCATGAAGCCGCTGTGGGAAAAATTGCTAAAGACCAGGTGGAATACCTGATGGCCAGAGGCCTTACCGAAGATGAGGCTGTAGGTATGATTGTGCGCGGATTCCTGGATGTAGGAATAAGGGGAATTCCAGAGGAGCTAAGAAACGAAATAGAGAATACAATTACACAGACTGCCTTTGGAATGTAATCCAAAACAAACACAATTAAAAATGAATATAATAAAAATAATACAATTCAAGATAAAAAGGCTTGAAAAATAATTTGGCTTAAGGGGAAATGGGAGGAACAGAAAAAAACCGAAGCTGGATACAGCTTCTCCGAATAAAGGTAGTCTAAGAAAAGGGTGTGTGAATCCGGCAGGGAAAAGGAGAAACCTGCCGGCTTTTGTGGAGTGTTTGTGGATTTTAATGAGCTAAATGCAAAGAGAATAGGTTTTCCTGTGAAAAGAAAGCCTTAAAGTTTAAGGCTGCTCATTAAACCGCAATTTGCAGATTAAAAAGGAAGTATAAAAATATTTCCGTACAGACCATAAAAATCATATATAAAAGCTGTCAGATAAATATCGCATTTTTAAGTTACAACAAAGAGACTTTACTTGTTCTCTCCTTTTAATTTCCGTTTGGAATATTTATTCTTCTGCATGCATGTAGGTAGGGTTAGAGGATGCCATTAAAAAATGCAGTACTTCCTATTTTTGGCTGGAGTGTACAGTACTTGGTATCGTATATATAATACTGCGGTAAGAATATTACAGTACTGTAATACTCTAGAGGGATGGTAATGATAGACTTTGCATGTAAAGAGTTCAAAATCGAAGATGTGATCAAGTGTGCCCTTAACCTTACAAAGGCAGACCTCAATGTTTTGAAGTATTTCTTAAATGAGAAAGACCAGTGGGTTGATACGGATTACCTTTCAAAAGCTCTGAAGCTAGATATATCCACAATCCAGCGCTCCGTCAAAAAACTGCATGAAAAAGAAATTTTGCAAAGGTTGCAGCAGAACCTGGACGGAGGAGGCTATGTTTTCAAGTATAAGGTCAACTCAAGGGCTAAAATAAAAAATATTATAATGAGTGTGGTGAATTCCTGGGCTGACCGGCTCGGACAGGAACTTGATAAATGGGATAATGGAGGATGATCTAATTTGCTTAAAATAACGCCTTACCTGGGGATTCTTGTTCTTATCGTTTCCATAGGAGGGCTCTGGTATCCGGCACTCGGGTATTTCATGCTGCTGGTTTTTGCAGCAATCTTCCTGATTAGTCCTTTCAGAGGCCGATGGTTCTGCGGAAACCTCTGTCCCAGGGGAAGTTTTGTTGATTTCTGGGTCAGTAAGATTTCAAGGAAAAAGAAGATACCTGCCACCCTGCGTTCCCTATGGATCCGCCTGCCAATTTTCTTACTGCTAATGGGCTTTATGGGATACAGGATAGCAAACACTATCGGGAGTCTTAATACTTTCGAGAAAATAGGCATGGTATTTGTAATGATGTGTCTGGTGACAACTGCAATCGCAACCCTTTTGGGCAGTTACCTGAGCCCGAGAACCTGGTGCTCCTTCTGTCCTATGGGAACAGCTCAGCGCCTGATTGGTGGAAAGAGGTATCCTCTGAAACTCACAAAAGAAAAATGTATTAACTGCAAAAAATGCGAAAAGATCTGCCCAATGCAGCTCAAAATCCGCCAGGACGACACAAAACTTGATTGTATTAAGTGCGGACGCTGTGTGAGTGCCTGTCCGAAAGATGCCCTGAAGTTTTGAGATTTTACTTATCAGGTTTTAATTCATATCATTTAAAAACTAGGAACGGCCCCAGCAGTAAATATTTTATTTTATAGCATATAGTAAGACATCGGGGACCCAAAAAACACTTCCGGAGTTTGAATTTAGCATAACAGAACGCGAATACTGGAAAGTATCTACAAATTACAATACTGGATTAGGAAAAAGGATTAGAAAGAAAATGGAGAATAAATTATGACAAGCCGCGTATCAGAACTTTCTGAAATTCAGGAAAAAGAAATCTCCGAACTCTTTGGGGAATATGTCAATATTGACAAACGCGAACGTCACTATTACAACCACGATATGGGAGCTTTACCTCCGCTTGTTAAAAAGGTAATTGGAAATACTGACCCTGCAGCTGTTGTAAAAATTCGTACCGAAGAAGACGCAGTAAAGCTTCTTAAATTTGCAAACCGGCATATAATCCCAGTGACACCCCGCGCAGGAGCCTCATCAGGCTACGGAGGGGTAATTCCGACAAAGGGAGGAATAGTTGCCGATGTTACACCACTTAATAAGATCATAAGTATCGATCCCGAAGGGCAAAAAGCGGTTGTGCAAAGCGGGATAATCTGGGAAAAACTGGAGAGAAAACTGAAAGAAAAAGGGCTTTCGGTAAGAGCAATTCCTTCAAGCGCTCCTTCTTCAACAGTTGGAGGCTGGCTGTCCCAGAGCGGAGCCGGTTACGGAAGCTATGAGTTTGGCTGGGGCTACGAGAGCATGGAAAAAGCTAGGGTCGTGCTTCCAACAGGAGAAATTCGGGAGTTTTCAGGCCCTGAACTGAAAAAGTTAATCGGGACAATGGGAACCATAGGCATTATCACCGAGATAACTCTGAAAGTTCAGAAGTTCGAAGAGAGAAAAGCTGTTTCTGCCAGTTTCCCGAGTGCTTCAGCCCTGAAGAAAGCGATAGAAGGTATAAAAAGAAAAAATATCCCTCTCTGGTCAATTTCCTTCCTGAACCCCGAATGGGCAGATATGAAGAATAAAGCGCCCAGAAAACTCCATTATGGAGAAGTCGTGGATAAAGACAGGCCTATACTACCGGTTTCTTATGTCTCGACTTTCATGTATCCTGCCTCCAGGGACGTTTCCGGTCTGAAAGAAGCAATCGAAAGTGCCGGCGGGACAATCCTTCCTGAAGAAATTGCAAAACATGAGACCGACGAATGGTTCAAGTCCATGAAAGTAAAGCGGCTGGGTCCTTCGTTTATTCCTGCAGAGATCCTGGTGCCACTTGAGAAAATGGACAGAGCTTTTGAAGAGATTGGAAAGAAAATCAAATTGCCTATGCTTACCGAAGGCATGGTTATAAATGATGGGTATGTGGTTCTCCTCTGTTTCATGCGCCACTCGGAACGCTCCGTGCTCTTTAATACAGCATTTGCTCTTTCCCTGAGCATTTTGAAGATCGCAGAAGAAAACGGCGGAAGGGCTTATTCCTCAGGGCTTTTCTTCGCCTCAAAGAGGAAAAATGTCTTTGGGGGCAGACTTGCTGAAATCGAAGCCCTGAGAAAAGAAATCGACCCCAATGGGATCATGAACCCTGAAACCCTGGAGGGAAAGGGACTCCTGAATACTGCTGTATCAATGGGTTCTGCCTTCGAACCTTTTGGCAGGATAGCCGGAAACATGTCAGGAATTGGGGAGGTTTCTTTCAAGGACGAAAAAGAGATTCCGGCAGAAGTGGCAGAACTTGCCTATTCCTGTTCCCAGTGCGGGTACTGTGTGAGCGAATGCGACCAGTATTACGGCAGGGGATGGGAATCCCAATCACCTCGCGGAAAATGGTTCTTTATCAAGGAGTACCTGGCAGGCCGGGAAAAACTTGACCAGAGGCAGACAAATACTTTCCTTGGCTGCACCACCTGTCAGATGTGTGACTCCCGCTGTGAACTGGATATGCCGATTGAAGATGCCTGGATGACGATGCGCAAAAAGTTGGTTGTAGAAGAGAAAAAGATGACCTTCCCTCCCTTTGAGATCATGGCTGCAAGCCTCCTTAAAGAGCGGAATATCTGGGCAAACTACAGAAAAGACCGGGATAAATGGATTCCGGAAGACATCAGGGCAAAGATGAAGGATAAAGCCGAGTATGCCTATTTTGCGGGCTGTACGGCGTCCTTTGTGGAAAATGACGTGGCTGTAGGGGCTGTCCGCATGCTTGATGATGCTGGAGTGGAGCTTACAGGGCTCTTTGACAAAGAATCCTGCTGCGGAATTCCCATGCTTGTTGCCGGAAGGTGGGATGTTTTTGAAAAGACAATGAGAATGAATGTCGCAAACATGAAAAAGAAAGGTGTAAAAACCGTAATAACTTCCTGCCCTGCCTGCTGGCTAATGTGGCATACAGTTTATCCTCAGTGGGCGAAAAAACTGGGAATTGAATACGGGCTTGAGGCAAAACACTACTCTGAAGTGCTCGCGGAGCGTCTCGATATCCTGAAGCCGAAGTTCAAGCAACCGCTAGATAAAGTGGTAACCTGGCACGATTCCTGCCACATTGGAAGGGCAGGGGGCAAAGTCTACGAGCCGCCCAGAGAACTGTTGAAATCGATTCCCGGAATCCAGTTCAGGGAGCTTGAATACAACCGGGAAAGAGCTCACTGCTGCGGTTCGGTTGTAAGCCTTATTGCCGAGCCCCCTGTTGCATACAAACTGGGAGATATGAGACTCCAAGAAGCCCTTGATGTTAAAGCCGACATCGTTGCAGCGCTTTGCCCATGCTGTATTTTCCAGTTCCGCGTGGCAGCGCAGGAAAACAATCTTAATATCGAGGTTCAGGATCTGGGAGCCCTGGTGGCTAGAAGTCTTGGGTACAACCTCCCTGACTCTACTGCCTATACCCTGGAATCATGGGTTCCCTTTGAAAAGATGATTTCCCTTATGCAGCCTGAGAATATGACCGACCTGATGGTTGAACTCATGCCCCAGATGATGGCAGCGATGCCAGCCCCGCTTCAGGCAATGATGAAGATGGTCAAATATGTGCCAGGCATGGATGCCATGATGAAACCCATGATGCCGGTTATGATGCCCCGGCTTATGCCGATGGTTATGCCGAAAGTCATGCCTGACATGCTTAAAGCCGTAGAAAGGAGAGTTCCTATGCCCGATTACATGAGGGAACAGCTCCCGGACCTTATGCCGAAAGCTATGGAGAACTTGATGCCTAATATGCTTCCGGAGCTCATTCCTCTGCTGACTCCACGGATGATCGAGTATATAACGACACATTAATGATGAGTAAATGAAATTCACTAACTGAAAACTCACTAACAATTAGTACGTGAGATCTCACTAACGATTAGTATATGATAAAGGCTCGTACATGAGATCTCTCGTTAAAATTCTTTTTATAAATCTTGAAGTAGTTTAATTAGTTTTCTAGTTTCATTTTTAAGCGTTAGTTTTCTTTCCAATGAATGTATTAACTAAGGGCTATAATAATGCCATAGATCACAGATTACAGATTATATACATGCATATAGAGTTCCCCAGTAAAATACATTTTAGAAATCAATTTTTAAAATAAGCAATCTATATTACTGTTTTATTGTTTATTCAAGCACGCTTCTATAATTTCAACTCTATTTTCAAGACTGTTTATCCGGTTTGATATTTTTAACTCATATGGTAATAAGGCAGGTTGATTAAATGTCGGGGAGTTGATTAAATAATCTTTAAGGACATCATTAGCTTTAATAACCTGTGTTCCGTCACTGCTATCAGGTTTCCACACTCCATTGTCATCATAGAGAATTGTACGATTATGTTTTTGTGTTAAGTCCACCAAGATTCCATCGGCCATTGATCTTACAATTACCGATCCGACCACTTTGGAGGCTGTGGCAAATATTACTGCTATTTTTTGAGTGGGAGTAAACTCACCTAGTGCCTGTTGAATAAGTATAGAAGCACATAATGCACTAAACGTATTTTTTGCCGAATCGAATTCACTAATCCCAGCAGTGTGTGTTTTTGATCCTGTATTATGGATTGATATAGCATCTGCACTGGGACCGTCAATAATCTCAACATGGGTATTGTCATCAACAGTCATTTCCTGACCTAAATTAATTTCTCTACTGGTTGAACCAGGTATATACGTTTGGTCTTCTGGGCCAATAAAAGCTCCATATCGAACTGTTAATGGAATTGGTATTGTCTCGTACAGATCATCTAATCTTTTCCAAATAACTGGTTGTGCATTTTGTCCTTTAACGTCTACTCCTCGAAATGCAAAAAGATGAAAACCGTTATTTGCTAGCTGATCTCTCTTTGAACTACTCAGATTGATTGTTAAGCTATAATCAGTACTATCCAAACTTGACATTTTAATCGCTCCTTATTGGTTTTATCAAATTAAAAATTACGCAGTTGATTAAAACGTAACCATTTTCCCATTTTTTGGAATATTTTTTCATTTATTTTTATAATTATTTTATAAATTATTTACATTAACTGTGCAAATCTCACAGCAATTTTTTGCTGTTATTGTCATAACATAAAATACACATGTAAAAATAGATTATCTGCGTATCGTATGTTCAGCATGTACATTAAAAAACAAGTGGAGCAGATAAGAGGAGGAGAATCATGAGCTATAATATGAAAAGACACCGCATTGCCACCACCATTTCAGGGAGGCATTGGGAATTATTAAAAAAACATGCTGAAAAATTTGAAACGCAACAAAAAGTCCTGGAACTAGCATTGGAATGTCTGGAAAATAATTCAAAGCAGTATCCGGAATTAACTACTGAACAAAAATTCTGGCTGGCGTGTGAATCAATAAATTCGGTTTGTTGTGTCCAAAGAGGGGCTTTAAAAATACTAATGGAAACTGTTAATCTTGAGCGATTTGATGAGTATGTGACTAAAAATAAACCCATTGAATGTGTAGTACAGTTTTTTCTTCAGAAGCCTCTTAACGAGTGCAGTCTAAAAGAAGTTGTAGATGGACTAACGATTGTTTTTGGAACATCACACATGTTTGATACGGTAGACTATAAAGACAACAGTGACTACTATTTGCTGGCACTAACTCATAGTCTGGGCCTTAATAATTCTAAATTAAATTTAACAACATTTGAAAGTTTATTTAAAACATATGGGGCCAACGTCGAGAGTAAAATCTCCGAAAATACGATTTTTATGAAGGTGTTTAAAGATAAATAGTTCCATGACTTACGCACTTGAACTACAAAATCAAGAACAATCAGCGTTGCGATTGGTTCAATGTTTTAGACAGTTGAGGGTTTAATTCTACTGATTTCTCAGTCCAACTGCGTAAGTCCTATAGTTCGTAACTGGCGGTGTTCGAAAATCCAGTAAGGTTCGTAGATATTAAGCCTGATAATACTGGTCTTGACTACGAATTATTGAGAAAAACTTACTAATAAACTACTCACTAATATTTACTAAAAAAGATTTCACTAACGATTAATACATGAGATCACATTAAATATTTTCCGTATAAGTCCTTGATAGATTATTTATCTCATAAATTCATAAGTTAATGGTTTTTCATTGACCAATGAATTCATTTAAAAGCTTATTTTTGTGAGCGTATTTTAGAATCTAAAGCATTAGTCAGTTGATTTTCCCAGTTCGGTTGCGTGCAAAAGCTCTGGAAACAGCTTCATCCATAGAACTGCAATGATTATTGAACCAATTCCACCAAGTAACACAGCAGGTACGACTCCAAACAGGGAAGCAGTTAACCCTGATTCAAATTCACCAAGTTGATTAGATGTACCTATAAACATTGAATTTACGGCATTTACTCTGCCTCTCATATTATCTGGAGTTTCCAATTGTATCAATGTTAAACGGACGACTACGCTTACCACATCAGATGCTCCTAACAGCACAAGTGATGCGAGTGATATAAGAAAAGAAGTTGATACAGCGAAAATTATGGTAAAAATCCCAAAAAAGATTACTGCAATAAACATTATAAGCCCTTCGTTGTTCTTTAGAGGCTTTTTTGCCAAAAAAGCAGACATTATCAATGCACCTACGGCGGGTGCTGAACGCAGTAATCCCAAACCTAAAGGTCCAATTTTTAAAATGTCACTGGCATAAACAGGCAATAACGCTGTCGAACCGCCAAATAACACTGCAAAAAGGTCAAGGGAAATTGCCCCGAGTATAGCAGGCTTGCTTCTAATGAAAGCTATTCCTCCGAATATCGAATTTCTGGTTACTGGTTCAGAGTTTTGAGATCCCATCCTTATTGAAACAAAGAGAATAATCACACTTGTTGCCAGTGTTAACATACCAGCTACAGAATATACAACTTCGGGATTTAACGTATAAAGAATTCCTCCAATTGCTGGACCTATAATGAATGCAAACTGAGCTGTAGATGCTGATAAAGCAGCTACCTCCGGAAAAACTTCCCTACTGACAATATTAGGTAGCAAAGATTGCATTGACGGCCCTTGAAAAGCATTGGCGGTACTTACAAAAAAGATAGTGATGAGAATTCCTTCTTCGGTAATTGATCCAACATAGCTTTCGTAAGCAAGCAGGAAAATCCCTATACTTTCTGCAATTTGACTGAAAGAAATTATCAACTTTCGGTCATAGCGATCTGCTAAATAACCGACTACAAGAGTAAGTAAAACCATAGGTAAAAACTGGACTAATCCGACAAGCCCTAGATAAATAGGCATTTGAGTAATTGAGTAAATTTGCCACCCCACAGCAACGGTTAACATTTGAAAAGCAATTGCAGTTGATATACGGGCAGCTAATAAGAGTACTAAGGATCTGTTATGTAATATCGGCGGAATTTTAAGCAAAGACATTACATGTTAGCTCCTTTTCCGACTATTTTTATTATTATTGATTACAAAACGGTAGCGTGATGGCAGACCCAAACAGAGAGCGAAAAATTACATAGATGAAAGATTAATGAAAAACGATGCGAATTTTTGTTCGATAAAATTGTGTTTCAATACATCCCAATAATGGATGTAGTCCTCCAGGTTCATAAATCCCAACATAAGGAGTGAGATAGGAATAACACTGCAAACTTTGTCTACCTGAAAAAATAGCTCGGAGAAGGCATTAAAAGGTTCAGGAGGCTCCGTTTTCCGAATTCAGGACATAAGATACAGAGAAATTCTTATATAGAAGTGCTTGCATTAAGAATAGGAAATTACGCACAAAGCTAACGTGCTCAATAATACAATTAATAAAAATTCATAGAAATTCATATCATAAAAGGAGATTAAAGCTTGGCAGCACAACCGATCTTTATTTTAAAGGAAGGCAGCAAGAGAACTCATGGTTCCGATGCCCAGCATAACAATATTATGGCCGCAAAAGCGGTTGCTGAAGCGGTAAGAACCACTCTTGGACCCAAGGGTATGGACAAGATGCTTGTAGACTCCATGGGTGATGTTGTTATCACCAACGATGGAGCAACAATCCTCAAAGAAATGGACATCGAGCACCCAGGTGCAAAGATGATCGTAGAAGTAGCCAAGACCCAGGATGCCGAAGTAGGAGACGGAACCACCACCGCAGCCGTACTTGCAGGAGAATTCCTGACAAAGGCAGAGGACCTGCTGGAAAGTGGCGTCCACCCAACAGTAATTGCAAGCGGCTACAGACTTGCAGCAGACCAGGCTACAAAAATAATCGATACCATTACTATCAGTGCCGCTCCCGAAGATACCGAAACTCTCCAAAAGATTGCAGCTACAGCCATAACAGGAAAAGGAGCAGAGGCTCAAAAGGACCACCTTTCCAAGCTTGCAGTAAAGGCCGTAAAATCAGTTGCTGAGAGAAGCGAGGATGGAAAGATCACTGTAGACATCGATGACATCAAGGTAGAGAAGAGACCCGGCGGAAGTATCAAGGATTCCGAGATTATCGATGGTGTAATTGTCGATAAAGAGCGTGTCCACCCAGCCATGCCCGAAGTAGTAGAGGATGCAAAAGTCCTGCTCTTAAGCGTACCCATAGAGCTCAAGAAAACCGAGACTAAAGCCGAAATAAAGATCACCACTCCTGACCAGATGCAGCTCTTTTTAGACCAGGAAGAAGCAATGCTCAAGGAAATTGTGGACAAGGTAATCAACACAGGCGCAAATGTTGTCTTCTGCCAGAAGGGAATTGATGACCTTGCCCAGTATTACCTGACAAAAGCAGGAATCTTTGGCATGCGCAGGGTAAAGAAGAGCGATATGGACAAACTTTCCCGCGCAACAGGTGCAAGAATTATCACCAACCTTGATGAAATCGAGGAATCTGACCTTGGTTATGCCGGGCTTGTAGAGGAGAAAGACGTTACAGGCTCAAGAATGACCTTCGTTACAGGCTGCAAGGACAGCAAAGCTACATCAATCCTTCTTCGCGGCGGAACCGAGCATGTGGTAGAAGGAATTGAAAGAGCCCTCGAAGACGCTCTCAGAGTAGTGGGCGTTGCTCTCGAAGACCAAAAAATCGTTGTGGGTGGAGGCTCCCCCGAAATAGAACTGTCACTCAGGCTCAAGGAATACGCAGCAACCCTTAAAGGCAGGGAGCAGCTTGCTGTAATGAAATTCGCCGAGTCCCTTGAGGTTATTCCTAGCACCCTTGCAGAGAATGCAGGACTTGACCCAATCGACATGCTTGTGGAAATGCGCTCCCAGCACGAGAAAGGTAACAAGCGTGCCGGACTCAATGTTTACACCGGCAAGATCGAGGACATGTTCGAAGACAATGTTGTCGAACCTCTCAGGATCAAGACCCAGGCAATCAATGCAGCTACCGAAGCCGCAATTATGGTTCTCAGGATCGATGATGTAATTGCCTCATCCAGTCCAGCCAAATTAGGTGGTCCTGGAGCAGGCGGCGAAATGCCTGAAGATATGATGTAAAATTTAAAGTATAAATCCAGGATTGCTGGCAGTCCCCAGCATTCCGGAACCTTTCTTTTTTAATTTCAGGATAATTATTCAGGAAATATTCCAAAAATACTCTAAAAATCTTATTAAGACAGTCTTTCTAGAATTTTTAGCGGTTAATCTGTAACTAGAATTTTCACACATTAGAATATATACAAAAATATTGAAAATTTAAAAAAGAAAATTAAAATTTAAAAAAGAGATTTTTTTGATTTTTAACAAAGTACTGTTAAATTTCTAAAAAGAACGATTATCAGTAAAAATTGTTATCTGGCTTCATAGCAAGAAATTTCTCTGGCATCCACCCGGACCGGTTTTCCAAGCTCACTTGAAATAACATTTCTTACCCTTGCCATACACCTGCACTGAAGCTGAATACGGGCTGACATAGCTTCTCGTTCTTCAATGTAGAAATCGTTCGAACTGACAATGGAATGAACCGAAATTTGCTTCTGTACAACCTTTGCTATGAGACCCTGAGTTCCATCCGTGAGATCCTGAAGGCTGGTAGATGTCAGGAGAACGTTATCTCCTACATTGAGCCCGAGTACTCCTACGAAATTTTGAGGACTCCGAATCTCAAGAGTCCTGAGATGGTGTTTCTTCAGGACCTCGATAAGAGAATCAGCAATTCCTGTTAACGCGATGTACTCCATTGGATCACCCGTACATTGGGAACTCCTTCTTTACTTCTCCTTTCTGCTCCGCAGTCTGAACATCTTCAGCAAGCCTCTGGAGTTCGATCTCTATACGTTCAGCCTGCTCTATAAGCCGAACTGTACTTACTGAAAGCCCATAGAGCTCATTTAAAACTTCAATAACAGCAGAAGCAGCTCTTGGGTCAGGATTCTGGGTTCTGGTAGCACCAAGCAGGCTAAAAGCAGGGATTTCACGCAGCAGACATTCAGCCATTACGCTGCCCGAAATTCCGGAGATAGTTCCCATCTGGAAAACCTCTACCTTTTCCTTGATTCTATTCAGCATCTCCGGAGTGGTGGCTGCCCCGAATACTTTATGTCCCCCGTCCATTATAGCAATTCCTGCAATGGAAGCAATTTCTCTTACATTAATAGACTCAGCCCAATCCACCAGAGCGTTACTGACGTCATAGGAGACAGTGTGACTAATAGGAATGTCGGAGATTACAATAATCAGGTTGTGTTCTACGCTCTCGTAAATCCTCACAGGCATATTTATAAGTCCCTCATAAAGCACTGCAATCGAGGGGAAATACCTCGAGTCAATAGAGCCGATATATTCCATTTTCAATTCTTCTATCATATGCTGACTTGCAATATTCCCCACGAGCCCGATTCCGGGAAAACCTTCAATCAAAACAGGATTTTTTGATTGCACAGGTTTGGTAATAATCTTAACGTCATTGTTGTCATAATCTGTATTTGACAAATAACCACCTCAGCAAAATACGACCCCTATGATTATATATCTGAGCTAATCCTAGATAAACAAGTTTCTCGGCGGCCCGAATTTACGCTACTTCCTGAACATACACCAATAAATAACATGTAATGTACCCAAGCTTCCGACCACCATACCCTCTTTCTGATAAAAAGAGAATCTTTTTAATATATATCTTTTCTCCTGACAGGGAAAAATAATTCCTATAAAGAAATTACAATGGATTTTAAGTTGTCTCTCCGGTGGAGAGCTTAACTGAGACCGGATTATATCGAATATAGCAATAGAAAAAGCATAATAGACAAAGGAAACTGTAAAAAGAGCTCATAGAAAAAAATCCGAACACAGGAGGAGAAGAATTTATGGAAAAATCTATTCTCTATTTCGACAACATAGGAGAGTCAAATACAAAAGCCGTTATTGAAGCGGCAGCTAAAAGGGCGGCTGAACTTAAAATATCACATATTGTGGTGGCAAGCACCAGTGGAAAAACCGCGCTAAAAATGGCAGAGGCTGTGAAGGGCAGCAACATAAAAGTTATCGGAATAAGCCACCAGTATGGACAGAAAGAGAAAGGCGAATGGGAAGTGGAAGAGGAATATAAAAAGAAGCTTGAAGAGCTTGGGGCGATAATAACCACTCAGTCCCATATATTCTCAGGAGTCGAACGCTCAATTACAAAGAAATTCGGAGGATATTCCAGACTAGAAGTGATTTCGGATACTCTCAGGTCTCTCTTCGGAAAAGGCTTCAAGGTAGCCATTGAGGTCGCAATTATGGCAGCAGATTCAGGCCATATCCCTGTTTCTGATAACACGGAGATTATAGCAATAGGAGGCACAAGGCAGGGTGCAGATGTAGCCCTCGTGCTCAGGCCGGCCCACAGTGGAGATTTCTTTTCCCTTCAGGTTAGGGAAATTATTGCTATGCCGCGAGCTAAAGAAGATTAAGGCAAGAAAACAGAGAAAATTCGTGAAATGAAAGTTTCTTACCTAAAAACATTTTTGAGTCTTATATCAAAGTCTAAAAAACAGAAGACGAGAGACTTTTTACTTTTCTCGTCTTTCTGCAAATATTCAAAAACAAGATTCCGATGCTCATTATTTGATACTGTGATTTTGAATTGATTTTAAATTATTCACTAAGAAGTAAAGTTTCTCTATTAACAGAGAGGGTTTTCCAATACAAAAAAATCTGTATTTATTATGAGATTCCCAGCTGGTCTACAGAATTAAAGGAACAAAAACAGATAAAGATTACTTTGACTCCAACTTGAAGAAAGATATCATTACCTTTCGCGGTTTCAAAGTAATAAAGAGAAAAAAAATTGTTCAGGCCATACCAAGCCTTTTGAGAATTTCCATTCGGTCTTCCTCAGTAAAGGACTCTCCCTGGAAGGTCTCAACAGCTTTTTTCAGAAGAGTGACTGCAAAGGACATTGAAGGCCCGCCGCCAAAAGCAACTGCAACCATGGATGCCTGCATAATTTCTTCTTTTGTAGCTCCGGCTTCAAGGGCGTTGAAGGCATGAAGAGAGATACAATAGGGACAACGGTGATATAGGGCAACACCGATTGCGATAAGTTCCTTGGTTTTAAAGTCAAGAACCGAGGTTTCAAAACTTGCCCCGACCATACCCATAAACGCTGCAGCCTGCTGTCCCTGAGCTTCGGTTTCGGAAGCAAAATCTCCGAGTCCGGCCGTAAAGTCAAATAACAGTTCTTTCGGATCTTCAGTCATATTTTCACCTGTATATTTTCAGTCATGATGCGTTTGATTATTAATAATATATAAAAATGATGAATAAAAATCACAAGATTGTGTAAAAGAGAAATGCCACTGTATTCGAAAAAATAAAATATTCAAGGACTTCCAAGATATTGAAAGAAACCAGGAATAAGGGTAAAAATCCAGTTTGATCTGCACTTCCCCAGCATTCCTTTCAGTCCCCAAAAATAGATATATCTGAGAGGCATCTATACCCCCGGCATGTCAGCAATATTTGAAATTCTCGATAAGGATGCAGGCGGCAGGATAGGAAGGCTCAGAACTCCCCATGGGACTGTTGAGACACCTACTGTTATGCCTGTGATTAATCCAAATATTCAGCTTATCCCCCCGAAAGAAATGCGAAACTTCGGGGCAGAGATCCTGATTACCAATTCCTATATTATTTACCGTAAGGAAGAACTGAAAAGCGTCGCCTTGGAAAAAGGGCTGCATGGGCTCCTGGATTTTGACGGGCCCATTATGACGGATTCAGGTTCTTTCCAGCTTTCCGTATACGGCTCCGTGGAAGTTACGAATGAGGAAATCCTCGGGTTCCAGCAAAAGATAGGAAGCGATATTATTGTCCCGCTGGATATCCCTACACCCCCTGATGTTCATTACAGGAGGGCTGAAGAGGAACTAACAGTCACAGCCGAACGCCTGGAAGCGGCACGAAAGTTTATCCAGGGCGAACAGCTTCTTGCAGGGCCGGTTCAGGGTTCGACCTACCCAGAATTAAGGGAAAAAGCCGCTTCTCACCTTAGAGACCTCAATTTTGAAGTCTATCCCCTTGGAGCAGTTGTTCCGCTCATGGAAGCCTATCGCTACGGAGAACTTGTTGATGTAATTGCCGCATCCAAAAAAGGTCTTTCTCCAGCGTCGCCGGTTCACCTCTTCGGGGCAGGACACCCCATGATGTTCGCCCTTGCAGTAGCCTTGGGTTGTGACCTTTTTGATTCGGCAGCTTATGCCCTTTACGCCAAGGACGGACGTTATATTACTGTAAATGGAACTTACCATGTTGAAAAACTGAATTATCTGCCCTGTTCCTGTCCGATCTGTTCAAGATACACGGCAGAAGAATTGAAAAAAGCCGACAACCGGGAAGAACTTCTGGGGAAGCACAACCTTTACGCGACCTTTGCTGAGATCAGGCTGATTAAACAGTGCATAAAGGATGGAAAACTGCTTGAGCTTGTAGAGCAGCGCTGTCGTGCCCACCCGAAACTTCTTGATGGGTTAAAAAAACTTTATACCCACTCTTCCTGGCTTGAGCAACTTGATCCCGCTACAAAGGGCACTTATTTCTATTGCGGGCCAGAGTCTTCCTTCCGTCCCGAAGTCTTGCGTTTCGGAAAAAGACTGGATAGGTTCAGCCTGCAAGGCTCAGCAATCATTAGGACAGGTCCTGTAAAAGGAGAGAAAGAGTACGACCAGGTCCTTACTTTCAAAGCGCCTTTCGGGGCATTTCCCGCCGAGATGGAAGAAGTCTATCCATTCAATGCCGAAGTCCCGAAACTTCCGGATTACGAAGCTCTTAATACCGCTCTTTCAAACACTCTTAAACTGATGGATCTGAACCCGGAAGCTGAATTTACTTTTATCTGCGAGGAGGAGTTCAGGCACCCTCTAATTGAGGAGATCAGCAAAAAAGCAAAACTGGTATACAGGAAAGATTGGAAAAAAGAATAAATTAGAGGGAAGAGTGAAAAAAATAAATTTTGAGGAGCCAATTAGCAGTCCCAGATGCCCTGTAATTCCTGATACCTTGAATCCTTAGAGTTACTGGCAATCAAAACCTGTCCCAAAAAAGATAAAAAGAAAACTTTTTGAGGTGCAAACCTTTATAGAATTACCTGCAAAGAACCCTCTAAACAGGGAAAGAGCTGAAATATAAAGCTCTATACAAAAACTTTCGTATAAACCAGAAAAGTATAGGTGAAACTATTGTCCCTCACAGCAAGAATTGGTGAACTCAGTCCATATCTGCGTCTGATGAGACCCGAGCTCTACTACATGGACCTTACCCTACCTGCCTCGAGTGCAATCCTTGCTTCTTATTTGGCGACCGGAGGGCTTCCCGAACTTTTTCCCTTCTTGATTGCAGTAATAGGCGGCTTTGCAGCCATTACAAGTTCGTACGTGTTCAATGACTGCTGTGATATAGATATCGATACGATCAACTTGCCTGGTCGTCCCTTGCCCTCGTCGAAAGTGTCAAAGAACTCTGCACTTGCCTATGCTATTTTTTTAGTAGTAATTGCAGGAGCAGCAGCCACCTATCTGAACCCTGAGTCTCTCCTAATCCTTATTATTGCGGCTACAGTTATCACAATATATTCAATCTTTGCAAAAAGGAATACTTTCCTCAGTTTTTTGCCAGTGGGTATATCCTATGGGCTTGTACCTGTGGGTATTTGGCTCGCCTTTGACCCTGCGGGACTCCTGAAAGGCAGTGATGGGGTAATTCTTCCTTTGCCGGCTATTTGCTTCGGGCTAATGATTTGCGTTACAGACTGGGCCTTTACTCTTGGAGGGGTTTCCAGAGATGTAGAAGGGGACAGAATGAAAGGTGCTCCAACAATGCCAGTAACTTTTGGAATTCCCTTTACTGCGCGATTCGTAATATTCTGGTGGATCGTTGGTGTCATAGCTTCACTAATCATAGGCTGGTCAGCCCGTCTCGGACCTGTATACTTTGCAGGGGCCCTGGCTTCAGGTCTCTGGATGCTCACTCAGTGTTTTGATTTTATCAAACATCCTACGCCGGAGAGGGGTGGCAGGCTCTTCCTTAACGGCTCAAATTATAGAGCGATTATGTTCGGATCAATGATTCTTGACGTAGTGCTGTGCATTTATGCAGTAGGTTACACCTCCATTCTCTGGTAAAACAGGTAGAGAAAAATGGATGCAGATATCATTGTAATAGGGGCATCTCCTGCAGGACTGATGGCTGCAAGGAACGCCTGTGAGAAAGGGTCAGCGGTCCTTTTACTGGAAAAAAAAGAAGACATAGGGCATCCTCCCCATCCTGCAAACTCCTTTTTTAAGGGAATGCTAGATAAATGCGGAGAAAAGGCAGATCCTTCTTATGTTCTGCATTATCTTAAAGGCATGAAGATTATTTCACCATCAGGAAGGACAGTCGAAGTTGAGGCAACCGGATACGCTATTGATAAAACTGCATTCGACAGGTTTTATGCAAATAAAATAATGAAAACCGGCGTAGAGCTTCGGACAGGAGTAAAAGTGCAGGATATCCAGAAAGAAGGAGAGAGATTTACTGTTAACACTTCTGCCGGGACATTTACCTCAAAACTGGTTATTATCTCCGACGGTATAAATTCAAAGATGGCTTCCCTTGTGGGCCTTAAGACAATGAAACACCCTGAAGATATTGCGTGGGGAATCGAATTGGACATAAAAAGTCCTGGACTTGGGAAACCGAAGATGTTTGAGTATTATGTAGGAAATCATGCCCCTGGCTGGAAAACTACATACTCCCCAAGAGGAGGAGACAATGCCGCAATCGGGGCCTACGTGCGCAGATGTGGAACCGATGCAACGCCTTACCTTAATGCCTGGGTTGAGAATTTCAAAAAACTTAAAGGGCTCGAAGAGTTTGAAGTTGTAAGAAAACTTTCCGGCGGAGATCCTATAGTGACAATTCCAGGTGAATACATAACCGATGGGATAATGGTTGCTGGCGGGGCTGCAGGTCAGTCGGGAATAGGCTATGCAATGAGAGCAGGCCAGATATGTGGAGATGTCGCTGCAGATGCCATAAGCAAAGGAGATGTCTCAAAATCTGCCCTATCAGAATACCGGAAGATCTGGGAAAAAGAGTTTCTGGCCGAGCATTATGTGGGTCGGATAGGACTTGAGACTCTCAGGAAAATGACGGATAGGGAAATCGATGAGATGACAAAGGTCTTTGAAAAGGAAGATCTCTCATTTATTCATGGAAGTTCAATTGAGCAGGCTATGCAGGTTTTTGCGTTCATGCTAAAGAAAAAACCCTCTGCAATCTTAAAATACAGGGCACTCCTCAGGAACAAATGAACTGAAATTTAAAAGAGTAAAAAAGAACGGAACCGACACGGACATTATCAAATGCCAGACGCAGGAAACAATATGCAATACGATTTCTATAAAAGTCCCCTTTTCAGAGTTTATGCTGAGATCGAAGATGGACAGATGAAGATGAAAACCAGCGGGGCTGCGTCCATCCTTGTGAGAAAAACTCTTGAGAAAAACCTAACAATTTTTGAAGGCGAAAAGCCTGCAAAAGTCGAGGCTGACCAACTCATCTGTTCAACCTGGATGCCTCCTGTGCCAAGCTCGGGTTTTGACCGCCTGGTAAAAAGCCAGATTTATTCTATTCTAGGAAAAATGATTCCTGACCAGGTAACAATTTCCATTACTGAAGAGTGCCCGAATAACTGTATTCACTGCGCTTTGCCTGACACGAAAAATCGGGAAAAGCTTGACCCTGAAATCGTAAAATCTACAATTGACCAGGTGCTCGAAATGGGCACGACTTTCGTGATCTTTGACGGGGGCGAACCCCTGACCTATCCTGGCCTTGAAGACCTGATAAGATATGTAGACCCTGAAAAAGCCATTACAGGCATGTTCACCTCTGGGGTAGGACTGACCGAAGAAAGAGCCCGCCGCCTGAAAGAAGCAGGCCTTTATTCCCTTACTGTCAGTTTTGACAGTTCATACGAGGATAAACACGATCACGTAAGGGGCAGAAAAGGAATTTTTAAAAGCGCCGTTGAAGCCGTCAAAAATGGAATTAAGGCAGGACTGCTTGTAAACATATATGTGGTGCTTTCCAGGGACAATGTGAACGAGCTTGAAGAACTGTATGCGCTTGCATCGGAGCTTGGAGTCCATGAACTCTCCTTCTACGAAATAGTTCCCACGGGCAGGTGGATGGATCACGCCTCTGAAATCATGACTCCAAAAGATCTGAGAAAATTTGAGAATTTCGTATCCAGCGCCAAGGAGAAAGAAGGCCCTAGAGTATTTCCGATCCCACAGGTCATGAAAACTACAGGCTGTATGGCCGGCCGGAAGTGGCTCCATATAACCCCTGAAGGGAATATTCTTCCCTGTGCCTGTATCCCGATCCCCTATGGAAATATTCATAGAGACAGGATAAAGGATGTGTGGAAAAAGATCAGGGAAGACCCTGCATATAATGCAAAGTGCTGCCTTATGAGAAACCCTGAGTTCAGGGAGAAGTACCTGAGTCTTTCAGAATAAACCAAGAACAAATGAAGGTTTTAAGGTAATTTGGGGTAGTGTTCCAATTTTTCTATAAAAGTAGAAACTTTAGTAAGTTTGTGGTTTGAAAATCGAATAGCAAGAGAACTATATTTTGCTCAGTATACAAAAATTTGACTTTGAATTTTCAGTAAATTCTGGATACTGCCTCCACGTACCAAAGGCCTGTAATTGTATTAACTTCAAAAATATGCGCCTGAACTTCATTGGAATGAAATTAACAAATCAATCGTATTCTGCTGCTGTGAGAACCTTGGTTCCATCAAAGGTTACAAGTCTATTATTTATGAAAAGCTTATACGAACTAAATATAATAAAGTTCGTATTTTATGGTGAATTTCATAAAAATTGACCGAAAAGTCAGTGGTTTTTTGGTTAAAATCCGAACTTTGTACATCAAAAAGTTCGGATATTGAAGTGTCATGAAAATTTAGATTTTATAGGATATTGCACAAGTTTTACCTCAAAATCTGTGCATTTATCCCTTATGGTTTTTATTTAGAAAGGTACAAATCCATAATAAATCTCTTTAGTAGCTTCTTTATACTCTTCTTCGCTTATCGGTTTAATAACGAAATATCCAGGAATAGGTACTACACGCAATTTTTCTTTGTCAGCTTCCGGACTTGCATTTAATAAAGATACATTAAACTTTTCTGTAACTTCTTGAAATAATTCATATCTATCCTTTCCATTACGTGATTTATCTAAGCTTTTTAAACTGTCCAATTCATTATTATAAGTTATTGGGAATGATACTATCTTACTCAACCAATCTTTTAAAACTGGGCTTATTTCAGAATTAATGTAAGGTGGATATAAAGAATATACGTTATAAAGAAAAAAAGGTGCTCCGAGAATGTTTTTAAAGAGAATTCTAATTTTTAAAATTGGATAATGAACATTCCGACTATCTATTAATCTTCTTAATAAAACACCCTCTTCATCATGAGAGAACATAAAATGTACATTGCATTTTTCTTTCTCCTCAAGAGTATCTATCCTTTCAGATATACCTTCAAAGCTTAGATATCTATCGTCATTTTTTCTCACAATATCTGAGGAATCTTCTTTGATCGCTGCAAAACATGAATCATAGGTAGTATTTGGCTTATCTTTAAGCACTAAAACAAGTGACGAAACATCCACACATACAGCCGGATATGAACCAACATTCTTAATCTCAAATTCAGCCCAATAAGTTGCCTGAACTGAATGGCGTTTTTCAATAGGTACAGGTGGTGAATAAAATAATTTTGGCTTTTCTATATAGAAATTCAAATTAGAGATCCAAGGAAGAGGTTGATTTTGAAGCTCTCGATCATTTTTCATTTCATTTAGTTGTTTTGACATTACATCTAGTTGCTTGGAGTTAACAACAAAATATAAACCTGTAAGAACTACAGTGAAAAAAGCAGAAATAGTAGATATAGTAGATACTCTTGTAGAAATATCAGTCACTGATGTAGAATTAACAGGAACAGGAGTTATTACGGAATATACCACAAATAATAACCCAGTTAATATTATTATATATGGAAAAGCTGGTAGAAATATTTTAAGATTTTGAGAAATAATATTTCTATTTGGCAGATACTTTTTAACAAAATGGGATAAATTACTGCCATTTTGGTTCTTTGAGGACATAGTGAGAATATAAACGATGTGTGCATTTAAAAATATTCTTATATAATTAAAAAATCTCCAAACGGAAAATATTAAGAAAAATAAAAACAATGAAATATTATTTAAAAATGATAATACTATTTATTACTAATAAAATTGTCAAAAGTATCTTTCTGATACCGTGTATTATAAACTATGAGCAAATTGGACTATTCAATATTAAATAATTTATAAATTATATCCAGTACTTTAACGAGAATTAATAATATTCGATCGTTTTTTATAAAAAAGATATATTTTTTCACATAGAGCGTAAAGAAATTTGGGTGGCCATATTCTTATAAAGACTGTGTAGATTTTACTAGGTGGTAGTCTGAAATTTACCAAGTTGCGAAACAAGGGATGATTATTAAGAAAGTAAGGACGTTGTGCTGACCAGGGTTACAGATGCGTGCGGTAATACTATTTTTCATTTTGCTCAGTCCAAAAGCCGTTTTTGATACTGGTGCATGGCCATGAAGCAGGATGCACCCATTGATCATAGCGTTAACCATGAGTGCCCTGTCTGTATACTTCGTATAATCTTTGGCACTCCTATGTACATCCAGTATACAATAAAATTATCAATTTAGTCGAGGATCAACTTTCATTATTATTTTACTACATTTCTAATTATGTTTTTTCCCATTAACGATTGGGTTAATCGAAGGAAATAAGCATCTTCCTATATGAGTTGTAACAATTGAGAAAACAAACACATAGGCAATTGTAGAAAAATCAGCTCGAAATTGACAATTTTCATTATAATAATCAGAAGATAAAACCAAAATAACATTTTTTTGTACTACAGCTTTTAGCAAAGTTATGTCAGTTATGCATACCCCACTTTCCGCAGTAAATTTTCGTAAATTCATATTTTTACCGCTATCGATTATCATTAAAAATCCAAATTATTTGCATTTGTTCCAAAAACGTGATCAGGAAAAATATTGATTTTCTAAAAAATACTGCGGAATGTAGGCATACTATAGGTATTTTGTGATTTTTCAAAATCTGAAACTTTTAGAATATCCATAGATTTCACTATGAAAACTATGAAAACTAGAAAGCAAATTTACAGAAGAATCAGTACATTACCGCGATAGCTAACAAAGCTTAAGTTAACAGTAATACAGAACAATAGAATATAAAACAGTCAATCAGATAAAACAAAATCAATAAAAGTATAGAATAGCAGAATGAACTGAAAAAATAGAGATGCAGGTTGAAATATACCTGCAACGGAAATTGAAAGCTTTTCAATGATCTATTTTTTGTGAGATGAATTAGACTAAACCCGACCTCTGAAGAGTCATCAGATCTTCGGTGGTGAGTTTTGCTCCGCCCTTGAACTTTTCGAAGATGGATTTGGCATCTTTCTGAAGCTCGGACTTGACAACGCGGGATTTTCCTTCTTTGTCTTTCTTCTTGAGTTTGAAGATTTCTTTGTCAAGGTCCCGGATTTCTTTCTGGGCATTGATGAAAGCTTTGTGCTGTTCGTCAGCTGCTTCCTGGGCTTTTACAAATTCCCTGTGGGCAATGTCAGACTCTGCCCTGGTTCTGTCAGCCTCTTTGAAAGCGGTAATCATTTTCTCATGATATTCCTGAGCCTGTCTGGCATATTCGGCCAGCTCGTTGTGGAATTCTGAGGCTTCATCTCGGATTTTCTGGGCTTCGTCCAGAAGATCCTTCAGTTCGGAGTTGCTCTCGAGCTGGACTTTTTTGACCTGATATTGTTTTTGAAGCTGAGTGATTTTCCCAACGAGTTCCCTTTCCTTGCTTGTGCTCAGGACTTCAGTCTGCTGGGCAAATTCAAGGCGATCAATATCTTTTCTCAGAGCTTTGATTGAAGGGCCACCCAGATTGCTCTGTTTCCTGATGGAATCGGCCTTTGCAAAGAGCTCGTTTGCCTTGGCATTGGTATCATCGCGCTTATTCTTATATTCGCTGACCTTCTCATTAATTTCGTCCCTGAGAACTTTTAATTCCTGGGCTTCGTTGATAAGGTCTTTCGTCTTCTTGTTCAGGTCATTACGCTTTGCAGCTAGGGCACTAGCCTCTGCGTTTAAAGCATTCCTTTTTTCCTTAGCTTCTTCAGAAATGTCCTTCAAATCTGATCTTTTTTTCTGCAGTTCCTTTAGCATCTCTTATTGAGCCTCCCGATCCAGCAAAAAAGCTGGCATTTTAGTAGTTCTATTGTTCGATGTCGACATGCTGTGCCTGATTACAACATTGATAAGAAAGAGATTCAAGAACAGGGATAACGGCTCTAAGGTCTTTTTTTGTTATGACCACGTCCGCATATTCCCTTAGGATGGGCTTGGGATTGAAAGCTATGGCAAAACCTGCTCTCTCAAAGACACAGGCATCGTTTGCGCCGTCCCCAACAACTACACATTGCTCTGGCCGAACCCCGTTTAGCTGGGTAAGTTCTTCGAACACCTTTGCTTTGGAGTCGCTTTGTGTGATTGGGCCTACAACTTTGCCTGTAAGGCAGCCGTCTTCCACAAGCAGTTCGTTGGAAACAATGAAATCAATGCCAAGCGCTTTGCCTATTGTATCGGCAGAGATCGTAAATCCGCCAGAAATCATTGCAGTTTTATAGCCCCTACTTTTGACATAGAGGATAAGTTCTGCCGCTCCCGGCATCAAATCGATCTTGTTTACCGCATCAAGGGCAGTTTCGAGGGGAAGTCCCTTAAGAAGCTTGACCCTTTCAATAAGCGCTTGCTCAAAATCAAAGTCTCCATACATCGCTTTCTTCGTAATCTCCTCAACTTTGCTTACAACACCTGCAGCCCTGGCGAGCTCATCGATAGTCTCAGCGTCTATAAGGGTGCTATCCATATCAAAAACAATCATTTTGTTTCTAGTAAAATTATGTGTAGGACAGTTCACTCAATCAAAACCTGGACCTGAATAACTATTAGATATAGCGGGATAATTTCCCGAAAAAGGGCATGCTGCTTGGTGTACCTTCTTCAGGGGTACCCTCCCGCAACTTAATATAACACATTTGCCCTGACATTAAAAGCCCACCAACGGATAAAGTTTTCAAATTATAATACGAGTTCTGTGAAACAAGACCACAAAACAACAGCATTGATGTCAACGTTTTTGAGTGAGATAAATCACATCCTTTTTAAGCTTTTCGGAGGGGGAGTGAAACATATTGAATAATAGTTATAGATATATCTAATATTTATAAAATAAAGGTGATAAGGAAAGAGACTCGCCAAAAGGATTATAAACCCATTAGGAATTCCATTATTGAATAAATTGGTTAACAAAGGATTTAGAGAAAAATGGTCAACATAGGTTTTATAAAAATGGGCAACCTGGGAATGAGCCAGGTTATTAATTTGATCCAGGATGAAATTGCAGCCAGAGAAGGAATTACAGTACGTGTATTTGGCACAGGTGCCAAGATGAGCCCTGCCGAGGCTGCAGATACTGAAAGTTTCAAGCAGTGGAATGCAGACTTCGTGATAATTATCAGCCCTAACGCAGCAGCTCCAGGTCCCACAGCAGCTCGTGAGCTATGGAAGGGCGTTCCATGCATTGTAGTCTCAGATGGCCCAACAAAGAAAGAAGCCAGAGAAGCTCTTGAGCAGGAAGGCTTCGGATATATGATCCTCCCAGTAGATCCCCTCATTGGAGCCAAGAGAGAGTTTCTTGACCCCGTAGAGATGGCATCATTTAACTCCGATGCAATGAAAGTGTTATCTATTTGTGGTGTTGTTAGACTTATCCAGGAAGAGTTGGACAAGGTAACTGACCAGGTTGCTTCCGGAAGATCAGGAAAGGAACTGGAGCTTCCACATATTTTTGCAAAACCTGAAAAATGTGTAGAGCACGCAGGCTTCGCAAACCCTTACGCAAAAGCAAAGGCTCTTGCCGCCCTTCATATGGCTGAAAAAGTAGCACAGGTTAACTTCCCTGCATGTTTCATGTTAAAGGAAATCGACCAGGTATGCCTGACAGCTGCAGCTGGACACGAAATAATGGGAGCTGCTGCACAGCTTGCAATACAGGCAAGAGAAATTGAGAAATCCAATGATACTGTATTCAGGCAGCCCCATGCAAAGAATGGTACTCTGCTGAAAAAGGTAAAATTATACCAGAAACCAGAGTAAACCTTGGAAAACCTTAAGGTTTAAAACCGGAAGGTTAATTGGAGGAACAAAGAATATCCCTAGAAAATAAGCGGGAACAGATCCTCCAATAATCACTTTTTTAATTTATCATTATGAATATCAGGTCATTTTTTGTTTATTTTTTTGCATCTTCAACTTCTTCCAGTACAGATGTATATTCCTGAAAAACAGAGTGGAGATCTATAGTAGCTAGTATATCCACGACCCCAAGAGCTGCAATAGCTTTCCCGTCTTTTGAGTGAATGGGAGCAACAACCACAGGTTTTCCACTGTACACACCTTCCGTAGGGACCTCGTGGATGACTTTGTTTGTTTTTAAGACTTCTTCGAGCACAGGCCCTGTGTAGTCTCTGTCAACGATTTGACCCTTTTCCAAGCGAAGTCCCTTCCGCTTGAGACTGCGAATGGTTGTAGGAAGTCCAATGACCGAGTGTACTGCGACTGCTAGTGCCTCAAGATCTTCGGGCCCTGAATCTTCTGAGATAGTTAGGGAAGTAATTTTTTCACCCCCGTAAATTACTTGAGACCGGGCAGGACACAAAGCAAGGGCTTCTCAGAAATGAAAAGCTGGATCCCACTTTCCGGCCATATTTAGAATATCTTTTTCAAAGAATATATAATCACTCCTCATTTTCAAGGGCTTTTATAAACGCCTGTTTATGTAATTCCCCTGACTCGTGGATTCCCCCAAGGTCGCCGCGTGCCGCCCTACACGGATAATGCTGAATATACAGTCCGGCTCTGGGAGGTGCATCTTTTACCTGCATTCCAACAATTTCTTTTGCCATATGCCAGGTACTCCCACATGGAGCTCCTTTTATTACCTCCACGTTGGCAATTTTTCCATCTTTTGTCTTTATTCTCAAGATAGGAGACCCAAAGATATCCGTAAATGGTCTGTTGAAAGCATTGGGCTCAAGACTGCAGCATATCTCATCTACCTCGATATCCATACCTGAAACTTCGGAGAGCTTTTTGAGTTCGGAAACCGAAGCCCTGGATGGTCCCCCTGGAACTATAAGAGAGCGCACACCAGCTTTTGCCGCAAGCTTTGCAATTGCAGATGTAAGATCGGGATGTAAAGAGTAAGTAATTATAATTTCTGCAGAAAAAACATGCTTATCGAAATTAAGAGCTTCCAGAAACTCATCAGGCTCTTCAATAAATACAGGTACGAACTCAGGCAAATCAGCAGTTACGATCGAAAAATTGCTGTGTTCCCTGACAGTCTCAATCAGACGGTGCCCGTATTTGCCCCGCGTAATAACTCCTATTACAGTCATTACTCTAAGCTATTTTTAATATTGCATAAATAGATGCTTATTTTATCTGAAATCTGCCCTGACTCGCCAGCTATACAGGGAATTGGGATTTTACCATGAATCCAGAAAGCCTGTAGAGTATAAATACAGATAAAACATTTCACTAAAAATCTCTAAAAAAAGACGATATTTATGAGAGGAAAACTAATCACACTTGAGGGCATTGACGGCTCAGGCAAAAGCACGGTTGCAGAAAAGCTTCAGAAGAATCCTGAAATTAAGGCATTTAACCCTGTTTTTACAAGGGAACCGACAAGAGGCACTCTGACTGGAGATGCCGTGGAAAAAGCAATTCAGTCGGATACCGACCAGCTTGCTGAGCTCTTCCTTTTTACAGCGGACCATGCGGAACATCTGTCAAAGATTATAAAGCCTGCGCTTAAAAGTGGAAAACTAGTGATTTCTGATCGCTACTCCGACAGTCGATATGCTTACCAGGGAGTGACCCTGAAAACTCGCTTGGAAAATCCTCTTGAGTGGGTAAAGGACCTGCACCGAGGATGGACCATTGTTCCGGACCTGACCTTTCTTTTTGATATCAGGCCAGAAGTTTCAGTTGAACGTTGTGGGAAGCGAGGAGAACAAAGCAAGTTCGAAAAATTAGAGTTTTTACGGAAAGTCAGGGAGATTTTCCTCAGGCTTGCGGCAGAAAATCCAGAACGTTTTATTGTAATCGATGCCTCCCGCTCCTCTGAATATGTAGAAAAAGAAGTCACTGAAAAAATCCTGGAGTTCCTGAACAGGAACTGACCAGATATACAGATTGAACCGGAAAATTAAACCAATATTCGTTAGAGGCCGTTGTCATCAGCAAATTTTATCAGGGCTTCCCCTAACATCCTGACATGGGTGGGGTTAAGGTTGAACCTGGCCTTCTTTACGCCTCCACGCTCCTTTGCGAGCTCGACGTATTCTTTCTCAAAACGCTCACTGTGTGTGAGGGAGATCGTCATGTACCAGCCTCCTCCCATCTTAATCTCCACATATCCGTCTCCACTTATCTCCTCAGCGTTTTCTTCAATACTCTCTTCAGATGTATTCTTCTTAACCATATTGTAAACCTCATAATTTCCTGGTTTTAAGTGAAATTTGCAGATTTAATAACTAAAATACTCGATTATATACAAGACATATAGGAGCTGAGATAAAAGGATTCCCAAGTGAGAGTTATTTTTTGTTATCGGATTTAATCCCTAAACTCAGAACGGCCGGAGGAACCAATCCCGAATGAACAGCAGTTGCGACCAGGGCTCCTTTTATCCCGAGCTTATCAAGAGTAAAAAGATCTTCCATATCCTTGACGCCTCCGGCAAGCAGCACACTATGCCTGGAACACTCAACCAGTTTTTGAAGGAATTCAGGATCAAAGCCTGAAGCCGTTCCAACCCTGTCAAGGTCAAGGAAAATAAGGTCTTTTAAGGGCAACTCATTTAACAGCTTTACTATTTCAAAAGGGGATTCAGGAAGCTCAGGATCGTTTTTCAGAACTTTGCCGTGCTTTATATCAATGCTGACACTGATCCTTCCGGAATTTCGATAGGCGGCATCCTTTATTGCCGAAAGCGTTCCTGTCTCTGTACCGATCACGGCAGTTCCTGCAATGGGAAGAGCCTTGTCCACGTCTTGTGGAGACGAAATCCCGAAATCTAGCATTGTGTCTGCCTTTAAGCTTACTTCTCGAATTACTCCAGCATTCGTTTCGCGAGGGCCTTTGCCCTGAAGCACGTTAAGGTCGGCAATATAAACTTCCCTGGGACGCAGGAGTTCTACTATGTCTACAGGATCCGAGCTGTTGCATACAGTACTTGAATCTGAAACAGGGCGGTATTTTTCCCTGTCCCCGCCCTTGGCAAGAACTACGCTACGGTTAAATATATCCATCACAAAAATTACTCGGAACATACTTATTCAATAGCTGCATCATCCTATAAAAAAATATAAAATAAAACATATTGTATAAAAGGAATAATATTCATTGAAAGATTTTAATTCGCTGTTTAGTTAGAGGATTTTTATGAAACTGCTTATAAGTCCAATCAATAGAGAGGAAGCAATAATCGCTTCCAGAGGCGGCGCGGACATTGTAGATGTCAAAAACCCGAAAGAAGGCTCCCTTGGTGCTAATTTCCCATGGGTAATAAGGGATGTAAAAGAAGCTGTGGAAGGCAGACAGCCTATAAGCGCAACCATAGGAGATTTTAATTACAAGCCAGGAACTGCTTCCCTTGCCGCATTTGGAGCAGCCGTTGCAGGAGCAGACTATATTAAAGTTGGCCTTTACGATATCCAGACTGAAGATCAAGCTTTAGAGCTTATTACAAAGATAACACAGGCTGTAAAGGACTACGACTCTACAAAAAAAGTTGTTGCCTCGGGATATTCGGACTACAAGCGCATCAATTCGATCTCTCCATTACTGCTTCCCTCAATCGCCGCAAAAGCTGGGGCAGATGTGGTGATGGTCGATACGGCAATTAAGGATGGGAAATCTACCTTCGAATTCATGGACGAGAAAGAACTTAAGAAGTTCACTGATCTTGCCCACGAGTCTGGACTTGAAAACGCAATTGCAGGTTCGTTGAAATTTGATGATCTTCCGGTGCTTGAAAGGATCGGACCAGATATTATTGGAGTCCGCGGCATGGTCTGCGGAGGGGACAGAACAACTGCGATCCGGCAGGAACTGGTAGAAAAGCTCGTAGCTGAATGCCAGGCTTGAGAAATTCTTATTGAGCGAAACTAAAAATTTGTGCCGGCGAGCTATTAGGCAGGCCGGCCGAAAGATAAATATAAACAGATAACTATTTTTAGTCTGATGTTTGTTTTTGGACATATTGGGATTACTCTGGGAATCTTTTATTGCCTAAGCCGCATATCTTCAAAAAAGGGCTTCTGGGTAAATGCTCCGTGGATTGCGCTCGGGGCGCTCCTTCCGGACTTTATTGATAAGCCTCTTGGAAGGATAATTCTTGCTGACACTATAGGAAGCGGGAGAATTTATGCTCATACTTTGCTTTTTGGCCTTCTGCTGGGCTTAGCAGGATACTATCTCTATAGCCAAGGGAAACCTGAACTCCTGATTATTGCAGGAGCATCTTTTTGCCACATTCTTGAAGATCAGATATGGAATAGCCCTACAGTATTTTTTTGGCCGCTCTTAGGCTGGGAATTTCCAAAGGATACGATTTCAGGAAACTTTATTGAGTATCTTATGATAATTTTTAATAGATCATACGATCCCGGATTTACAGAAGTTTTTATCTCAGAAATCGTCGGACTGCTCATTATAATTGTCCTTCTTATTGTCAAATACATTAACGAAAATCATAACGAAAAGAAAAAAGAGAATTCTCTGGTACAACAAAAAAGAAAAAATTCAAATTTTTAAAAACTGGGAGTTCCTTCCTCAGAAGCCTGACCTCCAGATGAAACTGAGGAGGGAATTTAAGGCATATGCTCATAAATTTCTATGTTAAGGGAATCATAGATCTTATACACAGGATAAGCGGTCTGAGCCTTGGAGGCGTTTCCCGTAGAAACTGATGTTTCATCCGACTCCCGTTCACTGGCAGTCAAAGCCTCAGAAAAAGTAGTTTTGATAACATAGAAAGGTTCGTTTTCCACCGCTTTTTCTACAGATATGCCGTTTTTCAAATCATTTTTGTATATATAAAGAGGTTTTTTGGGAATATCAGCAAGCCCAGTAGTCCAGTTCATATTGCTACTAAGGATCCCAGACGTTCTGCTTAAATCTGTATCTACATCAGATGTAAAATATGGATAAGGTTCTCTTACACCGGATAACCACTGAATACCGTCTACCTCATTTTCCGAAATTGATTCAGAAATTCCACCTGTATATGGCGAGCTGAAACAGGTGAAGAATCCCAGTGTCCATAGAAGACAAAGAACTAGCACTGCAGAGCCAAGGCCAAGAGTATACCCTTTTCTAAGAAAAATAATGTAAAGGGAATACCCCAGCAAAGGAATCTGGGCAAAAATAATGAAGCTCAAATTTGCAAACCTATCTGGAGAGTAAGGAATGAAGGGATTCAAAAGGAAAACAATCTCCAGGCAGAAGGTTACGATATAAAGGCCCAGAAAGCGTGGGTATCTGCGAACGAAATGGTGGCAAAACCTTTTACGGTTCTGCCATACAATTACGGAATTGATCAGGATAAAAACTAAAGGAATATAGTATTTGCCGTAATAAAGATTCAAAAGATGCACAAAATCGAGAAATCCATTTTCAGTCGATGGTATGGTAGAAAAGCCTGCAGCTACTAACGTTTTAGCGTGCAGGATAACATTCGAAATAGATGTATCAAAGAACTGAGAGATATATTTGGTACAAAGCAGGAAGCCTACTAAAGTAAGTGACAAGACAAACACGGGCATTTTCCTTCCTGCAGAGTGTGAAGCGTCAGAGAAGAGAAATTTGAGACTCAGGATATTACGGAGAAATCCAGGCTTCAGTACTTTGCTCGAACATAAGAGGAGCAGGGAGAAACAGGCAAGATATGCAAAAATGAAAGGATGAGCTAAAGGAATCAACGGCATCATAAAAAGAAGGCAAACAGCCATTGCCCTGTTTTTATCCGAAATTGCACTTCTCAGCACAAGAAGATATAGAGGTATCAGACAAAAACAAAGATAATAAGGAACTGATGAGGTCTGGAAATGACCAAAATATGGAATAAGCGAGGAGAGAAAAGTTGTTAAGACTAATTTTTCCCTGCTCATGAAAATGCGATAGAACAGGTACATTCCGATGATAAACAGTATTGAAAAAAATACTGGTAAAAAGTACGAAAGTGCCGATGTTTTCAGACCTGAAACCTGAGCTAGGGCTGAAACGAGCAGAGGACCCGTGGGAGAAAGGTCTGAGAAGCTCAAAAGGTTACAAAGTGAAACCTGTCTTGCAAGATCGAAGTACGAAAATCCCCCCCTGCATATTGAAACATAGCCAAGCATGTGAGGAGTTATCAGTACTGTAATGTGAACAAGAAGCAGTATAAAAACTGCACTCATTTTTCTGTATGCAAGGAGAAGAACGCAGGCTGAAAGGTAGCAAAGGAGCAGAGTAAGGTAAAAGTGAAAAGGAAGCTGCTCATAAATATTGACTGTATACCCTTCGGGCTGAATTCCCCTGAGAATAAAGAGACTGTAAACCAGTAGTAATAGAGAAATCGAAGTTATAAGGTTTAATATGTTATTAGTGATTTTAGACAATGTGTCCCCCATCCTTTTTGAAAGTTGCAGAGTCCAGTTTTAGCACCTAAATATGAACTATCCCTGAGAACGTGGTTTCACTCTAAAAGAGTTGTTACAGGCCGCGCACAGGCCCAAAAACTTTCGTTCGTTAGATTTTGTTTATTTGTTTCTCCTCTTTCGCATTATTCTTATATCCAATCGGCCAACAAATAATTAATAGTTGCGCCCGAAGTGCAGTTTGATATATTGTCTCGACCTAAATAATGTTTTTATGAATTAAAAATTTTCAACAATTAAAGGCTTTCGGGTACTATCTCGCTGTCCAGAGACTTTTAGCATTTCTGTTACAATAACTCACGGAACATAAATAATATTCCTCTTAAATACAAATCCTGCTGATATTAATACATACGGTCTGAACCTTACAGGGAAAATATTTATTAAATTCACTGTTGATTCCTGCTGGTGTTGGGATAATCCCGAATTAACCCTCCAGGAGAAAACAAGCATTTAAGATATGGATAAAAAGATGTTTCCTCTTAGAATAAAGGAAATGGAAGAGATTATGGAACACTAGCCATAAAACTATGTAACTCAGACTTAAACGTTTAGATTATCAAAAAATTTCAGCTTACCACATAAATCTATGAAACTTTCCTCCTACAGTACTATATTTCAGGGTAATCATATTCCTTGATAATCTCTCAGGCACACTTTTTTAACATTACTTAGTGTTTTCAGAATATGACGAATTCTACGTTCCACAGACTTTCCTTTTATGCACCAGTAAAATGGCCTGTTGTTTCCTATAGAAGGAAATTTGGTATAGGAAATGTCGAGAGGGTGGAAATAGAAGATGGTATGTCCTCTTTTCAAACTCTGGACAAGCCCATTCAATACTAAAGGGGTTCCTAAAAAGCGGAGTATTGGACCTCCAGACGTTGGGATTTTCAGTATATTCTGATAATAGGCCCAGGGGAATTCAACAAAATTTCTATCATCACCTGCTTCAAGGCCGCTCTTTAAGGGATAGTAAGGAAAAGAAGAAACTGTCTTAAGGGACGAGTCCGTTTTATTATAAAGAGAATTTACTGATACTGAAGAGTCATATTTGAAACCAATACGTTCAAGTGAATCAACCATCCATCCACCTATCAGGGCATTTGGTGCTCTGTAGCCTACTACTCTCTCCCCGCTAATTTTTTCAAGAATTCTTTTTGCAAGCAATGTTTTCTGCTCGAATTCCTCAATACTCATTAACCGCTCCTTTGTCTCAGGATCAATTTTGCAGGCGTGATGAAGGCCATGACATGCAAGTTCGTGTCCTCTTTCCGCAACTGATTCAACAAGTCCAGGATAATGGTCTATAATATCTGCAACTACAAAGAAAGTAGCAGTCACATTGAATTCATCGAGAATGTCCAGTACCCTGTTTGTAGGTTCAGTCAGGAAATCATACCTGCCTTCCCATTTTTCAAAGAATTCATTCACAGTCCTGTAAACAGCATAAGGAGAACCGCAAACTGAAGGAATATGATACCAATCTTCAAGATCCACTGTAACCGAGAAACTACCCCTCATAAGACCCCCCTTCACGACCAACTTCACTTACAACCACATAAGAAATTCCTGACCTGTACTGAAATTATATGATTGCAAATAATGAAAATTTGCACATGTTCAAAAATTTCTGATATAGTAGAGGACTACAGAGTATAAAAAATTTTTTAATGATTTGATTAAGATAAAATATTCCTAAAAAATGTTATCTATATAATGTTTGAAAGTAAATATTAAATTAAAAAATAAAGATAGATATAAATAGAGGATCGTTAGGCAAATTGCTCTATCATAGAATCTCTAAAGATTTCTTTAAATTAATAAGAAAGATCCATTACCTCTTAATAGATTACCCAATAAATTCAGAAGACTCGCATTTTCAGTGTTTCTGAGTCATGCCAGTGCTAACTGTATAAATCTGATAATTAGTTGTACTGGCTGGAAAAAAGGCTCTTTGAATAAGCCTTAACTTATTTATTCCTTAGTACTTTACAAAGTGTGGTTGTTTTTCTGTTATTCTCATCATTTAATTGAACGATTTAGGATTTATTATGACTTTAAAAAGAAGGTTCAATCGTCCGGACGCCCTTAGTTTTCAATAGAACTTAAATAAATGATAGAAACATTAAAACATAAACTTTTTGTACACTCCTGCAATCAATGAATATTGTTTTTTGTTTTCTAGAAAATTTAAGAAAAACTGGGAAATGTTTACTTAAGTTAACAGTAAAATTCACGAAATTAGAAAAACTAGGCTGTCCTAAACTAAATTTAGCATAATGGTATACCCTGCATATAGCTTTTTCGCGTCTGGAGATTTACAACAAAAAGTATAGGGATAGAAAGAAGGGAAAAGGTCTGAAACATAGATGGCAACACTGGAAAAAAAACGGATCTTACCTTGCAATTTTAATTTTTTTGATTATAATTGGAACAAACGCTCTTTCCACCACAGCACCCAATATGACTGTTTATGTTGCTGCCGATGGGAGAGGGAATTTCAATTGCGATGGAAGTGACGATCAGGTAGAAATAAATCAAGCTCTTAAATATGCTGCAGAAAATCCACAATTTTCAACTGTTTATTTGAAAGGTCCAAGTACATACATTATCTCGGATAGTATTTTAATTGGAAGCGAAACCATTCTGGAAGGAGATCCTACAACCGTCATTAAACTTAAAGATCAAGCGGACTGGCCGAAAAATAAACCTCTGATTACTCAGATGGACAGTTCCGGAGTCGATAGAGTCATTATAAAGGGATTTGAAATTAACGGAAACCATGACAAGAATGAAGATAAAATGAAAGGGCAAGGATACTACAATATGATCAGTTTCCTTGACTCTCAAAATATAGATGTTCATGGTATGTATCTTCATGACGGACATGGTGATGGTTTAAGAGTCGAGAGAAGTTCGAATATTAAGTTTTACAATAATAAAGTGTACAAATTAGGACATGACGGTTTTTATTCTATTGATTGCCAGAATGTAGAAGCCTGGAAAAACAGAATAACTTGCAGAACTAACGGTGGGCTTCGAGTCTGGAATTCCAATTACGTAAAATTCTATGATAACGTAATAGACTCCTTTTACCACTGGAGTGCAGGTGGCTCCGCAATTCTGATTGAGAAAACGACAGGTGTCGTTAACGATGTAGAAGTATACAATAATACTATCCATCATACTTATGGCCCTGGAATCTGGCTGATAGGTTACGGAGCGTCTTATCCCCAGGAAGAGGCACAGAATGTCCACATTCACAATAATATCTTCTACAGCACTGGTACGAACCCAAGTATTGACTGGGTAGGAGGTATTGTAACAAGTGGATTTTATGATACTCTTATTGAGAATAATGTGTTTGATAATGTGTATCATGCAGCAATTATCCAGATGTATCCTTCTTCCACAAGCGCAGGTAATTCCGTTGATCTTTCACCTCAAGGTACAGGATTCACAACAATCGTCCGTAACAACATAATTGTAGATACCCAGAATCGCACAAAAGACCCTGATGGAACAGGATATGGGGTGATCAATTACCTACCTTCAACACATACCATTGTGATGGAAAATAACTGCCTCTACAATAACATAGCAGGAGACTACATGAATGCTAGGTCAACAAGCGACATCCATGTAGATCCTCACTTTGCAAACGAAAAAGAACATGATTATCACCTGAAATCAACCGGTGGAAGGTGGAACGGAAAAACGTGGGTAAAGGATCCTGTAAGTTCTCCCTGCATTGATGCCGGCCATCCGGACTCCGATTATTCAAAGGAGCCAGGGAACAATGGAGGTAGGATCAATATAGGCAGGTATGGAAATACAGAATGTGCTTCGATCTCAGGTAATATACCCGGGTATGTTGTATGGTGGAACCAAATATTTTCGCCAGAATGGAAAACTTTCAGGCTACTGCTGAGGATATTTTCCCTATTTTGCTTTAATGTCTTATATTAAAACTTTCCAGCTTATTTTTTAATAGAGCATTCAGCTACTTAGAAAAAAATATAAATGAACGATTCAGCGTCCATTTAATGAACTGTATTTATCAAAGATTATTTTTTGCAATTTGCGTAGCTGTGAACATATGTCATCTTATCCTTTGGTATTTATTTTATTAGCAGGAACACCTGCAATCGAAATGCATTTTTCATAAAATGATTTGTTTACAACGGAGTTGACGATTCTGAATTTCCAATTAGTGAATTAACCTGAAGATAAACACCTCGGGGCTTCTTAGTTCATTCTTTTGTCTTTTGAGAACAAGTTCTCAGAGCTCTCCCCCACTTTCTGTAAGTACAAAAAAGAGTATGCTTCATCATACAAAAGTATACATTATTTGCCAACATATATCTTTTTTAATAAATCGTTAGAGTGCATACAAAAGTTCTGGATTCCAATGAATGCGCTTTAATAAATATTACAATTTAAGAAGTTCTTCACATAGTTTGAGTAGTAATATATTCAAGCAGCGAAAATAATCCAGATGTTTCAAGAGGAGTTTATTTGCAGTATTAAATAGACAACTTCTTTTAATCTTAAAGAATTATAGTTTAATGTATTGGGGATTTAAAATGAGCGGAAAAGGGCAACATTATAAATGGGGAGACAAAAAAAAAATATTACTTTTTAGCATAATTTTTATTTTTTTAATCGCAAGTATAACCCTTACTCTATCAAAGCCATCCGGTAAAATTGTTTATGTTACTACCAATGGGAGTGGAGACTTTAACTGTGATGGAAGTGACGACCAGGTAGAGATAAACCAAGCTCTTGAATACATTGCGGAAAATCCAAGATTCACAACCGTTCATCTGGAAGGCCCTAATACCTACGTCATTTCCGACAGTATATACATTGGAAGTGACAACATTCTTGAGGGAGACCCAACAGCTGTAATCAAACTTGAAGATAAGGTAGGCTGGCCACTAGAAAAACCTCTGATTACGCAGATGGACAGCGCCGGAAATCATGATATTACCATAAGGGGGTTTGAGATTGACGGAAATCATGATAAAAACAATGGAAAAAATAGGGGAAAGGGATATCACAACCTGATCCATTTCCTTAATTGTAAGAATATACAAGTTCACGACATGTATATGCACGACAGCCATGGCGATGGGCTTAAAGTCACAAAATGTTCAGATATTAAGTTTTACAATAACAGGGTGTATAAGTTAGGGCATGATGTCCTCTACTCCATATATTCTTCGAATATAGAAGCTTGGAATAATAAAATAACATGTAGAACAAATAGCGGTCTGAGAATTTACAATACAAATCACGTAAAATTCTATAACAATATCATTGACTCAGAAGGAGAAGGTGGAGCAGGAATTGAAATCCAAAAAATTGGCCCGTCAACTGTGATGAACGATATCGAGATTTACAATAATCTGTTATATGAGACGAACGCAGCAGGTATATGGATTACAGGCTATGGATCCGAATATACTAAAGATTCTGCAAAAGATATCTATATCCATCATAATAAATTCTACAAAACAGGTATTAACCCGAGTGCGGACTGGGCAGGGGGAATAGTGCTTAATGGTTTTCAAAATACTTTAATAGAGAGTAATAAATTTGATGGGTGTTATGGAGCTGCTATTGCCCACAAACAGGTTACTGGCGAATTTTCAGCTCCAGACTCAGGATATACAACTATTGTGAAAAATAATGTGATAATTAATACACAATCAAGTCCTGCTGCCGGAAAAGGATATGCTGTATACAACAAGCTGAAAAGCACTCATTCCTTTATTCTGCAAAACAACTGCCTTTCTGGCAATGCCGGGGGGAACTATCTAGGTGTAAATTCTACCTCAGACTTTGAAGCGGACTCTGAACTTGCGGCAAAGTTGAGCAACAATGAGTCATTGGGGGAAGATTTTCCCTGGAGTGAGGCTATGTCTGCTGGACCTCAGACACTTTATAAGAGAGATGAAAGCGGAGCCCAGACGGGACAGGAAGAAAGTTTTGAGTCCAGCCTTAAGAAAGCTTTTGCAGATTTTATAAGATCTTTGGAAAGATTCATATTAAGTTTTTTTATGCAGCCTGACGAAGTAGAAAACTTCAAAATTGCTTTACCTTTCATTATTTCGGATAACAGGTTGAGAGAAGAGGCTCCAAATATCACTTTTAGTAACAGTGAATATATCGATGTAGGAAAAAGGTCAGAGAGAGGTACTTATAGAGGGGTTATAATCTTTGAACTGAGTTCACTTAATCAGACTGATCGGATCGAAAAGGCAACTCTATCTTTATTCTGGTATTACCCGGAGAATCAAATGAGATCGAAGGATACTATACTGGAAGTATACAGACCTGTAAAATGGTGCGAAGAACACGTTACGTGGCAGCAAAAAGAAATCAATGATCCCTGGAAAAATCCCGGGGGAGACTGGTATGATCGGAATGGAGTCTTCCAAGGCAATACTCCATATGCCACAATAACTATCAGTGGAGAGGAAACTCCTGACAACCGTTATTACGAATTGAATATAACAGAACTTGTGCAGGAATACGTAAGCGGAAAGTATGAAAATACAGGTTTCCTTATAAAGGCCCGCGAGGAAGATGAGAATTACATCGCTTTTTATAGTTCCAACTGGAAAAATAAAGATCAAAGGCCAAAACTCACTATAGAATATGTCTAAATATAGATAAAAGTAATTATCAATATTTCGCTATTGGAGCTCCCTACTGGATTAAATAGACAAAACATTGGGAAAAGTTGTCTGTGATTCCGTTTTTGCAAATTAAAGGATAATAAATGAAAAAAGAAGGAAGCAAGGGACAATAAATGAAGAAATAGACTCAAAGAGCAATAAAAAAGAAGGGGTAGATTAAAAATCAGGAAGAATAATCTTCCTAACCTTAACGAGCAAGTCCTACTCTTTCATTCTTTTTCTTCTCAACCTGCATATCGAAAAGCATTCCGAAAAGAAGCATCTGAAGCCCCGTACCTAGTACAAGAAAACCAAGCAGAGGATAGTAGGAAGGGAGAGGATTTTGCAACAAGATCTGCAAAAAGCCCCACAGTCCTAAAAGAACACTAACAGGCAAGGAAATCATTCCAAGGAAATAGAATAGTACGAGTGGATGGAAGTCCAGTACCGTATATTTGACCCTCAGCCTCCAGAGAAAACCTCTAAAGATCATGGGAGCTACTTTGCGGATAAACTTTCCGTATCGAATCTTCGATCTCTCTCTACCGTAGCGGGCAGGCATTACCACATCCATTACTCTCATTCCAAAGGCATTAAGTTTGATCAACAGATCGTTACAATAGCCATAATAAGGATAGACTGAATCCAGATCAATAAGCTCCAGTGCCTGCCTGGAAATAGCTGTATATCCATTCTGAGGATCCATAACCTGCCAGTAACCACTGCCTATTTTTGTGATAAAACTAAGGAGAAGGTTTCCAAAAGATCTCCATCTGCTCATCCCGGTCATAAAATCGTCAGTGAGTAATCTATTGCCCTTTGTATAATCGGCTCTTCCCTCAATGATTGGAAAAATCAACCTGGGAAGCTGAGAAGGATCCATTTGATTATCTCCTGCCATAACCGCAACAATATCCATCTCATCTCTCAGAGCAAGTTTATATCCATCAATTATTCCTGCGCCTACTCCTTTATTTACTTCATGACGCAAATACACGATCCTTGGGTCTCCAAACTTTTTTACAATTTCACCTGTTCGATCTGTACTGCCATCATCAATTACATAAATCCTGTTCACATATTCAGGGATCCCACATAGAGTCTCACCGATAAGTAATTCTTCATTATAAGCAGGCACGACAACTCCTATACGGGTGCTCTCAAATTTCCTGAATACAGGATCCACATCAAAACTTAGATAGTTAATCTTGAGTTCTTCGGTTTTTGCCACCGAAAGCAGGGATTTCAAAGATAAATGATCTTTTCCTGAACTGATTTTCTGTAGTGAGGCCGCTGTTATTGCAAGAAAGCCTATTTTTTCCTTGAAGGTACTTTTTCCATTAAAAAGCATTACTGTTTCCTGCTCACAGGAGATACGGCAGGGCCAAGAACCCACAGATAGGTCAAACCCCTGTCTTAACGGCTCAAGGACATGGGAAAGCAAATCTATGTCCTGCATGCATTCCGGATAAATGAGAACCACAAGCTCTGAATCAAGAGATGCTTTGTAGAGGACATCGAGTAATGCTTCCTCCCCCCCTGAGATAGGAACAACCCGTGCCCCTCCCAGAGCAGCTACTTCCATAGTTCTATCAGTGGAACCTTCGTCAAGAACAAGTACACGATCAGCGTAACTTGCCGCAATCAAAACTTTGCTTCCAATGGAAGTTTCCTCATTCTGAGCTGGAATTAAGACCGTAAACTCATGCCTGAGCAACTTATCGGTAAGTTGAGATGGCGAAGATACTATGCTAATAGGATCAGAGATTAGAGAATTAAGACTAAGTGTAAGGGCTGAAAACAAACCCAATCTACCCCCTTATACATATGCATGTGCTATAACCCCTCTTTATGTGTATAAGTGCAAAAATATTAAAGGCTATCATACTAAAAATTATTAGATTAAGATATATATAAGGTTAACATCTAGATTAGATATACACATAAAAATATTAATAAGGAAAAATAATCCTTACAAAAGATATCTATGAATAAAATAAAGAAATATATTAACTGACTAAGATCTTCTATGCCTTTAATATTAAAAATCAGATCCATTTCTAAGAAATTAAAACTTAAGACAATAGATGAACATATTCGCTATTTTTGTAATTAATTAAATCGCGAGACGTAAACCAATTGTAATAAAGAAACCTGCATTCTTGCAAATTTAGATTTCTATTTTCTTTAAAAGGAAGTCTTGAAGAGATAAGGGGTTAGAAAAAGAAATAGAAGGATGATCTGAATAAAAGATTAAAGATTTTCATAATTGAAGCAGATGCTGAAATAAGCACAGTATATGGAAGATTGATATTATATTAATCAAGAATTTGCTGCCACACCTACAAGCTATGAATTCCCAATCTTGATAAGCCTGGAATTAACGGCGGCTTTCCAGAGGGTAGCTGCCACATATTCCAGTGATGTGACTGATAATGGATAAATGACAAGAAGGATAATGTCTCAGGGAGTATCAGTAGCAAAAACATATGCAAGGGAGGGCTTTTCTTGTCACCACAGAGAATAGAGAGAAATAGACTAATTATAAACTTGAATACTATAAATAAGGCCTGGAAATATTGAACAACGTTTATAATCAAAGGAAACATGAATAAAATATTATAACAGACATCGGACACTGGAAAAAGAATTTTAATTTAACATTAAAACAAACATTCAAAAAATAATCAGATAAATAATGCAAAACATTAAGAAATAGCACATACTGTTAACCTTGACTTATGAAGAGGCTACGAGATCTTTCTGGCTATCTTGTTGCCGATATATTAAGTCCATTAGCTGCCGGAATGATTGTGTTTTATTAAGTACGAGTCTTTACCGTAAAGAAGATACGCCTTCTGGCTTCGATTAATAAACGGTTAAATAAAGAATCTACGGAGAATAGTAAAATATAGGTTTCTATTTGCTGAGAACCAGATACTTGCATTAAAGCGATGTTTTTCATTCAGGAAATGCTAGGTCTGGGAAAAACCTAGATGGAAGAAAGTTAGGGGGAATAAGAGAATTGGGAGTAGAATCACCCATTAGATAGGCACTCTAACTTTTTGCGATCTAAAAGATCATTTGTAAACCAGACTTCATAGTGGCAGGACTACTTTAGCAGAACAAAAGAGACTAGGATTCTTCAGCAGTAATCTGAAAGATATAGACAACCTGTGTGAGAAAAGTACATTCGGAGTTTCAACGGAGATAGATTGCTACCAGGCTCGGCAAGATAGGCTTCTAAAAGAAGATAAAAAACAAAAGGAACTAAATATTTAATGAAGTTAAAGATCCAAAAGTAAGAATAAGTGGAGCAGTCTATAAAAAATCGTCCGGACTTGCAGGAAAAATATTTTAACCTAAAACGCACTTTATTAATATTATTATGTTGTGGGGTTGTATGGAAACTGCAAATGGATACGTTGAGAAATTATCAACAAATCTAGATGTGATTCTCAGCGTCATGGGATTTGGCTTAGGGTTATTAATTGTTTCTTTATACTATATCATCAACCTAAACCAGAAAGATATAGGAATCGCCGTTCTCTCCTCCTGTTTTATCTACTTTATATTTAGAAATAAATTTAGGAGTGAGGCTGCAATATCTGCTAGAGAAGGTAGATTTAAAAGTATAATGAGTATCTCGTTTTATCTAATATTCTTAGCATGCGTCATTATATACAGCGCGAATCTGTATTACAGGCCTATATCTTCCTTTATATTGATATGCATCCTTGCAGCTATTATCGCCTCCCAGATACTTTACGTAAGAGAAGCGGACGGAGTGACCTCTTTATTATTGCAGATATTCCTGCTATCAATTCTCATCAGAGTCGGGATATTTTATAACTTTCCAAGCCTAATGGGCTATGATGCATATTTTCATGCCAATATGGCAAGGGTAATTACTGATACCGGGTTTGTTGCTCCGATTGAAATAAGCAGTAAATATTTCTATTACCCACTTGCACATATTTTTGTATCAGTTATTCAAATAATGGGCGAAACCGATATCAAAGACGCAATGTTTTATTCCATAGGGCTTGCAAGTATTTTCAGCACTGTAGGAGTTTACTTGGTAGGAAAGAAACTTGAAGGCCCTCAGATGGGTTTGCTAGCTACTTTATTAATAAACTTAAATAACCATAACATCGTTGCAGGAATTACAAATATAACTCCTGGATCTCTTGTTCTTTGCTATTTTATATTCATTATATACGCAATCTTTAGCGAGAAACAAAACTTGAGATATACAGGATTTATCCTGCTAGTTACCACTCTAATGGTTCTGACTCATCAGTTGACAACTTTTGTAGTATTTCTGGCTTTAGTCTCAATTTGCGCAGGCAAATATCTGCACAGTCATGTATACAAAAGTCTTTCCATTAAAACAAACAGTTTTAATTATATTCTATTTTTTATTATTAGTTTACAAACATACTGGATGTTCACGTATGTCAATCAGGACACTTCGTTTCTTGAAATGGTTCTCAGTCCTCTTATGGATGTTCTTCAAATAGGATCAAGCTACTCAGGCAATGAACTTATTGTAGGTTCCGTAAATAATCAGGATACACTGGAAACACTCTTACTTCACATAAGCTACCTTGCTCTACCATTTTTCTCAATAGGAGGGGTATTAGCATGGTTTTCTGGCAGAGATATAAAAAAAGTCAATAAATTCTCTATTGCCTTAGTTGTTACAGTCCTGTACAGCCTTGCTTATGGAATTCCTTTACTTGGGATGAGGAATTTCCTGACAAGTCGATGGTTCCCACTGATAGCAGTGTTTCTCGTACTTGTATCCGCCTCCTATATGTTGAAATTAGTGAGTCTCCTTAACTCAAAAAAAGCAAAGATCCCTGTGATGTTCACAATCATTCTTCTATTTTCGTTTATAATGGTTACAACACCAGGCATAAATAAAGACAATCCACTTGTGGCAAAGGACACGACCGTAAGAAACCAATTCAAAAGTATTGAAATAGAGGCTATTAAAACTGTAACCGCAAAATACTCCGAAAACATCCTGATGGACTCCCCCTATGACAGTTGTCTTTTTTACAGGGACAGAGGATATGATTCCAGTAACGCAACATATTTTAATATTCAACATATACAGACTGGAGAGATTGATGGCAGTCCGATGATTTTGCTGAGAAAGTCAACTGTTAAAGAACCTGTATCTATTAATGATCCTGAACGTTATGGCGTGAATATCATCCAGACAGTGCCAGATGGATTCTTCAACAGATTCGAAGCATATGATTACGCCCGGGTTTACGATAATGAAGAGGTATTTGCTTATATGAAGGAAGATAAAACGTCAAGAAAATAAGAACCCAGGATAGTCTCCGTGTACTATTGCGGAATGAAAAAAGAACCCACAATCTAGGGTTTACATTTTAAAGTTGGAAATAGCATGTCAAACTTTATCAGTAATGTGTTAAAACTTGTATCAGGAAGTGTTGCTTCACAGATTCTGGGTGTACTTCTTGTACCAATAGTCACTAGAATTTATAGCGCTGATGATATAGGAGTTTTTCAAATTTTTGTAGCGGTATCAGGCGTACTGGTAATTTTCTCTACTTTTTCATACCAGTATGCTATAATGTTACCAAAAGACGAAGAAGATTCCGCAAACGTAGTTTTCCTTTGCTCCATGTTAGTAACCATTATATCTTTAATCATAGCTGTAGTAGTAATAATTTTTCCGGAAGATATTGAGTACATTCTTGAGTACATATTTCATACGCAGGGATCTTCAAAATATTTAATTTATCTACCTGCAATAGTATTCTTTAACGGTATTTTTTTCGTGCAGAACTACTGGCTTTCAAGAAGACTACGTTTTGGAGTTATTGCAGGATCCAAAGTCTTAAACACTTTATCAACCAAAGCATTTCAGTTAGTGACTCCTATCTGGAATGTATCTCCTTTAGGTCTGATAGGGGGTTATACCGTTGGGTACGGATTTGCAGATTTATTAATGCTTAAGGGCGCAAAAGAAGACTTAAAGGTCTTCAGGAAAGTTTCCGTAAAAAAAATGAAAGAAATGGCGATCCGGTATAAAAATTTCCCTTTATTTAGTTCCTGGTCTACACTCGCAAATACGATTTCACCACAAGTGCCTACTTTTTTGCTTGCATATTTTTACAATACAAGCGTTGTCGGATATTATTCAATTGCGAACCAAGTAGTAAATATGCCCATGTCACTTATTGGGACAGCTATACAACAGGTCTTCTTCCAGAAAGTCAGTGAGGTGAAAAATCAGAATGGAGATCTGAAAACCGTCGTTAGTGAAGTTTATAAAAAGCTGATTCTAATAGGAATATTCCCGATGATACTTCTGATAATCCTGGGAGAAGAGATATTTACATTTGCTTTCGGAGAAGGCTGGGATGTATCAGGAACATACGTAAAAATTCTTGTGCCCTGGATATTCCTTGTGTTCCTCTCCTCACCTATCTCAACTCTCTACAGCATCTTCGACAAACAGAAGGTTTGGCTTACCTTCAGTATGATTCTTTTAGTCTCTAGGTTCGTCGCACTTGCTATAGGGGGAATGTATGGAAGTCCGGAATTTGCCCTCGGGCTGTTCAGCCTTACGGGAGTTATATTCTGGCTCTGGAATAATGCATATTTGCTTAATCTTGCAGGAATTAATAAAAGGGAAAGTGTAGAAATCCTTGCTAAGTATGCATCAATCGGAATTATTGTTTCGGTCCCATTAATTCTGCTTGAAGTACTCTCCGCTAACTTTTATATTATCCTCCTTGCAGCCATCGTCATAACTCCTATCTATTATGGAGTAACCCTTCGTGATGATCCTACATTCAGGAAGATATTTTCGGCTTTTCTCTTGAATATAAAAAACAAAACCTGAGAGAAGTTAAGTATTCTAAAAGAACTTAACTAAAAAAATTTCTCCTGCACCGCATTTACAGAAGAGAAATAAAGTTTAAGTCTAGAATAAAAAGAGGAAAATCCCAATTAAAAAAATAATAAAAAATAATTATGGGATTCTTCCGGCTTCTTTATTTATAAGGTCTCATTTCTGTCAGTAGGTTTCCTTGTGAGTGGTTTTATACAGAGTTTTTGCGATTGAATACTTTTTGCTCTCTAAAGTCACACTATAATAGGGAATTAGCTCGGGAGAAAAGCCCATAATAAAATCCGCAAACCTAGAAATGTTTGCTGCCATTACGTTCATGTATTCGAAATTTCGGGACTTCAAGTCAAGGAACTCATTATAATATAGAAGAGCATTTGGACCTAAACGGCCAAAATCCGGGTTCAGAGCTGAAGTCCAGGTTACGGTACATTTCTTCCCGTACAGATTCAAGTGAGCCGCAACAGCTTCACCCTCAGGAGTCTCTGTGACAAACATGTAGCCAATATCTTTTTCCTGAATTAGCTTAAATACTCTTTCAAAGAACCCTCTAGGAAGGGGAGGGGCTAAATTCTGCTTTTCATAGACCATTGAGAGCAAATGGTAATATGTTTCAGGATCGTTCCATGTTCTGGTTTTAAGTCCTGCCTCATTTGCAGCTTTAAGTTCCCTTCGAATTTTTCTTGAGATGTTGTCATCTACATTTTCGTTTAGATTTAAGTGATGGGTATAATGCACAGTTGAATCCCATCCGTACCATGTGAAGGGTCTTACATCTTTAAAACCTGGGGCAAAAGTGAGATGAATACTGTCAAATCCTTGCTTGCAGAGGAATTCCCTGAGAGGATTAAGAATATCATGAACCTCCTGTACCTGTTTACTTGCTTTAGAGCTGGCACTCTCTTTAATAAGAGGCCCACTGTAGCTGGTCATATCACAGGTAGAAGTCGCTACCCTCAAAGCTCCCTTAATATTTTTAACGAAAAGAGGACATCCTCCAACAAGTTCTCCTTTTCTGAAACAACCATAAATTCTAAGGTCTTTTGACAGGACATCCCTGCAAATTCCAAGCCACTCACTGGTATGAAAAAGTGTACCAGGTTGAGCTTTTTCTACAAGCAAATCCCATTCTTTGTATTCAGATGGCGCTAATTCTCTAACTTCAATTTCGTCCATTTTAAACCCCGTGCAAATAGCTAATTATTCTTATCCGTGAGATGATAGGAAAATATAAGATTGAATTCAATACTTCAGTTCTCAGCCTCGAGTCCTGATTTGCAGACATTATTAACCTTTTTCGCAACGCTGCACCAGCTGTAATGTTCAGTAACATAACTTAAACCTTTTGAACCCAGTTTCGTTCTCAAACCTGGATTTTCAAGCAGCTTTAAGATACTTTCTGCAAGAGCTTCCGGGTTTTCAGGAAGAACAAGAATTCCCCCTCCGGATGCCTCAAGTACGTCAGAGACGCCGCTGATATTACTTGCAACTACAGGTTTTCCACAAGCCATGTACTCGTATAATTTCAAAGGAGACAGGCCTATCTTTGCGTTTCTGGCAAATATAAAGGGAGCGGTACAGGTATCGCTTGCATTAATGTAGAGAGGCACGCGATCGTATGCAATCACACCTGTAAAAATGAACCTGTCCTCAACTCCAAGTTCCCTGGAAAGCTTGAAAAGGTTATCTTTCATGACCCCATCTCCGACAATTAAGAAGCGACATTCCGGAAATTTGGAAAGTATATACGGAGCCGCCTTTACCAAATACTCGACCCCTTGCCAGGGAGCAAGATTACCCACAAAACAAATATAGGGAATTTCAAGATTCAGACCGAGCATTTTTCTGCAGGTTTCCTGTTCCAATGGCTTGAACAGAGAAGTATTTGCTCCATTGGAAACTACGACTATTTTTTCGTCAGGGATGTTATAGACCTTCTCAAGATTTGTTTTTATTCCGGGTGTGACAGCAATAATTTTATCCGAAAATCTGAGAGCTTTTTTGAGAATAAACAGTTTAAACCTAGCTTGTGCAGAGAAATATCGATTTGAGAACCTATTTTCTCTTGACTGCGAAACATTGCTCCCTTCGTATTTTTCCCTGAAGAGGTTCTTTTCATCCTCAGGAATTCCATTTAATTCATAAACTATTTTTTTACATCTGCTTTTACAGAAGAGTCCAGCAAGAAAGCCAAAATTGGGATTGCGGGTATATAGCACGTCAAAAGTCTCGGAACCCAGAAGGTGTATAGAACTTATGAAATAATTAATAGTAAGTGAGAGAAAGTTTCCAGGAGGAACATAATGGCCGTGAACATTAGCTATATTCAAAAAGGAGGTTGAGCCAGTAGTAAAAATATGGATATCATTATTGAGTCTGGCGAGATTACTAACAAGCTCGTACCTGTGGATAAGCGAGCCATCAGCAAGAGAAAGAGGCCTTACCATATCCAGAAAAAGCATCTTCAAATTATCACCTTTAAGTAAACCGCCTTTTTGAGATATTCGTTAATATTCACTGTTCTCCCTTCCTTACGCCTTTTGAGTTTCGGTTAAAAGTCCCAGAGAATCTGGATAACAGTCCTCCAAGCCCTTGATTCCTGTAGTAAGCCCGTATTTCAGAATCCTGAATTTTCTTCTCCCTTCTAATCGCCGAGCCAAAATACCCCAAGAAATAAGCAGCACCTGTATAATATGGGGACTTCACGGAATAATAAAGCGCGTTTAGAAGAGCCATGAAAGAATTTTTACCAAGATAATAAGCCATCCAACCGTTCTTTATGTATCCACTCCAGAGCCCATTAGCTGCACTCGTTTTACGTTTTTGAATTTGGACTACATCGGCATACTGCATTAGCCGCCAGCCTCTCAAGAGAGCTCTTATATTGGAAATCGAATCTGGAGATGGCTCAACCTCATATCCCCCAGTCTCGAGGAAACACTCTTTCTTCCATATTCTTCCTGTGCCACGAGGAAGGCTTTTTTTAGTCACTTCCAAGGAAAGTTTCCCATCATTCTCATAATAGATTCCCCCACTTACTATTCCGAGAGAATTGTCCTTTTCAAACTCAGCCAGAAGTTTTCCAAAATAGTTTTCTTCAAGAACCGTATCAGCATCAAGAAGACCTATATACTCAAATTCGATATTTTTTTTCCTACAATACTCAAGTGCATAGTCAAAGCCTTGTTTACAGACATAACTATAGTGAAAAGTAATATCCCTTGGCCTTGGAGGTAATCTTATGCTCTGGATCCAGGAACAATTTGCCTTCAGATCTTCGAGAATACGTGGCGTCCCATCTGTACTCCCATCATCGACTATAATCCATAACTCAGGTTTTAATTTCTGTCCTATTACAGATTTTGAGACTTCGGTCAGATTTTTTTCTTCATTCTTTGCAGGAGTAATCAGCAAATATTTCTCTTTTAATTCAGGCCCCATCTGCCCACCACCTGTAAATTTCTTCCCCGCTTGTCATCCAGGCCCCTTTTCTGGAGCAGTACTGAAGCACCTTCTCGTAAAGCCTCACCCAATCTTTTCGGAAGTCGCAGCTGAATACGAAATTATGCCACAGCAGGGTAATAACACCGTTGAGACTTGCTGTAGTGTCAATCAAATTTCTTGTGCGCTCCCAAGCTTCGTCAAAAGATTTAGAAGTAGAAAAGAGAGCAGTATCCATAACGACAAGTGGAACTTCGAGAATGTCAATCTCTTTTCCTGTGTTAAGGTTATATGGAATGAAAGGATGGCACATTCCGTTCCTGAAACCAACTGAGTATCTGTGCCCAAAAGTGGAATCATAGCTAAAACCAGCATCTGCAAGTATTTCCCAAGAGTCAGGAGTTTTGAACCTTAGGTAGTGATTGCGAAAACCTATGATTTTTTTACCCAGAATTGCTTCAAGGCTTTCTTTTTCTTTTTTTATTTTTTCTGGATTATCATATGAATAGTAGCCTCCGTGGAGACCAATTTCCCACCCCCTATCGGAAACCTCTCCAAGATGGTGTTGTATGTCATCTATATTATACCTAAATCGTACTGGATCTGCTTCTGCAGTAATGAAATAAAAAGAGGACTTTGCTTCAAAACTGGCTTCAAGATCCATAATTTTAGAAAAATTAAGGTAAGGGGAGTAGTCTATTCCTCTCAATTTCCAGAGTGATTGAGCTAAAAATTCTTGAAAATTCAACTGCTTAAGGCAATAAGCTGACGACAATAAGCTATGGGAAAGAGGTGGGTAAATATCGTCTACGTCGTGAGTCAAACAAACGGCAAATGATTTATTTTCAGGAAATTCGACCTGCATCCCATTTTCTATAAGATATCTTGAGACCTCAGGTTCAGAAGCATTTCGTAGATCTTTTTCAGAGAAAAGAAAACGATGGTGCTCATCCAGCTTCTCGGGAGAATATTCTTCTTTTCGAGTGAAAAGATCCCATATTTCTTGGTTGTTCATCAGTAATTCATGCATAAGACTCATCCGAAACCGAAGATAAAGAAAATCCAGATTTTTTATCAGGAAGACTTTCTATAAGCTTGACCATGAAATCGGTAACATTGATTTTATCCCTGAGAAGAGCATCCTTTTTCAGACTCCAGGTTTTCTTAAGTTCCGAATCGTTAAGAAGTTCTATAATTTTTGTCAGAGCAGATTTCGAATCATTGTAATTAAAAAGCAAACCGTACTTCTTCTCAAGTTCGGAAAAGTTCCCCATAGTTCCCGCGAGAGTGGAAATATAAATTGATGGAGTTCCCAGGATTGCACTCTCAACAGCCATCGTTGCCCCTTCACCCACATACAGAGTAGCATAATAGAGCAAATGATGAATTTTTTCTGGGGAGACCCGAATTCTATACTTTTCAAATTCTTTATCTAGAGGCCCTTCTGAGGTTATGAATACTTTTCCGAATTTTTCGGCTTCCTGGACAAGTGACACTTTATTTTTGATTCCATGTTGGCCTACATCATGATGTGCACCCCATGAAACGAAACGAAGGATTGTAAAAGGCTCCCCCTCCTCTACCCCGAGGTCTTTCAGGATCTCAGGATTGGGAGTAAAATAAGCTGGGTGAAGATAAGCTAGTTCATGATATCCACTATACCTTATCTGTTTTTGTCCTTCATTTTTTAGATAGCATGAAGGAGTACAAATTATGTCACAGAAGGGATAGGTTAACTTCTGGGCCAGTACTGCGTGTTCGGTGTCGTTAAAAATTATGGATTTTTTCCGCTGTATCCAGGATATCTGAGCAACAGCTGGAGAAAGTATACCCATAAAAAGGTCAGGATCAAATTGCTGGGTAATTTTAAAAGTTTTGAATTCTCTTATGAACCATTCTTCAACCAAATTAATCTTTCCTGGTTTTACTTTGCTCAAAACCGTATGCGGAATTCTGTAGGCGTTTAAGAGCTCTATTACTACGTCCTTATCCCGCGAGACTACCATTACCTGATGTCCTTTTTTCTCAAGACTCCATATAATGTTTTTAAAAAAATGAACATGGGCTGGATGCCCTATATCAATAAGAACTCTCAACTTTTTCACTCCCCAATTAATATTTCCTAAAACTGTAATAACTAAAAGAGATAAACAGTCTGTCTGTACGAATATCCTTCGAGACTGAGGATAGGAAATTAACTTCAAACCAAGTTTGAAAGCAAATTAGGCAAATGAATATAACAATAAACAAATCAAGAAATCTTCCTGCCTTTTTCTGCCTTACTAAAAGTATGCAGTCAAATCCTGGTATTCACTCTGCCCCGATTCCGAACCGTTCTGTCAGATAGACTTATCCCACCTCACTCTACCTTAAAAGATAGTAACTATCCTGTTCCAGCGGTTAGAGTGACCCCCTTAATAGCGTCCTTGAGAAAATTAATTTTTTACTACAGATATAGTTACTAACAAACAATATTATGACTAGAAGATAAATGGCTCAAAAATAAATAATTATGGAAACAGAGTTACTGAACTAAGATAACTAGAATTATCAGTGTGGAAATTTATAGTCATTTTAACCTAGGAAATAGGAAAATAAGTATTATTCAACCTCTGATATTTGGGCAGAAAAATACACTTGCTAGAAGGAATAGAAGAATTACTGAATAAATAAATTAATTAACTTTCGGCCAGTTAGTTTGCAAATATTATTTTAAAGCTTGCAAAGAGGAAACTAGCAATAAAGCATATTATAAGAGGATAAATTCCCATATCCATTGAATCTACCGAAAACTCGTCTTCTTCCTTGGAGACCAGCAGCATTTCCTTCATACCTATAAGGGCGATTAATCCTATGACCGTAATTTGATAATATGTAGGGATTCCAAAATCCGTTGAGAGAAAACAGATACCTAAATCTGGGAGAGAACTTCCCATTGCAAAATCTGTACCCATGCCAAGTATTGAAATCATTATAAATCCCCCAAAATTTCTGTAAAGGAATTATCTAGACATATACTAAATTCTAGCTATACGGTATAAACGTTAAACTATATAAACATATGAAAAGAGATTGAGAGATTTACTACGCAATTATAAAAAGAGATAAAGAAATTTACTACATAAGACAGGATAAATTACCGAGTTCCAAAGTAGACTTGGAAGGATGTCCTATCAAAAAATAAATAAGAATTGGGATTGATTACTCTCCAATTCTCAATGAAGAGGTTTAATTTATGAAAATTTCCGTTATAGGGTCAGGATATGTGGGCTCAGTCACAGCCGCGTGTTTTGCAGAAGTAGGGCATGAGGTTGTCTGTGTAGATATCGACAAGAAAAAAATGGATCAGATAAATTCAGGCATCCCCCCCATATATGAAGAGGGACTTGGAGAGCTTTTGCAAAAACATGCCGGAAAATGTCTCACTGCAACTACTGACTATGAATCTGCCATCAGGAATACGGACATTTCCTTTATCTGCGTAGGGACTCCTTCCGCAGAAGATGGAAGCATAGACCTTTCAATTGTCCGTGCGGCAGCAGCAAGCATAGGGGCAGTGCTAGCAAAGAAAAATGGATACCATGTAGTGGTTGTTAAAAGCACAGTTGTGCCCGAAACAACTGAAAAATTTGTTCTTCCTATCCTTGAAGAAGCCTCAGGAAAGACAGCAGGGAAAGACTTTGGAGTTGCAATGAACCCTGAGTTCCTTAGAGAAGGAAAAGCCGTCTACGACTTCATGAATCCTGATAAAATAGTTGTTGGAGCAATTGACCAGAAATCTGGGGATTGTGTCTCGGAACTCTATCGAACTTTTAAATGTGAAGTCACCCGCACTAATCTATCAACAGCAGAAATGATCAAATACGCAAATAATTCCCTTTTGGCAACCAAAATATCCTTTGTAAATGAAATTGGAAATATTTGTAAGAAGTTAAAAGTTGACACTTATGAGGTTATGGAAGCAGTTGGTAAGGATTCCAGAATATCCCCAAGATTTTTGAATTCAGGAGCTGGATTTGGAGGTTCCTGTTTCCCAAAAGATGTAAAAGCACTTATAGGAAAAGCAAAAGAAATAGGATATTCTCCAGTGCTTCTGGAATCCGTAATCGGTGTAAACGAAAAACAACCAATTATAATGACAGAAATACTCCAGAGTAAAATAGGAAACCTTGCAGGCAAAAAGGTTGCAGTCCTTGGGCTTGCCTTTAAGAACGAGACTGATGATATAAGGGAGTCCAGATCCACCCCTGTCATTGCTGAGCTTCTAAGATTAGGAGCAGAGGTTTCGGCTTATGATCCAATGGCAACCGAGAATATGAAGCGGATCTTCCCGACAATTGAATACTTCGGGAAAGCTAAAGATGCTCTTGAGGGTGCTGACGCCTGCCTTGTAATGACAGAATGGGATGAGTTCAAGCAGCTTGATTCTGAATTTGAAGTCATGAAAGAAAAGATAGTAATTGACGGAAGGCGGGTAATTAAAGCGAAAAATATAGATTATGAGGGGCTCTGCTGGTAAAAACCAGCAGAAATTATTTCCCCTTTTTATTTAAATTAGGCAGTTTAACTTTGCTGGCCTTTAATTTCCTTATTTATAGATCTTATTTGCCTGAAGGTTCCTTTACCGCTGCTAAAATTTCCCTTAGGTATTCGAGTACGTCATTCCTGAGGTTTTCATTTTCAAGAGCAAAATCCACTATTGATTTTACGTATCCTAATCTGTCGCCGGTATCGAATCTTTTTCCCTTGAACCTGCAGGCGTAGATCATCTGTGACTTACTAAGAACCCGGATACCATCAGTCAGCTGGATTTCGTTTCCAACTCCGGTTCCAGCTTCTTTTATACAATCAAAAATTTCAGGGGTGAAAACATAGCGGCCTATTGCTCCCAGATTGGAAGGAGCATTTTCAGGTGACGGTTTTTCAACGATATCCTCCATTTCATAGAGAGAATCATTGAGAGGTTTTCCCTTTATAATCCCGTAGCTGCTTAATTTTTCATAAGGAACTTCTTCAACTGCAAGCGTGGACCTACCATATTTTTCGAAATTTTCAATGAGCTGGGCAGTGCAGGGCTTGTCATTCACAATAATATCGTCTCCGAGAAGTACGGCGAAAGGCTCGTCTCCAATATGGTTTTCTGCCCTGAGGACTGCATCTCCAAGACCATTGGGCTCTTTCTGGCGGATATAGTGAATATCAACAAGTGAAGAAACGTCCCTGACAAGCTTAAGAAGTTCAGTGTTGTGCTTTTTCGCAAGGTGCATCTCGAGTTCAGGAGAATCATCAAAATAGTCCTCAATTGCTCGTTTGCCCCTGCCTGTGATAATGATTATATCCTCAATTCCAGAGGCAATAGCTTCCTCTACGACGTACTGTATTACAGGTGTGTCAATTATAGGAAGCATTTCTTTTGGCATTGACTTGGTAGCAGGCAGGAAACGGGTTCCAAGGCCGGCAGCCGGAATAAGTGCTTTTTTAACGGTCAAAATAAACTCTCCGGTAAAAGGAATTCTGGGAAAAGATTATTCATACAGTTGAATAAAAATACTATCCAACCATAACATCTTTAATTTTTCCCTTATTATTTACTCCCATATAGGGAATGAAATAAAAGCATTTTCTGATTACTTCAAGAAACTATAAAGCATTAATATAGAAAGATTGTCTGGAGAGTTTTTCATGCCTGTAAAGAATAAAATACTTGTGACAGGAGGAGCCGGTTTTATAGGAAGCCACCTCGTAGATCGCTTTGTAGAAAAAGGAAATAAAGTTATTGTTTTTGATAACCTGAGTTCAGGAAAATTGGAATTTATAGAAAGTCATCTTGAAGACCCAGATTTTACCCTGATAAAAGGAGATCTTCTCAACCAGGAGGCGATAGAGGAGGCCTGTAAAGATATTGACTTTGTTTGTCATGTGGCTGCAAATCCTGATGTCAGGCTTGGAGCTTTAGATACCAGAGTTCATCTAGATCAGAATATTCTGACGACCTATAACCTTCTGGAAGCGATGAGGAAAAATAATATAAAAAAAATTGCTTTTACTTCCACTTCAACAGTTTATGGGGAAGCGAGTGTTATGCCTACTCCGGAAGATTACGGCCCTCTTATTCCTATATCGCTTTATGGTGCCTCTAAACTGGCCTGTGAAGCTTTTATTACTTCGTACTCTCATACTTTCGATATGCAGGCATGGATATTTCGCTTCGCAAATATCGTTGGCCCACGCAGCACACATGGAATTACGGTTGATTTCATAAAAAAGCTGCGAAAAAACTCCAATCTGCTGGAAATCCTGGGCGATGGCAAGCAAGAAAAATCCTACCTCCATGTGTCAGAATGCGTTGATGCGATATTGTTTTTAATCGAGAATGGCCAAGAAAAGGTAAATATCTTCAACATTGGCTCCGAGGATACTATCAGTTCCACAGAAATAGGAAAGGCTGTTATAGAAGAAATGAGGCTTTCTAATGTAGAATTTACCTATACAGGAGGGAGCAGGGGCTGGAAAGGCGATGTGCCAAAGATGAGACTAGGGATTGAAAAAATGAAGAGTTTGGGCTGGAAGCCGGCCTATACATCAGAGAGAAGCGTGAGAGAAACAGCTAGAGCGCTACTTGAGGAAAAATTAGTAGAATAATTTCATTCCAGTTTTTCCTAAATTAATATTTTTTGGCCAATATAACAATAAAGATAAATTATTGCTTAACTTCGCTTTTGACCCTGAATAAATATCTTCTTATTAAAGAAAGCTCGTGGTCGCTGAATCCGCCTATCAACAACATTACAACAAAATATATAATTACACCCATACCTGAAATCTCGAAAAGCTCAAGGATGCTGGAGATAGCAAAGTAGGAAACAAAGAAATACATAGCTATCGAGGACAGAATGCTTTTTGCAATATCGTAAAGATAAAAATCAAGTTTAAAGTGTTTTAAGGAAATATGCATGCAAAGCACAGCCATTAAAAAGTAAGAAAATAACGTTGACAGTGAAGCCCCAACAATTCCAATAGAAGGTATCAGCAGAAGGTTAATTAATACATTCGAAACTGCTGCAATAATGTTGATATAGGTCGTAGTTTTTGTTTGCTTGATGAGGAGCATTGTGTTGACAAATATCTGGAAGATTCCTGCCAGGAGGCCAGAGAAGGCAATAACGGGAATTACAAACCAACCCGAAAGAAAATCTTCAGTGGTAAGGATCCCAAGCAAAGGTTTTGCAAGAGCTGAAAGCCCGAAGACTGCAGGAATCGAAATAAGAAGGAAATATCTCAGAGAATGAGACATATAAATTCTTACTTCATCCATTTTATTTTCATCGAACAGCTTTGATAACTCGGGAAGAAGAATGATCTGAAGAGAGCTTACAAAAAGCTGTATAAGACTACCAATTGAACAGGCTGCCGAATATACGCCCACACTTCTAAGGCCCAGAAAGTAGGTAACCATATATCGGTCACTTGATTCTGTAATCCATCTGATGAGTGAATTGGGGGTTAACGGTAGAGAAAATTGCAAATATTCTTTTATGTAAGTAAATCGAGGGATGATGAATCCTATTTGTGAGATTATCATCACAAGAGAAATTAGAAAAATAGAGCCTTGTACAAGTAAAGTAGCCGCGATTACACCAAGAAGTCCGTATCCCATTTTGAGAAGAAAGAGAATGAAAAGTAATTTTCCAAATGTTTCAAAAAGAGTTAAGTAAGAATATGTCTGAATCTGCCTGAAAACCCTGAAATAAAAAAGAGATACAGACTCGATCACACTGAGAAGAATTAAAAGGGAACCTGCCTGGATAAAATAAGTTGCGTGAGGATCTTTGAAACCAAAGGTTGCAAGAGGCTCTGCAAACGCATAGAGCAAAAATGAGGCCAGTAGACCGGATACAGTTACAAAAAAGAGAATTGAATACACAGCTTCCCTTATTATTTTGGTTTCCGTTTCAGAAGATAAAAATCTGACAAAACCCATAGAAAGACCCATCAGTGCAAGGGGAGAGATAAGAGATACAGTGGTATTGATTTGAGCCCAGAGTCCGTAGTCGTATGTTCCAAGGGTTTTTGTGATTATCGGGAGTAGGAAGAAAGTCCCCAGGCTTGTAAGTACCTGAACTATCCCGATAAAACCAACATCCTTTGCAAATTTTAGATATGACACCATATCACCTTAAAAAAATTCCGTTTTTAAGAATTTTTATTGAAGAAATTTATGAAAATAGATTTACAGTAAAGTTTTTCTTACGACTTGACCCGACTTACTATCCAGAACTTGATATTTAAATCCTTTTGAATACAGATCATCTTGCTAAGGTTTCAACCTTTCAGTAGAGGTCCTATATATAAGTATATTATAAGTTTCATTCATGCAAACTACCTTTAGTTTTGAATTAGAAAGTATTAAGATCTCATATATCGTCAGTGTTAACTTTAAGTTTTTTGTTAGTAGTTTTTTCAACAAAAACTAATCTCTAACTACTAACCCCAATAAGAGAATTCTACAAAAGATAAAAGCCTTTGCGTTTAGATTAATTTTATTAGAAGTTAAATGAGCATCTGGATATTACCTCATGAAAAACAGAAGTATAAGGTAAAAATAATTTAGAATTTAAAAAGGAAGTAAACTCTGGTTTATTGGAAAATAAAATTAAAAATCTTATCGATGTAGACGTAGATCTAAAAAGTGTCTGACTTGAAAATAAAACTTTAAAAACATTAGTTAGTCTGATTGAAAAAATTAAGAAACGAATCCTGAAGAGAAGATCTAGAAACTAGACTAATTTGAATAAAAAGATTCCTTTAGAAGATCATAAATTCTTGCGTTTTTAGCGGATTAAAAAGAAGAATTTCCAAAACATCCGACACTCAGAAACATGCCCTCAAGTCGGAAATGATGGAAATTTTCCTCGAGAATATAAAAACCTTACTTGTACACTAGATTCAGTTCTTGTACACTAGATTCAGTTTTGGCACTTGACTTGTGTTTCCACAGTCAGCACTGTAGAAAGCGATATAGTTATCACTCTCATT
>NZ_DAGK01000034.1:220813-221334 GCF_002495725.1 Methanosarcina sp. UBA411
TCAGTTACATTAAGCTCATAGTATCTGTTATCTGGAAGATCATCAGCCTTCAGGGTTAGTGTAGCATATGGAGTATTGCCCTGGAGAACACCATTTTTATCATACCAATCTCCTCCGGCGTTATTCCAAGAAATATCTTTATCCTTTTTATTCCAGCTAACATAATCAGGATTCCAAGAAACAGGTCTGTAAACTTCAATAACAGTATTATTTGGGCGTGTGCTGGAAGGATAATACCAGAAAAGGGACAGAGTTGCACTGTTTACCTCTGTGTTACTGGTGAATTCACTCAAGTTAAATGATATAACATCCCTATACCTTCCGACATTACTCAATCCTCCTACATCGATAAATAATGCATCCGAAAAGATGCCCTCAGGAGATGTTTCACGAAGACGGTTGTCTTTTGCGCCAGTAACAGTTGCGTTTATAGCTACCCTTTTAGTAATGTTGAGCTTTGGTGCCTGGCTCGTGTTTCCACAGTCAGCACTGTAGAAGGCGATATAGTTATCACTCTCATT
>NZ_DAGK01000034.1:221536-374648 GCF_002495725.1 Methanosarcina sp. UBA411
TCAGTTACATTAAGCTCATAGTACCTGTTATCTGGAAGATCATCAGCCTTCAGGGTTAGTGTAGCATATGGAGTATTGCCCTGGAGAACATCATTTTTATCATACCAATCTCCTCCGGCGTTATTCCAAGAAATATCTTTATCCTTTTTATTCCAGCTAACATAATCAGGATTCCAGGAAACAGGTCTGTAAACTTCAATAACAGTATTATTTGGGCGTGTGCTGGAAGGATAATACCAGAAAAGGGACAGAGTTGCACTGCTGATTTCAGTAGCATTGGTATATTCGCTTACATTAAACCATATAAGATCTCTGTATCTACCAACACCACTCATTCCTCCAACGTCGAGGAATGATTTATCTGAAAAAACATCTTCAGGAGACGCCTCGCGCATGCGGTTGTCGTACATCTCTCTAGAGAGATTCACAGGGGTCCATGAAAGAGATGCATAGATCGTGTTTCCATATCTTCCAATATTAATCCTATTTCCATTGTCTTCGGGCTCGTTAGAGTAATCCGAGAAAGAACATCCAGCATCAATGCAGGGAGAGCTCACCGTATCTTGAACCCATGTTCCTCCGTTCCAACGACCTGAGACCGATTGAAGGTGATAATCATGGTTTTCCGGATTTGCAAAAAGAGGATTTACATAGATATCAGTTTTCGAGGTACAGTTATTATAGTTACCTGCTGAGTTATTGTAAAGGCAGTTATTTTCTAGCACAAAAGAATGTGTTTCAGGCAGATAATTGACAATTCCATACCCTGTTCCACTAGGGGACTTTGTGCGCGGCTTGGTATTTACAATTATGTTGTTGCGGACGATTGTTGTGAATCCGTCACCTTGTGGTATATAGGCTGGAGAATAATCATTGATATACATGTTAGCGATTGCAGTGTGATATATTCCGTCAAAGACATTATTTTCAATAACGGTGTCTTCAAATCCGCCTGTTATGATGCCACCTACCCAGGTAATGCTAGGATTGGTACCTGTGTCATAGAAAATATTGTGATGAATATAGACATTTTTCGCCTGGTCTCTGGTAGCAGAAGATGTATCGTAGTTGAACATCCAGATGCCAGGACAATAAGTATTATGGATAGTATTGTTGTAAATTTCTACGTCATCCATAATACCAGCAGACTTTTCGATTTGGATACCTGGCCCGCCTGCACTCCAGTGATAGAAAGAATCGATTAAATTGTCATGGAATTTTACGTGGTTCGAGTTCCAGATTCTAAGGGCGCTGTTAGTCCTGCAGGTTATTTTGTTATTCCAAGCCTCTACGTTCTCACACTGAATAGCAAACAACCCATCGTGCCCGAGCTTGTAAATAGTATTGTTGTAAAACTGGATGTTGTCACTGTATTTTATCCTCAGCCCGTCTCCATGCCCGTCATGCATATACATATCGCATACGGTTACGTTCTCACAATAAAGGAAATAAATTATGTTATAGTATCCTTTACCCTTAGCGAACTCAGTATTACCGTCATGATTCACATTAACCTCAAACCCTCTTATTACAATGTTATTATTTCCGGAACTGTTCATCTGCTGGATCAGTGGTTTCATTGTAACCCAGCCTGCATTATCAACCAATTTGATCACAGCAGTCGAATCACCTTCAAGAATAGTATCGCTGCCGATTAGAAGAGTTTCGTTAATAACATAAGTAAAAGGACCTTTGAGGTGAACAGTAGTATATTCAGAATTATCTGCCACAAACTTAAGGGCCTGATTTATCTGTACGTGATCATCTTTTCCATCGCAATTAAAATCCCCACTGCCATCTCCTGAAACGTAAACGGTTGGTGCAGGACTTCTACATGAAGCGGTAGGAACGTTTATAAGAATAAGGCAACCCACAAGAAGAAATACCCCAAATTCTCTTTTTAGCATATATATCACCTAAGATAACTATAAGAGTTTTATTCATGTGTTGGCAGAGTAAACTTAAGTAGGAAAGTCCACCCTACAAAACTTCAGATACTCTGCCAAATTAATTGACAAATTTATTACTCTGTCCTTGAGTGTTGGAAAAATTTTTTAAATAGTATCCACTCTCCGGCATTCAAGGCTATAGAAATCGTGGGAGAAATTATTCATGGTAATTGCTATTGAATTCAATAAGATACAATAAATAAGAAATTCAGAATAAATCTCCCTGTTTTGCAGGCCAATTCCTCAAATTCACATAGTTCCCCCCATGAAACCTAGTGAATAAATTACTTTTTAGCCTAGAATTAATTTCTATAGTCAACATTACAAAGTACACGATAATGTTATAAAAGTATTTGTGTAATCTTTTGAAATATTTAGAGAGTTTTTAAATATTAGGGAGAATAAACAAGGGGGTGATCCACCAATAATCAGTTGGTATTTTCCGGAGTATTCACACATTGAGTATTCACACATTAGCATTCTGCTCTCATTTTTTGCTTTATGTGCACTCAATTTTCCTGTACACAGGTAAGCTTAGAAAACAGATGTAACTAAGCAAAAATATCAACCAGATACTAATGCACCACCTTCATAGCTAGACACTTTTAAAAATAGTTTCATAAATTATAAAAAGTCAAGAGCTATATATTAAGAGATTATAAAAGATAGAAAATTAACTAGGGAAAAATGCACGGAAAATAGAAAAAGAGTAGGGAAGTTAGGCGTAAACCTCTGAGCAGTAATTATAATGAAAATACTGTCAGATTATATTGCTCTAGCACCTTCCTTGAAACTCCACTCCAGTCACATTCTTAAGATGTTCCAATATTTTTCTCCCCAATGATCTTGTTTTTATCTAAAACTAAATTTACCACAAGCTGCGAGTTTTTTGGGATTATTAGAACCTACTAAGCATCGATTATTCCTCCAATTCGAGAGATAAATTATTCGAACAAAGATCTTGAGGAGAAACGTCGTAAAGGTAGCTGTCATACACGTTAGAAAGGTTCAACGAAGCTTCTTCAACCACATTTATTATTGCAACTTCAGAATCATTGGCCATCCCATCACTTGCCTCAAAAGATATTGTGTAAAGCCCTTCCTGTCCATCTGAAGGCGTCCAGTTAAAAACCCCGATCTCGTCAAAATTTGCGCCTTCAGGGAGCTCAGATGCTGAAAATGTAAGGTTGCCTCCGTTCACATCAGAAGCTTTCACTGTAAAGTTCAAATTTTCTCCAATCTTAACTGTAGCTTCAGGAATAGGTTCAATCACAAGATCCTGTTCAAAGTCAACAGAAAGATTTTCGGAATGTGTGAAATTATCTTCGTTCGCATCAAAAACTTCCTCAGTAAAGTTAATATTTTCACAAGTATCATTCGTAGCTCCTGTGATCGAGTACATTAATGAAGACTGTACAGTTTTTACTCGTGAAGGCGATGACAGTGAAGCATAGATTGTATTTCCGTATCTCCCTATGTTGATCCTATTCCCATTATCCTCAGGTTCCTTAGAATAGTCAGAAGATAGATAACCGGCATCAATACAGGGAGAATTCACCTTGTCCTTTACCCATTTTTTTCCATTCCAGTGACCTGCAACTGACTGGAGATGGTAATCATGGTTTTTCTGGTTTACAAATAGCGGGTTTAAGTAGATGTCAGTTTTAGAGGTGCAGCCTTTATAATTACCTGCTGCATTGTTATAGAGGCAGTTATTTTCCAGCAAAAAGTTATGGTTCTTGGTGAGGTAACTGATCACCCCATATCCTGTCCCACTCGGGGACTTTGTACGTTTCTGAGTGTTTACAATTATGTTGTTACGGATAATTGTTGTATATTTGGACGAGTGACGTGGGGAATAAACTTCTGGATACATGTGAATAACAGCAGCATGGTATACACCATCAAAAACATTATTTTCAATTAGAGTATCATGGAATCCGCTCGCTACAATACCTCCAACCCAGGTAATGCTAGGATTAGTGCCTGTGCCGTAGAAGACATTATGGTGGATGTGGACGTTTTTTCCCTTATCCTTGGTAGAAGAGGTATCATAGTTGAAAATCCAAATGCCAGGTCCATAGGTGTTAGATATAGCATTATTGTAGATTTCTATGTCATCCATAATACCAGCAGACTTTTCGACCTGAATACCTGGCCCGCCTGCACTCCAGTGATAGAAAGAATCGATTACATTATCATGGAATTTTACATGGTTTGAGTTCCAGATTCTAAGCCCACTGTTAGTCCTGCAGGTTATTTTGTTATTCCAGGCCTCTACGTTCTCACACTGAATTGCAAACAACCCATCGTGACCAAGCTTGTATATCTTGTTGTTATAAAATTGAATATTTTTGCCTGATTTTATCCTCAGTCCATCTCCGAGCCCATCGTGCATATACATATTGTATACTTTTATGTTATTACAGTTAGTAAAATAAATTACATTATAGTACCCTTTGCCCTTAGAAATTTTGGGATTACCATCATGGTTTCCGTTAACCTCAAACCCTCTTATTACAATGTTATTATTTCCGGATTTGCTCATCTGCTGGATCATAGGTTTCATTGTGACCCAGCCTGCGTTATTAGCCAGTTTGATCACAGCATTTGAATCACCTTCAAGAATAGTATTGCTGCCGATTAGAAGGGTATCATCAATAACATAAGTAAAAGGACCTTTGAGGTGGACAGTAGTATATTTGGAGTTACTTGCCACAAATTTAAGGGCCTGATTTATCTGTACGTGATCATCTTTTCCATCGCAATTAAAATCCCCAGTACCATCTCCTGAAACGTAAACGGTTGGTGCAGGACTTCTACATGAAGCGGTAGGAGCGCTTATAAGAATAAGGCAACCCACAAGAAGAAATACCCCAAATTCTCTTTTTAGCATATATATCACCTAAGATAACTATAAGAGTTTTATTCACATGTTGGCAGAGTAAACTTAGGTAGGAAAGTCTCCTCCCCTTACAAAACTTCAGATATTCTGCCAAAGTATTTGACAAATTTATTACTCTATCCTTGAATGTTGGAAAGATTTTTTAAATAGTATCCACTCTCCGGCATTCAAGGCTATAGAAATCGCGGGAGAAGTTATCCATGGTAATTGTTATTGAATTCAATAAAATACAATAAATAAGAAATTCAGAATAAATCTCCCTGTTTTGTAGGCCAATTCCTCAAATTCACATAGTTCCCCCCATGAAACCTAGCGAATAAATTACTTTTTAGCCTAGAATTAATTTCTATAGTCAAGATTGTAAATTATATAATGGTGTTATAAAAGTATTTGTGCAGCCTTTTGAAATATTTAGAGAGTTATGAGAATTGTAAGAAGAAATAATGAAAATTTTGGATAAATTCTCAAGTTAGAATCGTCTTATTAAAAATTTATGAATAAGTGTTACCGCAGATAAACTAAAACCTAATTCATAAAAGTATTTGACATTATTTTGTTGAAAAATTAATTTCTGTTTTCTGTGCCAGAAGAATAAACTTACTAATTAAAAAATAGATCCATATAGGCTGCCTCAAATGAGGCAGCCTGTATCAATATCGTTTTCGGTTACTTATATCGATCGCTGTTAACTTACTAGAGCAACCTCAGGTTCTCTGGGATCGCGATATAAGTAACAAGATCTACGCATTAATGCTTTGATTTTGATGCATAAATTGTATTCCCATATCTTCCTATGTTGATCCTGTTACCATTATCTTCAGGTTCTTTGGAATAGTCAGAAGACGGATAACCGGCATCAATACAAGGAGAACTCACTTTGTATTTAACCCAAGTTTTCCCATTCCAAGTTCCTCCTCTTGATTGAAGGTGATAATCATGGTTTTTCTGGTTTACAAATAGTGGGTTTACATGGATATCAGTGTTTGAGGTACAGCTCTTATAATTGCCTACTACGTTGTTATAAAGGCAATTATACGAAATCGAAAAGGAATGTGTTTCAGGCAGATAATTGACGATTCCATACCCTGTTCCACTAGGGGACTTTGTACGCTTCTGGGTATCCACAATTATATTGTTACGGACAATTGTTGTGAATCCGTCACCTTGTGGTACATAGGCTGGAGAATAAGTATTGATATACATGTTAGCGATTGCAGTGTGATATATTCCGTCAAAGATATTGTTTTCGATAACGGTGTCTTCAAATCCGCCTGTTATGATGCCACCTACCCAGGTAATGCTAGGATTGGTGCCTGTGTTATAGAAAATATTATGATGAATATGGATGTTTTTTTCCTTGTCTTTGGTAGCAGAAGAGGTATCGTAGTTGAACATCCAGATACCAGGTCCATAAGTGTTATGGATAACATTGTTATAGATCTCTACGTCATCCATAATACCTGCAGATTTTTCGACCTGAATACCTGGCCCACCTGCACTCCAGTGATAAAAAGAATCAATTAAATTGTCATGGAATTTTACATGGTTTGAGTTCCAGATTCTAAGGGCGCTGTTAGTCCTGCAGGTTATTGTATTATTCCAAGCCTCTACGTTCTCACACTGAATAGCAAACAACCCATCGTGCCCGAGCTTGTAAATAGTATTGTCATAAAACTTGATATTCTCGCCATATTTTATCCTCAACCCATCTCCGAGCCCGTCATGCATATACATATCGCATACAGTTACACTCTTGCAGTTAGTAAAATAAATTATATTATAGTATCCTTTACCCTTAGCAACACTGGGATTACCATCATGGTTTCCGTTAACCTCAAACCCTCTTATTACAATGTTATTATTTCCGGAACTGCTCATCTGCTGGATCATAGGTTTCATTGTAACCCAGCCTGCGTTATTAGCCAGTTTGAGAACAGCATTTGAATCCCCTTCAAGAATAGTATTGCTGCCGATTAGAAGGGTATCATCAATAACATAAGTAAAAGGACCTTTGAGGTGGACAGTAGTATATTTAGAGTTACCTGCCACAAACTTAAGAGCCTGATTTATCTGTACGTGATCATCTTTTCCATCGCAATTAAAATCCCCACTACCATCTCCTGAAACGTAAACGGTTGGTGCAGGACTTTGGCACAAAGCGACTGGAACACTTGCAAGGATAAGGCAACTTACCAATAAAAGAATTACTAATTCTTGTTTTAGCATCGACATCATCTGAGGTCGATAATAACAACTCTCATTAGTATCTTTGTTAGATAGATGTTTTTTTAGTGACGTGTCAATATCTCCGCAAAATTTATAGACTTTTATTAGTTTTTCAGATGAATTGGATAAGATTTTGCAGATTGTATCTACTCCTCCAATCTCCAGAGTTACATCGTGAACATAAAGAATAAAGCTATAGAGACGCTTACAAGAACATAAGCAACCTATTAAATAGAAAAACTCCTAATTTCTCGTTTTAACCTCGATATTATCTGGGGGCATCAAAATAAAATTCATCAATGTTTTTGATAAACAGATGCTTTTCTTATAGTGACGTATCAATATATCCATAATATTTATAAATATTTGCTAAATATCTATAAATGGTACTAATTTTTAGTCTATTAGACAAGATATGGTAAGCGATACCGACTCTCCGACTTTTAAGACTATAAAAGTGTTCCAGAGTGATTATTCACAGTGAAAACTGTTGAATTCAACTAAAATAGTAAATTCAGAATAAGTTCGCCTTTTTCTAGGTCATTTTTTTCAATTTGCATGAATTACGTCGTGAACATAAAGAACAAACTTATTTTTATTTCTTATTTAAATTTGTGTAGTTAACATTGTGATAAAACAGCATCATACAAAAGCGTTCAACTAAAACAATAATGAATAATAGATCTGTGCTCAAATACAACTTCTCTGAGCTCACAAATTGATTAATAAAAAACAGATTATTCTCTGCTCTTTACAGATAGAAAATGTGGAAAACTTGCCAGGTTCTGATATAGCAGGCTGTTAGAGATTAAACGGATTGAAAAAAGTAAGAGTAGAGTTAGTAGCTATTCAAGCAGGGAAATGCCGTAAGTTACAAGGCTACCTCCTATCTACGTCTAGAATGCAATTATAAAATAAAGCTGCTTATTCCTCTATGAGTTACAGAGAACTTAATTAGATGATATCTTTGCACATGTCGAGAATCCTTCTTGCAACTCCATCCCAACTATGATTCTCAACTACGTATCTGCGCCCTTTCTTTCCCATAGCAGCCCGAGTTTCTTCATCGGAAAGTAATCTTACTACAGCATCCGCAAGTTCCTCAGGACTTTCGGGAGTTACTGAGATTCCGCCTCCAGAAGACTCGATTAACTCTTCAACTCCAGAAATACTACTTGCCACAATCGGCTTCCCACAGGCCAGATATTCATATGTTTTCAAGGCTGAAAGGCCTATTTTCGAGTTTCTATCCTTGATGAAAGGAGCAACGCAGACATCAGCCGCATTAATGTAGAGAGGAACCCGTTCATATGGGATTCTTCCAGTGAAAGTAAATTTATTCAAAAGCCCTAAACTGGAAGTTATTTCCAGCAGCTTATCTTTCATAACTCCATCCCCGACGACAAGGAAATGAGTATCAGGACATTTTTTCAGGATTAAAGGAGCAGCATGAATTAGAAACTCAACTCCCTGCCAGCCAGCAAGGTGCCCGACAAAGCATACGTACTTTTTTGAGTTTTCGAGCTGCAGTTCTGTTTTTGTCTGTCCTGGGTCAAGAGGCTTGAATACATCGGTATTTGCCCCATTGTTGATTACACAGATTTTATTCTCAGGAATAGAGTATAATCTCACTAGTTCATCCCTTAACTTATCCGTGACAGAAACAATTCTGTCACAATGCTTGTAGTTGAATTTCTCTGAGCGGAGTGCCAGAGAAGAGAAAACTCTATATGCAAAAGACTGTGAATTTGGATTGACCTTTAACTCATCCAGAACTATCCCATTAACTTCTACTATTGAAGGAATTTTTAAAATTTTACACAGCAATATGGGAAAGAACGGGAAAGAATTCTGGCGAAGATAAAGCACGTCAGGCCTGTTTTTTATACATGAATAAAGAAGGTAAAAGGAAAGCATAAATTCGTAAGATGGCTGTACAAGATATTTATTGTCTATTACAGGTACATATTTTATCCCGGGAATTGCACGATCTACGCTCTTCTGTCCGGGTGCAAACATAACTATATTAGTATATTTTTTCAAATTTCTTAGAAGCTCAAGAATGTGGATATTCGAACCCGATTTAGTATTGAAGGAGCCGTAATAGACTAGGAAAATATTATTTACTTTTTTAAACATAGTGGGATCCGGTTATCAGAATAGTAAAAGTAGTTAATTAGTTTATCCCATAAATTTATTTTTTTTCAAGTTAAAGAATAAAGGTTTAGTACGAACTCAAGAACAAGGGTTTAATGCATTTTGGAAGAGAAGTATTTATAGGATTAACTCTCTCCTCTGTCTGCTTTTGAGGCATCCGAAGCGAAAAAGAGCAAAAGATTATGAAAGTACTTGAAGTATGTCAGGAATTTCCAAACAGGTATTATCCTCAACTTGGGACATTCATAAAGCAGAGTATCGACTCAATTGCAAACCAGGGCGTAGATGTCACAGTTATTTCTCCAAAACCATTCGTCCTTCCTTTCTCTGCGTTTCCGTATCATAACTTTTCTAAACTGCCACGGATTGAGCATACTGAAAAATACGACCTTCATTATCCACACTACATATATGCCGTTCCCAAAAAGTATTTTTATCCCGTAACAGGGTTTTCATACTCTCACTTCGTTTTCGAATATGCAATCAAAAACATAAAGCCAGAACCAGACCTTATCCACGCACACTTTTCATATCCTGACGGATATGGAATGATGAAGCTTGCAAAGAAATGGAAAGTTCCTCTTGTAATAAGTGCTCTCGGTACCATAGAAAGAAAAGTTGCTTATGAGGGTTCCTATACCTCAAGACAGATTATAGAGGCGATGAATTTTGCAGATAAGGTTCTTTCTGTCAGCGAGGATCTCAAGCTCCACATAGTAAATCTGGGAATAGACGAAGAGAAAGTTCATGTAGTTCCCAATGGTGTTGATATCGAGGAGTTCAAACCTGCAGGAAAAGTACATGCAAGGAAGCTGTTAAATTTGCCGCAGGATAAGAATATTGTTCTATTTGTTGGAGCCCTTAGAAAAATAAAAGGTGTAGACTACCTTATTGAAGCTGCAAAGGATTTTGTGAACACAAATACCGATCTTTTTATGGTAGGTAGGGACGACGGCTTGAGAAAAAGTCTGGAAAAAAGGGCACAAGAGCTTAAAATTGCAGATCACATTAGATTCACCGGGCCAGTAAACCATGAGGATGTCCCGCTCTGGATCTCAGCTTCGGATATCCTGGTATTGCCTTCCCTTTCAGAGGGCAGACCAAATGTAGTACTCGAAGCGCTTGCCTGTGAAGTCCCGGTTGTGGCAACTGATGTAGGCGGGATACCTGAACTTATGGTTGATGGAGAAACAGGCTACCTGGTACCTGCAAAGAACCCTCTAGAATTATCCAGAAAAATTAATAAACTGCTTGAGAATAAAAACCAGAGAGAAAGTATGGGGAAACTCGGGCGTAAAAGCATAATTCAGAGAGGACTAACCTGGAAAGCTCATGGAAAAAAGACTGTGGATATATACTCAGAGCTTTTGGAGAACCCTTCGAAATAAATCTGAGTCCCTTAGCTTATACTTTTTTAAATTCCTGAGTTTGGCTAAATAACATACCTTGAAGTCCACAGAATAGCAGCTCAAACCCCCAAAAGCTTTTACTCACGTAAAGATGCTGCTTATACTATTTTACCTAGGAATAAAAACGGACATTGAAATAAAAGTACCTGTAAAAAATAAACTTCAGAAGTTATTTAACTCCTGATCATTTACTCTCTGGTTATTTAATCCCTGATTATTTAATCCCTTATGGGGAATAAAAATATCCATCGATGGATTTGAATAAATTTTACCAAGCCCTTCAAGATTGCTTTCAAGCTCGAGTTTATTTTCAGGCATCCCCGAATAGAAATAGTTTGCAGTATCTTTCAGAGTGCTTTCCTCACTGCCAAAGTATAATCCACTCCTGAGAAATTCGTTGGTTCTGAGAAGTACATAACCCTTGTATTCTGGGAGTTTATTTACATCACCGATTCTATAATTATCATAAGATAAAATATTCAATTCCGCGGATTTTTGAGGGATCAACGGGGCGTAAAAGAACCTTGAAGCATAATAATCGGTATAAATTGACTTAGTTGAGGAATCAACAGGAACATATTTGAAAATATGATTAAAGCCACTTAACTCTTCGGAAGTAAAGTATTCGTGTTTTGCTTCTTGACCAAGAAAATCCGAATCTGCAATACTGAAGACAGAAGAGATTAAAACGAAAGTAGAGAATAACAAAATCACTAAGAAAGCAGAATTTACTTTCTTGGAGGATTTATTAGCAATATAATTCCAGAATATATACAGTCCGTACCCCATTGCAAAAGCCATAAAGGGACTGACAAATAGCATAAACCGATCAACCCTGAAGAGGACTCTGAACTGCCAGATTGTGTTGAGGGGATTGGGAATATAAAATACTAGAGTTAATAGAGCAAATAACCCCAGCACAGAAGCATAATTTTTCTTGTAATTTTTCAGGAGAAAACCTATTCCTATTAAGGCAAAGAACAAAAATACTGATTTATCCAGAAGCCCTACTAAACTACTCAAGCTCTCCTGAAGAACTTCTGAACCTCCAGCAGTCAGAACCATAGAATCCAAGAACTGGCTCTGCAAACGGGGAGCCAGGCTCCTCTGTACAAATACATATGCTACAAAGAACCAGTAAGCAGTAAAAATGACATTAAGCAGTATAAAAAAGGGCTTGCTGATGTAGTTGCCGTTCCCTACCATATATTCCGATGCAAGAAGAATAACCAGTAATAAGACAAGCTGTGGAAGAGAGACGTTGTGAACTAGGGTTAAAAAAACTGCAACAATTACTGAGAGGATTTTTAAGGAAAGTTTATCCTTTTTGAAATTGACACTATAAACTAGGTACAATAGTATAATGAACATTATAAATGCCATTGTACGGGTGATTACATTTGTACCATAGTAGAGTACAGTAGAACTCACGGAGAACAGCAAGCATGAGAGGAGTGAAATCTGCCTGTTGTTAGTTATGTAATTAAAAAGGTAATAAAGGAAAACTATGGTTATTGCATAGATAGGTGCAGTTACCAGAAAAAGTGAATTTTTTGCGCCTATATGTAAGATCTCGGAAGCCTCTGCAATAAACACGTGATAAAGAGGGAAGTAAGCATAATCACTTAAGGAAGTTGGGATCGTTTTCCCGGCCATTGCAGTAACTTCTGAAATAAAGATGTGAGGCAGGATGTCTGTGGTACCAACATAGAAAGCATGATTTAAAGTTACACTGAAAATTAAATTACATGCAATTAAGACAGATTCTGCCAGAATGAGGGGAGGGTTTACATCTTTAGAGAAAATTTGGAAGAATACCGATAGATAAACCCCTAAAATAAAGAAGAAATAATATAGTGGCCTATTTCCTGGAGACAGCAAAAGTACAACTATGGAACCAATATAAAATATCCCGAACAGATAAGTAAGGGATTTTGTACTCAATGATGGAAAGAGATCTATATCGTGCAAACTTACATCTTTTTTGTAAATGAACAGTATGAAAAGACAGGAAAGTATTGCAGGTATTCCTGTAAATAGACCTCGAAGTGCATAACCGAACTTTCCGGCTGCAAACATCCATAAGAAAGCGAATATTACTGCGAAAATTACAGCTAGCGGAAACAGGAAAGAAATTAATCTCATTAAACGGTTATTGTCCAATTTGAATCCTGCTTCATTACTTACTCCTAACATACTATCTCCATGACCTTAAATACTCATAATTTCATAGATTGAATAAACATACAATCCAAAATTCTGTGTTTGAAAATTAATGAGAGTTCATCAGGGCCTTATTGATTAAGAAGATTTTGCCCCAAAAAGACTCCCAAAATTCAAGTGTTTCGGTCGCTTTTTCAATGTAGTAAAATAAATATCATAATTAAGTGTCCGAGCAGGAACTGACTTTTGAGATAAGAGGAGAATTTGTGAAGCTGTACAAAAATCCCAATCCATAGGCAATGTGCTGCACAGGAATAATAACTAGGGAAAAAAGGCCATATTTTGATTTCATTTTAGAGGTGACCTGGATTGAGGTAATAAAGACTAGAATAAAATACATGGCCATGAGTGCAAGAAGAAGCAGGATTGAAGCGGGATATTTGATAGAAGCAACAAGCAAAAGGGCTGCAAATACGATGGCAATTGAAGGCAGAAAAGCATACCAACGGACAAATTCTCCATGCTTCTTGAAAAGTTCTGCCATCCACATACCATATTTAAACATCCTTACGGAAAAGGATTTGAGCGTTCCTCTTCTATGATGCAGGACCTGCGCTTCTGGAATGTACAAAAACTTGTTACCTTTCTTACCAATTCTGTAGTTCAGGTCACAATCCTGGCCCACTATAAACCGCTCGTCAAAACCCCCAGCTTCCTGAATTGCTACTTTTTTGTACATTGCATTACAGTTAGGGAGAGAGCCGACATAATGCTTTTTTATGGAGTTTTTGGACTGAGCTGAGCCTCCTGACCCCAAGAAAGATTCCTGGGCATATCCCACCACCCTGCCAAATATAGGATCAGTATCAAAGATCAGGTTAGGCCCCCCAAAACACACAGCTTCATCTGGAGAGTCTTGCATTTCATGGACAAGAACTTTCAACCACTGAGGATCGACTTTACAGTCTCCATCAGTAAACGCGACAAGTTCTCCCCTGGAATTCTTCACACCAAGGTTTCTTGCAGCTGCAACATTTTTCTTTTCATTCAAAAGGAGTTTGACAGGATATTTCTGTACTATATCGCGCGTTTTGTCTGTGGACATGCCATCAACGATAATAATCTCGTAAGAATCTTGTGGGTAGTCTAGATTAATAAGTGATTCAATACATTCTTCAATGAATTTTTCTTCATTACGAATACCTACTACGACTGAAACGAAAGGGTATTTCATACAAATTGGCCCCGTTTTGACATTATTATTTTCGGATATTCTCGTTTAGAAATATCATCCTTGAGATGGCATGCAGTATTATCCCGGTAAATACCATAAAGGCTCCTATAACCGTCAGCATTACCATAAGGAGTGTTGGCCCGAAGCGCAGAGATCCTCCCTGAAGAAAATCCTGTAAAAATATCAGTCCCATAAGAAAGCCTGTAGATGTCATAATCAGACCAGGAACGGAGAAATAATACAGAGGGCGTCTGTACTCCATATCTTTAAGGATGCGGAACAGGACTCTGGGCCCATGTATGAAAGGATGCTCACTTGAGCAGTCCTCAAGATCATACCTGCAATGGATTTCTACCTCAGTAAACTTCAGTTTGTGATCTTTGGCCTGAATGAGAATTTCAGAGCCTGCAGACATATCTGTACCATTCAAATTTATGTTTTCAATAGCTTTTTTTCCATAAGCTCGAAAGCCACTTTGAGAATCCGTTACATTCAGACCGCCTGCAATATAGGTTGCGATATCAAGGACTTTCATCCCAAATTTACGATAAACAGGGACATTTTTACCGTTACCATTGACAAATCTTGAGCCAATTACCAGGTCAAACCCATCTTGTAAGGGTTCAAGAAGTTTGGGAATTTCGGAGGGGTCATGTTGACCATCAGAGTCAATTATGACCATAGCACCTGCATCGAGCTTACGGGCGGTTTCAAAGCAATTCCTTAGGGCTGCTCCATATCCCTTATTTGTTTCGTGACGAACTACATAAGCGCCAAGAGATTCGGCAATGTCGACAGTACTATCAGTGCTTCCGTCATCTACAACTACCACTCTGTCGACATATTTTTTGCAACCCTTGATAACATCTGCAATGGCATGAGCTTCGTTATAGGCAGGCATGGCTGCAATCGTAATGGCCATACGCAATCATCTACCTCTTTGAAGATAAAAGCAATAAGTGTCCTTAGTAACATAGTTAATTAGAGAAGAATCAGTAAAAATTCCAAATTTGACTAATATATTTTTCAGAGTCATCGCTCCATAATTTTTAGAGGGTTTCAAAAGGTCTTTTACGGTTACATTTACAGAGAATCAAATGGGGGGAGTTTTTTCCTCCTTTTACCCAAAAGAAGGAATATAAATACTCTGTAATTGTGTCACGGCATTTATTATAAGACCAGTATCTGTTTTAATATACGAGCTATATAAGCATTTAGACATGAAAAATAATTAATCAGTAATCCCGATGGCGAAAAAGAATTAAACTCATATAAAAGCTTGTTAGCCTTAATAATAGCTTAGTAAGCATTTATTATTTACATGACATAAAGGAAAAATTGAAGAAAAAATTACGCAGATATAAAAATCAAAGACTTTATTGTGATATGTCAAATCTTTACAAACCTGCTGAGTAAACTCGGAAACTTTAGATAAAAAGTTACATAACTTTAAACTTAAAAGGCAAGAACTTCTTTCAAGAAGATAGAAAAAAAGGGAAAAGTATTTTAGATATAACAAGCAGGAAAAGGGAAAGATATTTTATACAACGAGGTAATTGAGTAGATCGGGTTAAAACAGTCTTGAAAACGAATACAATTCAGGAAAACATATTCTGCTAAATCAGAAGAAAACTGGGATTAAAGCTCGGATAGTTTTCACCTTTCCGGCGTAATTCTTCATAATTGAAGATTAAAGCAGCTGGTGAAGAGGAATCGGAAGGTTTCCGAAAAACCTCATTAGGGAACAAAGAAATTGGCAGATTAGCCCGAATAAAGAAAAGACTGGGAAGCCAAAAAAACATAAAACCGTGTTATGAGGAGTTATATGGCCGGAAACCAAAAGTTCCCATCTGACCTGTTTTTAGTAGCAGGCCTTGTAATTCTCACAGATATTTTCGTACTAATTCCTGAACTTAGCGGAAGTTTTATCCGCACAGCTCTTGGTCTGCCCCTGATACTCTTCCTTCCAGGGTACGCCCTCATAGCCATGCTTTTTCCAGAAAAAAGCGGACTTGAAGGAATAGAGAGAATAGCTCTTTCTGTTGCAATGAGTGTCGCAGTTCTGCCTTTGATAGGGCTTGCACTTAATTTTACCCCCTGGGGAATCACGGATATCCCTCTCATTACAACTGTCTCCGTATTTACCCTGCTCATGTTGGTAGCAGCATACGTTAGGAGAAGATATCTACCCGCAGACAGGACATTTGAGGTATCATTCAGAGCCCTTGCCCACACCCTGCTGTCAGGAGTTACGGGAAAGCAAGGATCAAAAACTGAGAGAAACCTCAGGATAGTTCTAGCTCTTTCTTTCTTGATCTTGATCGGAACTGTAGCTTACGTTGTTATGGTGCCTCAGGACAGAGATCAATATACAGAGTTCTATATCCTTGGGACCAACGGAACAGCTAACAACTATACAACAGAGTATATACAGGGAGAAAGTGGGACCTACTTTATAGGAGTAACAAATAAAGAGCACAGAACAATGGATTATACAATGGAAGTAAGGCTTGAGAATGAATCGTTACCTCTTCCGAAAAATTTGCAGCATATCAGGCTTGCCCATAATGCAACCTTGGTAGAGCCTCTTGAGATTACGCCTTCTATTGAAGGAGAAAATATGAAGCTTGAGTTCCTGCTTTTTAATGAGACTGAAAAGAATATACCCTATAAAGACCTTCACCTCTGGATTAATGTTGGAGAGGAGGTGTGAAGATGGGGACGTTTGAGAGTCAGAATATAGAGACTCCAGAATATATAAGAACGAAGACGTCTGAGAATCTGAAGGAGAAAACACCTCAGATAAAAAATAAATGGGTTTACCTGACAATCCCGATTGTATCTATTGCTCTTGGGGAACTGATGATATTTTCGGGAAGGAAACTCGAAGCCATGGTAATATATGCACTGATTATGCTTGGGCTTTCCTTTTCCATGATATATATAAAAAATAAGGAAATTCAAAAAACATATCAGGCGCTCATCCTTTTGCCGATCCTGCGTCTGGTAGACTTTTCAATGCCCCTTTTCTATGAAGAGAAACTTTACAATCTTATTTTCACATACTGTCTTCTGGCGATTTCTGTAAGCATTGCAGCCATGAATCAGGGCTTTACTAGCACGCAGCTCGGGATAACCTTTAAAAAAATAGGGAGATATATTCCTCTATCAATATTGATGGGCCTTTTGTTAGGAGTAGGAGAATATATTATAGTAGGGAAAAACCCTCTTATTGAGGATTTTTCAATCTTTAACCTCCTGAGTCTCACCATAATTATGGTCTTTTTCGTGAGCCCTGTAGAAGAAATGATCTTTCGGTCAATCCTGCAGAATCGGTTAGAGATAGTGTTAGGAAGCTGGAAAGCGCTGCTAATTACAAGTATTTTATTCGGGTTAATGCATTCAGGATATGGGAGCATTTATGAGATATTTTACATATCCTTAGTAGGTGTTTTTATAGGCTATCTATTCCACGGGACACGGAGCCTACCGCTTGTTACGCTAATTCATGGATTTATGAATGTATTCTTTTTCGGGGTTATTCCCCTTCTCCTTTAAACTCTTTATTTGCAGCAATATACCCCAAAAATACAGAGAAGAGAATTTGATTAAGGGGATTAAATAAAGGTGAAAGCTTCGACATAGTGAGAACGTTGTTCTTCAATGACTCACAATTACATAGTCAGGAAAAATTCACTTCATGAAGTATAAAAAGAAAGTATAAAAATGGAACAACTGTTAGCGGTTCTCCTATAATTTCTGTGTTTTCGCGTTTTTAGAACTAACCAAAGATTCTAGATACAAACTGTATTCTGTCTGAGCAAAAAAGTAAATGAAATTGAAATCAATTTCACACTTAAACGAAATTGAAATCAATTATGGTAGTCTTTCTTAAGCAAAAAAGTACTTATCGAGGAATTAGTTTATTGAGTGAAACTCAAGATTTTTTAAATATCAGTCTGCTGAGCGCAAGCGTTGTACAGCTTGACTACATCAACGCTAGAAACAAAGAACTCCATCCTCCCTAAACGAAAAGGGCTCTGTCCTCCCGAAGCAGAATTCAGGCGAGAAGGAAATTGGACAGTGACCCTCTGAAAAACCATTAAAAGAGTGCAACAACCTTATAAAGAAGAATCGCACCAAAGGAAAATAGCAGTGGAATAATTCCCATGTTTAAAGAAGCCTTTACTGGATTTTCCCAGTATTTCGACACAGGGAGGAAATCCCTGAGCAAAAGCAATAAAAGCAAAACTGCCGTAGCCACAGACGCGCCGTCAGAAATTCCTGGAATTACAGTCGTTACTGAGAGCGCACCTGAAGAAACTGAATTAGACGTGATTAAACTTGTAAGCGTAGCCAACACTCCTCGAGTTAATTAGCGTGTTTAAGGAACAAATAAGCAATAAGATATAAAAATCCTCCTCCTGCCATTGACAAATATCAAGAGGAGAAAAATACGAAACCCAATTTTTGAAAAAAGATAGGAGAATCCCCTTAATATATAATGAAAATGCTGTGAGCTTGAGTCCGCAATCAAAAGAAAAGACATTCATAACAGCATAATCCCATGAAATACAGAAAGGAAAAAATAACTTCAGGCTACTTTATCAGACTTTACTGAACACTTACCTAGTTTAGAGAGAGCCACCATTGTCCTATCACTTGAAGCTTCATGACGGTAAAATGAAGTGATAAGTTAAAAAGAATAGTATGGGAAATAAAATAAAAATTTTATTAAGGAGTTATAAGTGCAAAAAAAGGAAAATGCATTGAAAAGTCATTTGAATAAATAAAAAAGGAGAGTAGAAAAATAAACCAAATCACTTAAATAACTACAAAGTATATTGACTAAAAAATTAAGAAAAGTTATAGAGTCCTATCATAGTGAGTATCAGAAAAAAGTAGTAACATCCTCTTGGGGCTTGTCCTGAAAGTTTGGGCTCTCCCGATTATCAGGATTATGAAAAATAAAAGATAGAAGATCTTTAAAAAGAAAAAAATGTTTAAAAGTAAACAGAGGTTTTATACTCCAACAAAAAGTTTATCTGGTTAACAAAAACCAGAAAAACGGGGGGAACAATGAACTCGACTGACTTTAAAATTCACAACTCTTCTAAGATATATGGCACCACTGTAATTGGGAAAGACACTGTGATAATGGAAAATGTGATCCTAGGATACCCTGAACACAGGATTCTAATGGAAATCCTGAAGCAAAATGTCGAAATTGAAAACTTTGACTTTCCAGGGTGTATCATCGGCCCTAATTCGATAATAAGAGCTGGATCAACGATATTTTCCAACGTAAAAACCGGGAAGAGTTTTAAAACCGGGCATAACGTAATGATTAGAGAAGATACGGAAATTGGGGACAACGTCCTTATCGGAACCAACGTCATTATAGATGGGCATGTGAAGATAGGAAACAATGTCAGCATTCAGGGAAATGTTTACATTCCGACCAACGTTGTCATCGAGGACAATGTATTTATCGGACCCTGTGCAGTTCTGGCCAATGATAAATATCCTATTCGAAAGAAATACGAATTGAAAGGCCCTGTTTTGAGGAAAGGTGCGTCTATAGGAGCAAACGTCACCTTGCTCCCAGATGTTGAAATTGGCGAAGGTGCAATGGTTGCAGGAGGAGCACTTGTGACAAAAAGTGTGCCAGCCTGGAAGCTTGCAATTGGAGTGCCTGCCAAAATAAAAGAACTCCCCAAAGATTTAAAGGAATTAAATAGAATATAAACCTATCAAAAAACCAAGGCTAAGTAAGATTAGTTTTATCGAGATTATTAAAAGAGGTCTCAAGATGATACCAATTGCCAAACCCCTATTGGGTAAGGAAGAGATTGATGCAGTAACAGAAGTCCTGAATTCAGGTATGATTGCACAGGGCCCAAAAGTTGAAGAATTTGAGCTTGCTTTTTCTGAATATACTGGTTGTGAGTATGCAGCTGCTGTGAACTCTGGCACTGCAGCCTTGCACATTGCACTTCTTGCCCATGGAATAGGAAAAGAAGACGAAGTAATTACAAGTCCTTTCAGCTTCATTGCAACAGCAAACAGTATCCTTTACACCGGGGCAAAACCTATTTTTGCAGATATTGAATCAGATACATATAATATAGACCCTGAAAGAATTCAGGAGAAAATCACTCCAAAAACCAGAGCTATTTTGCCTGTTCACCTTTATGGACACCCTGCAGACATGAAAGCGATAATGGAAATCGCAGAAGATAATAAGCTTATTGTAATCGAGGACGCCTGCCAATCTCACGGCGCAGAATGCCTTGGAAAAAAGGTAGGTAGCTTTGGAACAGGAGCATTCAGCTTTTACCCAACCAAAAATATGACAACTAGCGAAGGTGGAATGCTCACTACAAATGATAAGGAAATTGCAGAGAAGGCAAAAATGATCCGAGCTCACGGCTCAAAAGTCCGCTATCTGCATGAAATGCTGGGATTCAACCTGCGCATGACTGATATTGCAGCTGCAATCGGGCTAATTCAGCTTGGAAAACTAGATGGATTTACTGCAACTAGGCAAAAGAATGCAGAAACTCTTTCAGCAGGATTAAAAGGTATATCCGGAATTGTACCTCCAATTGCAAAAGCCGACTGTACCCACGTGTTCCACCAGTACACGGTCAGAGCAGAAAAGAGAGATCAGCTGGCAGCTTTCCTGAAAGAAAAAGAAATAGGAACAGGAATCCACTATCCTATATCCATTCACAAGCAACCTGTCTACAAGGAGCTTGGATACAGGGATTCCCTGCCGGTCTCAGAAAAAGCAACAGAAGAGGTTCTTTCTCTCCCTGTACACCCTGCATTATCCAGAACCGATTTGCAGGAGATAGTCGAAGCGACTAAAGAATTTTATGCAAAGGACTGATTAGTCTTCCAGCCACTGCATTCTCAGAACCAGGAAGTGAGACTTTTGATTAGAGTAGGAGTAATAGGTACAGGTGCTATGGGGCAGAACCACGTAAGGATTTACAGTGAAATGAATGGCGTGGAGCTTGCCGGAATCTCGGATGTCGACCAGAAGCGTGTCGAAGCAATGGCTACACAATTCAAGACAAAAGCCTTTACAGATTATAAAGAAATGTTAACAGAAGGACTTGATGCAGTAAGTGTGGTTGTGCCCACCAAACTTCATAAGCAGGTCGTACTTGATGCTCTTGAGGCAGGTGTACATGTCCTTGTAGAAAAACCAATTGCAGATACGACTGAAAATGCGGATCTGATGATAGCAGCCGCACAAAAAGCTGGGAAAATCCTTATGGTTGGGCACATTGAGCGCTTTAATCCCGCGGTCATAAAACTCAAAGAGATTATAAATTCAGGCATTTTGGGAAAGATAGTCTCAATCTCTACCAAGCGAGTCGGACCATATAACCCGAGAATAAGAGACGTGGGAGTAATTCTGGATATCGGTGTTCATGATATAGATGTGATCTCATACCTTTACGGCAAGAAAATAAATAGTGTTTATGCAATTGCAGGTGCCGATATTCACTCATTTGAAGACCATGCCTCAATTATCCTGCGCATGGACCATAATTTTGCAGGAGTTGTGGAAACAAACTGGCTGACTCCGCACAAAGTAAGGCAGCTAACAGCTATTGGAGTTAAGGGAGTAGCTTATCTGGATTATATTAATCAGACAGTACAGCTACATGATAATGAATGGATAAGAAAAGCCAAAGTAGAACATAGCGAACCTTTGAAAAATGAACTCACATATTTCATCGATTGTGCTACAAATGGTAAAAGCCCTAACCCCTGCGGAGAAGATGGAAAACATGCCCTTGAAGTGGCAATGGCAGCCATAAAATCCTACGAAGAAGAAAGATTAATTGAAGTAGGAAGAATAAACTGAGAAAAATCTGAAGAAGTAAAATCTCAAAAATCTTGAAGATAGGAAAGATTTGAAAAAATCTGAAAAAACAAATTAGAAAGTGGTGAATATGAGTAAATTAGAAAAACTTTTAAAAGAAAGAGGCTCAATCAAAAAGGTAGGAGTATTGGGGATGGGATATGTAGGTATTCCTTCGGCTGTTCTTTTTGCAGATGCCTCATGTTTCGATAAAGTTCTCGGCTTTCAGCGCAACTCAAAAAGCTCAAGTTACAAAATCGAAATGCTCAACCGTGGAGAGAGCCCTCTCAAAGGGGAAGAGCCAGGCCTCGAAGACCTGATTAGCAAAGTTGTGAAAGCCGGCAAGTTCGAGTGCACTCCAGATTTCTCAAGAATATCAGAACTTGATGCCGTCACACTTGCAATCCAAACTCCTTTTGCAAATCCCAAAGACCTGGAACCTGACTTTTCAGCACTCATTGAAGGCATAAGAAATGTAGGAAAATACCTGAGACCAGGAATGCTCGTAGTTCTTGAGTCAACAATCACTCCTGGTACAACCGAAGGTATGGCAAAACAGATTCTTGAAGAAGAATCAGGTCTAAAAGCAGGAGAAGACTTTGCCCTTGCCCATGCCCCCGAAAGAGTAATGGTGGGCAGACTTTTGAAAAATATCAGAGAACATGACAGGATTGTAGGCGGCATTAATGAAGAAAGTACCAGGCGGGCTGTTGAGCTCTATTCTCCTGTATTGACTGTAGGGAAAGTAATTCCTATGAGTGCAACTGCAGCCGAGGTCACGAAGACTGCAGAAAATACCTTCCGCGATCTCCAGATTGCAGCAATCAACCAGCTTGCCCTTTATTGTGAAGCCATGGGAATAAATGTGTATGACGTCAGGACCGGAGTGGACAGTCTAAAAGGAGAAGGTATTACAAGGGCTGTACTCTGGCCAGGAGCAGGCGTTGGAGGTCACTGTCTTACCAAGGATACGTACCATCTGGAAAGGGGAGTTAAGATAGGGAATGGACAGCTTGACTATCCTGAAGGAGCGGATTCAATTTACGTGCTCGCAAGAAAAGTCAATGATTTTATGCCTTTACACATGTACAACCTGACTGCTGCAGCCCTTAAAAGAATTGGAAAGGAGATGAAAGGCTCAAAGATTGCAATGCTTGGCTGGGCTTTTATTCGGGATTCGGACGATGCAAGGAACACCCCATCAGAACCTTATAGGGACCTCTGCCTGAAAGCAGGTGCAACGGTTACGGTGCATGATCCTTATGTCGTGAACTATCCCGGGATTGAGATTTCAGATGATCTTGAAAAGGTCGTCAAGGATGCTGATGCCGTGGTTGTTCTTGCAGGGCACAGTGCATACTTTGATGTAAAGGCTGATTGGATAAAGGAAGCTACAGGCAAGAAAAATCCGATCATTGTGGATGGAAGAAATATAGTTGAGCCAGATGAATTTATTTGCAAAGGGTTTGTCTATAAAGGAATTGGGAGGGGCGATAAAAACGAACATTTAATAATGTAAACATAAATTCTATTTGAGATATTGCTCTGGCTTTCAAATATGGGAAACGAGTGAAAACAATGATCGAGAAACTTAAACAAAGTGATGAGCTCTGGGATCTTTTTACTAAAAAAGAAGAATACAATTCGACCTTTTCTGATCAGTACGATAGGTTTCCCTATTATTTAAGCGGTCAGAGGAATATTTTTGACCCAAAAGTTTCCAGATTTCTGGTAGAAAACGGGTTACGCCCTGAATATCCAGATGGAAAAAAATTTGCGGTTTGCCTTACTCATGATATTGATGTGGCATATCCGGAGAAGCTCTACCCGATCATTGGAACTGCCAAAGCCTTTGCAAAAGGGAATTTAACAAGTGCTATAAAAGCACCTTTTTGCAGAATTAACAAGAAGTGGAACCCTTGCTGGAATTTTAGAGAAATAATGGAGCTGGAGGCAAAATATAATGCAAAATCCAGCTTTTATTTTCTGGCCTTGAGTCCTGGAGAAAAAGACTTCAATTATAAAATTGAGGATCTTGAAGCCGAACTAAAGTTTATATCTGCTCATGGGTGGGAAGTCGGGTTACATGGAGGGCACGAATCTTATGGCAGCTTGGAAGATATAATAGAAAAAAAACAGAAACTTGAAAAAGTATTAGGCAAAGAGATTATAGGGTATAGGAATCACTATTTGAGGTTTAAGGTACCGGATACATGGGAATTTTTGAGCAAAGCGAACTTTAAGTACGATACAACGTTCGGATACGCGGATTGTTCAGGTTTTAGAAATGGAATGTGCCATCCTTTCAGGCCTTACAATATAAGTACCGGAAAACAAATCGGCATCCTTGAGATTCCTCTAATAGTTATGGATCAGACTTTGCTAAGAAGCTATATGCGACTTGATGTTAAAAAGGCCTGGGAACTCATAAAAAGCCTTGTTAATAAGGTTGAGCAATATAACGGTGTAATCACTATTCTATGGCATAACAATACAGTCATTGAGGGAGAAGGCCTCAAATATTACGAAAAGTTCCTCAAATATGTCTCTGACAAAAAAGCTTGGCTTGCAAGCGGAGAGGAAATCTACAACTGGTGGTCTACTAATATTGAGTCGGGATATTGAAAAAGTACCCAATAACCTTGTCGTATTAAACTGGTAATTACCAGAAGTATTATAGATAAATCAGTATCCCTAGATAAATCAAGTATCTCTGATGGATAATAACATTATCAAACCAAGATATTAATCAATGCTGCTATTGTCTAGATTAACATACTTTTTTCCAATTTTGCAAAATGTCTTAGGCTGGGTAAGCTTATTGCTTCCGGTTTTATGAGATCTGAATTCTGTTAACTATGGCATTCTGTTAACATTCTGACCATAACTGGTATTCCATAAGAATCATAAAAGGAGCCTATGGTAAAATAGTGTTAGGTAAGGAAGGAGAACAGGAGGATTGAGGAAAGATCGTAGGATCATAATTATTAACGTATATAAAATCAGGAAACCGACAAATTTATTTCAAGAGGGCTTATTTATAAGGGGATTTAGAGTGGGAAGAGTCAGATATTCAGCATCAGCTTGAGAATATCATACCCCATAGTTACATTTTCAAAGATAAAAACAGCTTGAAACTGAAGGAATACATAGATTTCAGCTCTAAAGGAAACTTCTTTTAAGGTACCGGATATGGATGAGACAATAGCGGATGCAGCAGAAAAACGATCTGATAGCAGCAAGAAGGAAAGTTTTGCTTTTGATGTGCTGACCCTTGCAGGCGGAACAACCTTTGCTCAAATTCTTACAATTCTAGCTGCTCCTGTGTTGACCCGCCTCTATGGGCCTGAAGATTTCGGAGTCTGGACTTTATATATATCTATCACCAGCATTATTAGTGTCATTGCGTGCATGAGATACGAGTATTCCATAATGCTGCCCGAATCGGATGAAGAGGCTGTAAATTTGTTAGGTTTGAGTTTTCTGGCAGTAATTTTAGTAAGTGGTTTAACTTTTGCAACTATATGGTATTTTAAAGAACCTCTAGTTAATATTCTGAATTCTCAGCAGATAGGAGATTATTTCTGGCTTGTATCTCCATTTATTTTTGTAAATGGGTTATTTCTTGCATTAAATAACTGGAATTCAAGAACAAAACTTTTCAAAAGGCTTTCCCTTTCAAAAGTTTTCAGTTCGATCTCGAGCACTACAACACAGCTAGGCCTCGGGGTTGTGGGAAGAGTCGGAGCAGGCGGACTAATAGCTGGGAGTCTTGCTGGCCAGTCTATTGCGACATTTGCGCTTGGAGGACAAATCTGGAAAGATGATAAAAAATTAATTATGAAAAGCCTGAGCTGGAAAAAGGTATATGAAGGATTTAAGAAGTACCACAAGTTTTCACTTATAGATACCTGGGCTGCCCTTATGAACTCAGTCTCATGGCAACTTCCTGCTTTTCTTCTTTCAGCCTTTTTCACACCTACAGTAGTAGGCTTTTACTCCCTTGGGTTTCGTCTTTTGCAGTTGCCAATGAGTTTCATTGGAGGTTCGATCTCACAAGTCTTTTTCCAGAGAGCATCAAGAGCTTTCTCCGAAGGCACCCTCCCTTCTCTTGTTGAGAATGTATTCAGAATGCTTGTAATCATAGGTATGTTTCCAATACTGATCCTGACAATTGTCGGTAGCGATGTTTTTTCGGTTATTTTCGGGAACGCTTGGGCAGAAGCAGGTGTTTATACCCAGATTCTGAGTCTCTGGGCTTTTATATGGTTTATTTCATCCCCATTAACCACTATATACGTGGTAGTCGAAAAACATCACTTTGGCTTTCACTACAATTTTTTCAACCTTGTCACACGCTTTCTTTCCCTTGCAATCGGCGGTCTGCTCGGAAGCGCACGTACTGCGCTTATTCTTTTTTCAATTTCAGGAATTCTAGTATACGGGTATCTTTGTCTGAAGATGATGTCCTATTCCGGAGTAAAGATTTCAAGAGCCTTAAGAATCGTATTCTCTAACTTTATTCTTTTTGTCCCTGCAGGAATTATCCTTATTGCTCTGAAAATGGCCGAGATAAACCAAATTCTGCTTGTAGCCTTTTCCGGCGTGATTATCGGTGTTTATTACCTGTATATTTTAAAAACCGACAAACAGATCAAAAATACAATTAGAGAGTTTCGAGCCTGATAAGCTGGTTCAAAACGATAAAATCAGAAACTGAAAGTTAGGCTTCAACTCAGAGAGTCCTGAAAAAATAAGGAATAATGGAACAGTTTCATATAATTTATGCATTTTCGGTTTGCATGGCCACCTCTACAAGGGAATGCTTCACAATTCCTCTTACTGTCATATACACTCCAGCAACAGATAGAAAAACCATCAAGAATACAGGCCAGAAATAGAAAACTTCTGTTCCAAGGAGAAAGGCTTCAAGAAATTTCACACCCATATAGAAGCCGCATGTAGCTAGGGCAAAGCCAGGAACTGCATACAAGTACAGGGACTTATTGATCTCTATATCATTCACTATGGTTTTCAGGATTCCAGGAACGTAAACCGGATCTCTAAACTCATGAATATTTCCAATTTCCACTTCTTGTATGCGAAGGTTGGATTTCTCTGCTCCAGAGAGAATTTTATTTTCTATAGCTACACCTTGTGCATCAAAGTGAAAGGAACCTATTGCGGAAGCTGAGAACGCTTGAAAACCGCCCTGACAGTCAGTAATCTTGCTTAAATTTACGCTGGTGAATTTGCTCAATAGTGTCTGACCGACTCGACGATAAATTGGAGCATTCCTATCCAGGCCTTTTAAGTAGCGACTACCGTTGACAATGTCTGCGCTTCCTTTAATGATAGGATCAACGAGCCTAGAGATATCGGCAGGATCATGATGACCTTTTGAGTCCATTATAACAATAATATCAGCACTGAGATCAGTTGCGGCTTTAAACCCTGTCTTGAGAGATGCACCTTTTCCCTGTTTAGTATTGTGCATAATCACTTCAGCCCCGGCTTTTTTTGAGATCTCAGCTGTCCGATCTGAGCTGGCATCATCAACCACAATCACCTTATCAGCATAGAGCCTAGCGAGAAGGATAGTGCTTCCTATAGACACTTCTTCATTGTAGGCAGAAAGAACCACCGTGACATTTTTAGAGACTTTGCCTACAGTGCATTTACTTCTTTTAGTCATTATGGGCTCTGTACCATTTCCCATAAGTAACTGATTACCCATTCTTGATGACCCCCTGTGCATAACTCCACTCATATTTAGAGTAAATTTATGTATGGCATTCTGAAAACTATTAAATATGGAAGAAATTAGTTTTGTTCAGCATTATCACAATATCAATTTTTTAAAGTTAAATTTAGAAGATAGATATATAAATTTATTGGCAGTTAATCTTTAGAAAAATAATTTAGGAGAAATATCAAAATACAGAGACTCTGTGACATGACAGATATAAAATTATATGATTAGAATAACGAAAATTGAAAATTTACATAAAATAATCTCATATTAAAAATAAAAATAGGTTGAGAAAAAGACGAGCTTGAGAATCAATAGTATGGAAGCTCAAACTTTCATGATTTTAGTCCCGCAAACTTATGTTCTTCTTAGGAAGTTATTTAGAAGCGCTTTAAGTTTCAAAACTATAATATTCCTGGCTACTACTTGCCGCAATTTTTAGTATTGAAAATGAATGATTAAAGATATTAAAAATAGGAATATAATAAAAAACAATACAAATCAATGGAGTTATTTCGGCTGGAAGAGAAGAAAACTATCAAAAAGAATAGTATCAAAAATGTTCTTTATGTAAAATAGTTAAGCTGTCTTATTAGAAAAGTATAATTTAGAGAGATAAGAAAAAGATTCAGGAAAAGAAATAAAAAGGAAGCTACCAATAAAGAGGAAAGTACTGTATAGGATAATAGTAGAATATTGACATGGATAGAATAAAATGAGCATAAAGTGTGGAGAAATACTGAATATTCCACTCCCATGAAAAAAATAGATCGAAAGAATAAAATGCATTAGAAAAATATTTATTCGTCGAAAAGAAACTGAAAAAAGTATAATTCTCATTATAAGTTGGATGACCTGCATGACCGGAAAAAAAATTCCTTCAGATCTATTTATTATTATGGGCTTAGTGCTTCTTACAGATATTTTTGTGCTCACTCCTGGAATAAATGAAACAATATTCCGGAACATACTTGGGCTGCCTTTTGTGCTATTTCTACCAGGGTATGCTCTGATTGCAGCGCTTTTTCCTGCAAAATCGGATCTTGACGGGATTGAACGGGTGGCTCTTTCTTTCGGACTGAGTATTGCAGTTGTGCCCCTAATAGGCCTTGGTCTCAATTATACTACATGGGGTATCAAACCCCTTCCAATTCTTATAAGCCTATCAGCTTTCACTTTTATCATGTGTGGGCTTGCATATCTGAGGCGGGCAAGTCTCCCAGAAACCGAGACTTTCGAGATCTCCCTCAGGGCAGCAGCATTTTCGCTCAAAACCGAGGTCATGGGAAATTCAGAATCAAAACTTGATAGAGCTCTTACGGTCTTTCTGATTATTTCCATTCTCCTGTCTGTAGCAACCCTAGCTTATGTAGTTGTGAGTCCAAAAGAAGGAGAACATTTCACAGAATTCTATATTCTTGGACCTGAAGGAAAGGCAGACAATTATACTACAAATTACACACTCGGACAAAGTGGAACCGTAATAGTAGGAGTTGTAAACCACGAATACCGGCCCGTAAATTACACAATGGAAGTAAAGCTTGAAAATAAATCACTATTCATTCCGGAAAATGTGAAGCGTATCAGTCTTGCTCATAATGAGACCTGGGAAGAACCAGTTGTTCTTATGCCTCCTTTTGAGGGAAAGAATATGAAGCTTGAGTTTCAGCTCTATAATGAGACTGAGAAAAGTGTGCCTTATAGAGACCTTCATCTATGGATAAATGTAAATGCAACAAAACAATTGGAAATTTAAGTGTCAAAAAAGCAGCTTAAATAAATATAGCCTTTAAATCTTTAGGTTAATACCTTCTGATGCAGGTTTTTAAGCTGCATTCCCTTCAATTTAAAAACATGTATTTAAGATTTCCAGCTTATACTATACTATTCAATCATCCAGTCAGAACTTTTTTTGAAGAAGAATAAAACTTTAGTCTTTAAAAACTTGTTAATAGTCAGCTGGAAATTTATCCTTAGTATTAGCTTCCTAGCAAAAGCTAATGGGCAAAATTTAACGAATATCCAAGAAAAGAGTGGGTAAAAACTCTATTTTTATGACATTTCAAAGTTTCATGGTAGTTGAATTGTTATTGAAGCGTGAACTGTTGGAAAAAATTTATTTATTTTTAGAGTGATAATAGAGTGATAATAGTTACACTGATAAGAATGTGTAGTTATTAAAACTGATTATAAATAAAATGGATGTTTCTACGAAGTATATAGACCTAAACTCTCCCCATTGAAAAGGAGTTATTCTATGCAAAAGTCAACTAATTCTCATAAAAGGCGAAAAAAACTTAATTTCCTAACCATTGCATCACTTCCTTTTTTGGCTTTACTATCAATATTCCTTGAAGACATACTCGGTAGCAATACCAAGTCATCCACATTTCAGGAAATAGGTACAAGGAAAATGTCTTCCAAATTCCTAGAAAAAGATAAAAGTTTGAGAGTTGGCTCAACTTTATATGGGAATCTAGTGCGTTTCAAAAAACTTGGACTGCTCACGAACATCCGATATATGCTTGAAGGAGTGAGGGTAGCAGTTCTGGCCCTTTTCATATACCCACAAATTGCTTGTAGAGAGAACAAGTTTACAAAGAATTCTTTGAAGTCTCTCTATTCGCCTAAAATCTGGAAAATAGCCGGAGCTGAAGAAGGAAATCAGAAGAGCTTCCAGCTCAAGAAACGCAGACTCTTTACTGCAATACCAGTTCTGTGTATAGCCTTTGCCGAGATTTTGATGTTTTTAGAAAAAGTGGGAATAGCTATCTGGGTACATATTGGGATCTTAATAGCACTTTCTCTTTCGAATATATTCGTAAAAGACTCAGAAGTTCAGAAAATTCACCAGGCATTGATGCTCCTTCCTCTCTTAAGAATTATAAATCTTTCAATGCCTATCTTCTTTGAGACAACTCTTTATACATTTATTTTTATTTATGGCTCCCTGGCAATTCCGATGGCAGTTGTAATTATTCACCAACGTTACTCTCTTGAGCAGATAGGGATCTCCATGAAGAATATAGAAGCTTATATGATCCTTTCGATTCCTTTGAGCTTAGCTCTTGGATTTGGAGAATATCTGACAATAAGAACAGGATACTTGATTCCGGATCTTACATTCGAAAACTTGCTTAAACTAACTTTTATAATGGTTTTCTTTGTCGGCTTAGTTGAGGAGCTTACTTTCAGGTCAATCCTCCAGACAAGGATTGAACAGACACTAAGTGTTGGTGAATCGTTATTAATTACAACTCTCCTGTTTGGACTTATGCACTCAGGGTATGGAACTTTCTACGAAATATTATATACAAGTATTATAGGCCTTTTTATAGGAGTAGCCTTCTACAAAACAAAAAGTCTGCCCTTTATTGTGGTCTTGCACGGTTTTATTAATGTATTTCTTTTCGGGATCCTGCCCCACTATCTGACTGGCAGAATAGGATTTTGATACTTTATTGAATTAATTTTGTAAATTAATCTTCAAGTGAATTTAATCCTGTTTTCAATATTTTCATAGTTTAAAAGAGTTGAGCAACTGACTTTCTTGTAATTTCTCAACCTTTTTATTCTCAACTTTCTTTACCTGTAGAAACCCTGAAAAGTTGTACATATCAGAGACTAGAAATCATAAAACGGCCTAAAAAATTAAAAAATTGGAAAATAAAGGATAACAGCAGTCAATGTATACAAAAGACAAAAAATTAAAAAGAGAGTCCCGGACAGAAATCCAATATTAAATAATTTCTGAGATTTTGAACAAGACAATTCCTGCAAAAACTAAAAGTAAAGGCAAAATTACCATGTTTAACGAGCTGTTAAGAGAGTTATTCCATTTTTGGGATGCTGAAAGGACTTCTTTCAAGGAGAGAAAGCCTATAAGTCCTATGACAACTGAAGCTCCATACTGAGGAAGCCCAGCAGTTGTAACCATCGACATAGCACTTGAAGAAATAATACTTAATAATATATTAATGCCCCCATGGATAAAGGAATTTATATTGTTTATTGCAAAGTTACTGTATAAAAGAACTGCAACATATAAAAGACTTTTCTTAAGTTATATAATTCAATAGTATATTATCAACCAAATAATCAGTAAAATAGAGATTCTAAGTCATCTTAGTATTCAAGAGTGACCCACTCATACAACTATTAAAATGAGTTAAGTGATGCAAATGCTCTGGAATATAGATTGAAAATCTAGTGAAAGAAAATTAGCAATCACAAAAATAGTTATCAGGCTTTTGATACCATATATAAAATTGTCTTGAGAATTTGAGAATTCACTGGTTTTGTTAGTTAAACTATTTTAAAATTTTAAACCATATGTAAGCTTCTAATTTTGCCATAGGGACAGAAGCGATAGATAAAAATTTATAGTAAGTTATAGAAATGAGTTACAAAATGTTTTAGAAGTAGGAAATCTTAGCAAGTTTACTCTGTAAATCAATCATTATCAAATAAGCAATACATTTGTAGAAAATTAAATTAAATTTAGATTGAAAAGGGGCAACGCCAGTGCGCAAATTGACTAGTTTCCTTAAGGAAAGAAATAGACTAATTTTAATGGTCACCTCCATTTCGGTTTTGATTTTACTGCTAATTTCTCCTGTAGATGCATCCGTTAACAACTGGGAATTTTCTCCTCAGGAGCCTGTTTGTGGAGATACCATTAGTATCAAAGGAAATGCATCTCCAGAAGAGAAAGTTGATGTCTTCGTGACTTTTGAGAAAACCGTTCCTGTGTCTTCAGGAAAGTTTGAATATATTCTTGAAGATGTAAAAATCCCTGGGGGCTTTAATAATCTATTTAAAGTTGAAGCCATGGGAGTCAAAAACCTCAATGTGAGGGTAAAATTTGTCGTCTGGGCAACAAAAAGTTCAGAGGCTTCAGGAGATACCGCAACCGTATCTCAATCAAATGTTCCTCCGGGAACTTACATGATAAAGATTGACGGAGATGCTGCAGAAGGAGTTTCAGAAGTAAATCTGAAGATTACAGCTTTTCAGAGGATAGATACGGATTCGAGCGGAGTTTTCAGTTACTCTTATAACACAAAAGCTGTTCCTTCTGGAGATTTTGAGATAAAAGTTGGAGAAATAACGAAAAAGTTAACTATTCAGTCTGAGAGAGACACAGATTCAAATTCAGACTCGAGTTCGGATTTAAACCCAGACTCATCTCCCTCGAGTTCGTCTTCTAAAAAGACAAAGTATTCTCCATCTTCTGAAAACAAGTCTTCTCTTTTGCCAGACAATAAGTCTTCTCCAGAGTCAGTTGCTTCCAAAACTCTAGAAAAAGAAAATAATTCCGAAATATTAACTCCAGATAAAAATTTAGAAGAAAAGAAAACTCAGGTACATGCCTCGGAAGAAAACATCCAAAAACACAAATTTTTAGGACCATCTTTAGACAAGTTTTATTTGCTGATAGGAATGGGAGTAGGAGTTCTAATCCTAATTATATACTTAAGAAAGAAGTGAAGTGAAAGATGTCAATTCCTAGTAATAAACCTGAAAGAAATTATATTATCATAACAGTACCGGCTTAAAATATTTGGTTAATAAATGGGGGAATATATTTGAGAAATGGTCTATTAATAATTGTATTAACTTTGTTTATATTAGCTTCTGCAACCACAGTTGCCCAAGGTAATGAAAAAAGTGTTAGCCCTATTGGGAATATAAGTTTTACAGATAGAGTTGTTTATGTCCTAGATCATACAAGCAACCCGGAGGAAGGAAACTGGATTATAATGGGAAACCCACATAAAGGGACAAGAGTCCAGCTTCCCCACCCGATAAAATTCACATATAATGGTCCGAAACATGTTGAATTTGAGGGAGTTTCTGGAACCCTATATAAAGAAGAGAATAAAAGCTTCACTATAAATTACCCATCAGCTTATGCGTATAGTACCCTTCCTATTTACCTGCGCGGGGAAGAAGCAAAGATGTCTTTCTATGGAGAATCTGGCCTAAAAGGAAAGGTAGATATATTCCTTATCAAAGTGACACCAGAAACAGTGTTTGAGGTCTTTGATGCTTTCGAAGCAAAAGATATTGCAAATTTAAACAGGCTCTTTAACGGCAGTGTGGGTGAAGATTACAAAAAATATTCTGCGGTACTCGGAAAGAATGGAGATTTACTAGATTATAATTTAGGACCGCTTGATGCTGGACAGTATAATATAGTTATGGTTCAAGAAAACGAAGACGGCAGCTTGACATCCCTTTCCACAACAGCATTTATGGTTGCAGAAGATAAATTGATAGCCTCAAGTCCAAAAGTCATAGTAAAAAAGGAAAACTTGGACATAAAAGTGGGTCTTGCGAATACTTCCAATGAAAGTAAATGCACCTATGGAGCAGTACTGATCAGTAAACAGGCATACAAAGCAAAAATAGAGGTAGATACAAACGGCACAAGAAGAGGCACATCAGTAATAGTAAATGATATGGATGTTATTGATAAGTTTGGCATAAACTCTTCAAATTATAGATCAAAGCTAACTAAAAATGAGCTTCAGAAAGAAATCCAAACCCTTATAGGGGAAGAAAACGGTGCAATTGCAATAGGAGAAAAAGGCCAGAAAAGACTATCACTTACCACTCTTGATTTGTCTGAGGGTAACTATTACCTCTTTGTGGGAGCATATTGTCCTGGAAAAGGGCTTGTAGGGCTTACTCAGCTTAAAGTTATAATTGTATCAAAAGGTTCTGGAGGAGGTAATGGGTCTGGGGGAGATGGATCTGGGGATGACGATTATCCGGGAGGAGATGATGGATCGGGAGATGACGATTGTCCGGGAGGAGATGATGGATCAGGAGATGACGATTGTCCGGGAGGAGATGATGGATCTGGGGAAGACGATGGGTCTGGAGGAGATGATGGGTCTGGAGGAGATGATGGATCTGGGGAAGATGATGGATCTGGGGAAGACGATGGGTCTGGAGGAGATGATGGGTCTGGAGGAGATGATGGATCTGGGGAAGACGATGGGTCTGGAGGAGATGATGGGTCTGGAGGAGATGATGGATCAGGAGAAGACAATGGATCTGGAAGTGGCGGAAGTTCCGGAAGCCATGGTAGCTCTGGATGCAGCATCTCTCCTGAATCTACAAAAAACATCGATTCAAAAGAGCTCTGCCAGAAATCTATTTCAAGCGGCAACAGGATAAGATTTGAGTTCACAAAAAGAGCTACCTGTGTCGGATATATAGAATTTATGGCCAAGAAAACTGTTGGAAAGACAACAGCAATCGTTGAGGAACTAAAAGGAAAGTCTAGCCTGACTCCCAATGAGCCAGAAGGAGAAATTTACAAATACGTAAATATCTGGATCGGAAACAGCGGCTTTGCAAATTCAAAAAATATTGATAACGCTGTTGTGGGCTTTAAGGTTAGTAAAGAGTGGATTAATAAAAATAATATTAATATAGATTCATTTACTCTTCAACATTTCAGCGACAAAAAGTGGAACTCGCTTCCAACCACAAAAATAAACGAAGATAAAGAATATACTTACTTCGAAGCTAAATGTCCCAGTTTTTCTCCGTTTGCAATTACAGCCCAAAAAAAATCATTGACATTAGAGGAGAAAGTAGGAGATAATCAGCTACCTAATGGGGAGATAGCACAAAACGAAAAAAAGACAAATACTGAGATATCTACTTCTAAGGAGAACAAAAACCAGCTGATTCTGAAAATTGCCAGTTTATTTTTAGGGCTACTTGTAATTTTCATAATTGGTATGATTGTAATTCGAAAAAGAGGGCCTCAGCAATAAGCATTCTAAAAGATTAAAGCAGGAGATAGAAAATCTTCTGTTTTAATTATTTTTTAAAAGCATTTTGTTTAAAAATGAGATGAAAAACTGCCTCTTAAATCTACATAACAAGTGACCGTAGCTAAAAAGCAGCCTTCTTTACTCCAACACAAAAGCCTTTAAGTGGCATAAATCAGCCTTAAATCAGGCTTTTTAACCCTTCCTGCAGCTCGATCTCTCCTTTCCACCAGCCGGAGATTTTTGAGACATCAGCTTTTGAGTCCCGAACATCGCCTGCCCTTGAAGCAGCATGTACAATCCTGCTAGAGGAGCCAGTCGACTTAATAATATTCTCGGCAAGTCCCAGAACTGTCACGCTTTTACCCATAGCTACGTTAAAGACCTGACCATCCCCATGCTCAAGAGCCTTGGCGTTTGCCCTGACTACATCTTTAACATGAACAAAATCTCGGCTCTGAAGACCATCACCATAAATGACAAGATCCTTTCCCAATTTCGCCCTCTCAAGGAAAATTGGAATAACGGCTGCATATGGGGACTTTGGATCCTGGCGAGGCCCGTAAACATTGAAATAACGCAGGCAAGTAGTACGAAGTCCATAACTCTCATAAAACATCCTTGCAAGGTACTCTCCATCAAGTTTAGAAATAGCATAAGGAGAGGCTGGTTCAGGATACATATTCTCTCGTTTTGGAAGTATAGGATTATTTCCGTAGATCGCAGCTGAAGAAGCTGTCACAAATTTCTCGACCCCGGCTTTAACGCAGGCCTGCAGTACATTAAGGGTTCCAAGCGTGTTAATCTGGAAAGCTTCAGAAGGTTTTTCGCAGCTTAAAGGTACAGATACAAGGGCAGCTTCATTAAAGACATAATCCATGCCAGAAACCGCCTTTTCGACTGAGGGAAAATCACAGATATCTCCCTGAATGAACTCGATGTTTTTATACTGCGGAATATTTCTGAGAAAACCAGTGGCAAGATTATCCAGAATCCTGACAGTGTGTCCTGCTTCTGCAAAATATTCAGCTATATGGGAGCCTATGAAACCTGCTCCTCCAGTAATCAATACTTTCATGCCTGCAGAAAGGGAAAAGTACAAAATAAAATTTTCTATGCACGCCTGGGAGTTTATAACATGAGATTGAAATATTCCTGATATGTGCAAAATATGGCGCAGGCTGGATAAGATATCTTTTAAAAAAGTACAAAGGTCCTTCAAAAGAGGGAAAATTTTTCATACAAAGAGATCTTATCAATAAGGGGGAGTCTAAAAATTTGGAGATAGAGGGTATTTTTCAGAAAAATTGAGCCTGAAAAAGAAATAGATTATCTTTGAAAATAAATTTTTGAGATAGAGAATATTACAAGCAAAAATTAGATTCAAGCATAAAGGTATGTTCTACTTATTTTCCTGTAAAGAACCACCTGAAAGGATAAGCCTGACTTAAAAAGATAATATACGCAGAGCAGGTTGATGGAAGGCTTACATAGATATAAATTCAAAGAGGAGATATCATAAAATAATTTAATCAGTGATAAAATGGCCAGAAATAGACATCTTCCCGTGGACCTGCTGCTTGTTGCAGGTTTTGTGCTCATTACTAATATCTTCATACTCATACCTGTACTTAGCGACAGTTTCCTACGCACCTGTCTGGGCATTATTCTGGTGCTTTTCTTACCAGGCTACTCCCTCACTGGAGCTCTCTTCCCGGCAAAAAAAGATCTTGAAGGAGTTGAGAGAGCTGCAATCTCATTCGGATTGAGTATTGCAATAGCCCCGATAATGGGACTTGGACTGAACTATTCCACCTGGGGAATCAGGGAAATTCCTTTACTGACAGAATTTTCAATTTTTACTCTCCTGATGTGCGCAATTGCATACTACAGAAGAAGACTGCTGCCTGAGACTGAAGCCTTTGGAGTTTCACTTAAAGCATGTTACCTTAGCATGAAAGCCGAAATTCTTGAAAATCCAGAGTCGAAAACTGATAAGATTATCGCGTTTATCTTGGTCCTTTCTATTCTAGCCTCTATGGGGAGCCTCGCTTACATTATAGGAAACCCTAAAGAAGGAGAACATTTCACTGAATTTTATATTCTTGGGAATAACAGTACGATAGGAGACTATCCTACAGAGTTTGTACAGGGGGAAAAAGGAACAGTCACTGTGGGGATCATGAACCACGAGTACAGGCCAGTGGATTATACAATAGATGTAAGACTCGAAAACAAATCTCTACCGGAAAGCCAGAAAAAGATAAGCCTTGGGCATAATATGTCCTGGGAAGAACCAATTACTTTTACGCCGTCTCTTGAAGGGAAGAACATGAAGCTAGAGTTTCTACTTTTTAATGAAACTGAAAAAACAATACCTTACAGGAACCTGCATCTCTGGATTAATGTTACTGAGGAGGCCTGAAGATGGCAATTTTGAGCTTTACATCTTCAGAACTAGACGCGGGAAAGGCATCTCTGCCGGGGCTCGGGAAAGTGCTTAAAATTCAAACTGAAGAAAAAACCGGATTCCTGAAAAAGATATTATATGTAGGAATCCCGATAACTGCTATTACTCTTACCGAATTATTGATTTTTGGAGGAAGGTTGAGAGAAGCCTCAATAGCTTATACTTTGCTTTTGTTGTTGTTTTCGTATTCAATAGCAGTTATTACAAAGCCTGAGATAAGGAAAATCTACCAAGCCTTCTTGCTTCTGACAATTTTTAGATTGGTAAATTTTTCGATGCCGGTTTTCTTAGAAAAAAATCTTTATTCTTTCGTATTTATTTATGCTCCTCTGGCAATTCCAATAACTCTTGCTACCACTCATCAGAAAGTGAGATATGAGAGAAAAAGAGACACTCTGAAGAGAATATGGATCTATCTCCCCCTATCTGTTCTTGCAGGACTGGCTTTCGGCCAGGTAGAATATACACTCATAGGGACTAGAGAATTTATTCCAGACCTCTCAGCAACAAACTTGCTGATACTTATAATCATAATGGTTTTCATTGTGGGATTGATAGAAGAACTCATCTTCAGGTCAATTCTCCAGACGAGCCTAGAAGAGTTCTTGGGACCAGCTGGGGGAATTTTCTTTTCAAGCCTCCTTTTTGGAATAATGCATTCTGCATATGGCATGCCCTACGAAATGGCATATACCTTCCTTGTAGGAGGTTTTTTAGGATACTTATTTTATAGAACCCGAAGTCTTCCCCTTGTGGTAATGATTCATGGATCAATAAATGTATTCTTGTTTGGGATAATTCCACATACAGGGCCTGTACTTGGATTGATATAAAACGCTGTAAAAATTGATTTGAAAAAGTCTGTAAAAGGTAGGTATTTGATCTTAAAATAGAAGTGAGGTAAAACCTCATTTCTGAACACTTCTGTATTCCTTTCTTTCAGGGATTATTTTCTCCTGCTGCGAGAAAAACCATAGCAGATCAAGATTGCTGATTGGAATTTTGGTTGAGTACGGACTACAATTATTACTTTTGAAGGAAGAATAAGATATATAAAGAATAAAAAACCTGCTTTTCTCCTGTTGGAAGAACCACAAATTATAAGTATATATATAAAAGAAAACTGTCATTCTTTGTGAACAGAACTTGATAGGCTCTGGAGAAAAACTTATGGCCAGATATGCAGACCGTTTCTGGGAGATTGACTGTCTGCGAGGATTTGCCGTCCTTTTGATGCTCCTGTACCATTTTCTTTATGACTTGGACTTTTTTGAACTTGCGGAGATTCAGCTAAGATCAGGCCTTATCCTATATGCAGGCAGATTTTCAGCTTTCCTTTTTATCCTTATCTCAGGAACCGCCCTTTCTATAAGCCATTCAAGAGCCCTTAATAAAGAGTTTGGTAGAAAGAGAACCGAAAACTTCTGTAAATACCTGAGGAGAGGAATCAAACTATATTTAATGGGGCTTTTGCTCACAGTTATAACCTGGATCTTTTTACCTGAAGAGTATATTGTCTTTGGGATCCTGCAATTTTTTGGGGTTTCGGCCGTGCTTGTCTATCCCTTCCTGAGATATGGGAGAGAAAACCTCTATTTCAGCCTGTTTTTCATCCTTTCAGGGCTTTACCTCAGGACTATAACTTTCGGTTTTTCCAGCCTTCTCTGGCTGGGTTTCACTCCCGAAAATTTCAGAACCCTTGACTACTTTCCCATCTTTCCTTGGTTTGGGGTGTTGCTTGCAGGAGTTTTCCTGGGGAATTTCCTGTACGCAGGCGGGAAAAGGCAGTTTGAAATTCCATATACCGGAAAAAATCTTCTCTTCAGATTGTCTTCCAGAGTGGGGCAACATTCTCTGGTCATATATTTCATTCATCAGCCGGTCTTTCTCGGATTCTTATTCCTGAGTGGGCTAATCAATCTGAATATATTACTATAAAACTTATACAAAGTCCATTTAAAAGAAACCCTAAGAAGTATATTTTTCTAGGTTTTCTTTACGACTCAAAATTACCAGTAGACCTAAACCTGATGGTTTTATATTATCTAACAGACGTAATTGTATATCTGTTTACTTGCACTCATATACTGATCAATCTTCGCCTGCTCTCTGAAAAAATATAATGATGTAAAGTATAGCCAGGATATAAGGTCAAAAACAAATCAGATTCATATTTTCAGTCCGATAAAGGAGCAGAAAGTGCAAAATCAAAAACAGAAGATGGAGAAAAAAATGTATCTCGAAATTGCGATGTTTGCCTATTTTGTAGTTCTCTTCTTGACTCTTCGAGATGTTCGGATTTTTAAAAGAACCGGTTATCGTTCTTACAGGAGAGGAGCCATGAAGGGACTTGCAGCTTCTTCCCTAGTTTTGATAGGAGCAGTTGTTGTTGAGGTAAACCCGGAGCTTGGATTGCTTTTCGTATTAATAGGACTCTTTATCAATCGTAAAGGAATAAGAGAGCGTGTTTTTACTAGTGCAGGAACTCTTGACCGCTTTCTCGGAAAAACAGATTATGTAAAGAGAAAATGAGAAGGATAATACATAAGAATGCAGAATATATTTTAATACAGGATTATCCAAATGCCGTATGATGAATAAAGAGATTAGATCAAAAATCTAACCATTGTTGCTATACTCATCTTGCAAAATTAATATTATCTTAGGGAAAAATTGTCAGTGTCTATTACATGTAGAACTAATTGAGAAAAAGAATGATAAGCCTCACAGCTTTAGACTGGAGTATTGACCCCAAAACTTATAAATCTCAAGTGACCTATTAGTCGACGAATTCATAATCAATCAAATTTTTCAATCCAGTTTTCACTAAACCTATCAATTCGAAAGAAGAAAATAGACGTCAAATAACCATATTTTCTATCTTCGACTTCACGTTAACCAGAATTCACAGGAAAACATGTGATATAAACTAGAAGTAGAATTGAATAACTGGACTAAAAAACAGCAAAAACATCTAAGAGGAGATACGATGGGAAATATAAGACAGACAAACATAAAAAAAATTGCATTCGGACTGATTGAAAACCACGGGGATGTCTTCACAAAAGATTTTGAAACTAACAAGACTCTTGTGACAAAGTATACAACCATTGAAAGCAAAGTTATAAGAAATAGGGTTGCAGGTTACGTCACAAGAAAAGTTGCACGCATGAAAGTATACTAAGCAGAAGATTTACTTCTGAATATAGGTGGGGATATCTGAAATGTTTGAAGGAGCAATACCTGCCCTGATAACTCCTTTTACTAAGGACGACAGGATTGACAGGGAAGGTCTACAAAGGAATATTGCATTTGTTGAAGAAGGAGGAGTTGCAGGGATTGTGCCCTGTGGCACTACAGGAGAATCCGCGACTCTTTCTGCACTTGAGCACGAAGAAGTAATAGATATTGCAGTAGAATGTTCAAAGGTTCCTGTGATCGCAGGAACAGGTTCAAATAATACAGGAGAAGCTCTCCAGTTTACAAAACACGCTGCAGATGCGGGTGTAGATGGAGTTCTTCTAATTTCTCCCTATTATAACAAGCCAAATCCTGCAGGCCTGATTGCGCACTTCAAGAAAATTGCCGAGGCAATCGATATTCCTATGATTCTGTACAATGTCCCTTCCCGCACAGGACAGGACATGCCAGTAGAAGTTATTACCGAGCTTGCAAAAGTCGAGAATATTGTGGGAATTAAGGAAGCTAGCGGAAGTGTCGGGAAAGTTTCCCAAATCCTGGAAAATACTGCAGATGATGACTTCGTGGTTCTTTCAGGTGAGGATGGTTTGACTCTTCCGATTCTTTCTGTAGGAGGGAAAGGAGTCATTTCTGTTGCTGCAAATATAGTACCTGATAGGATGTCCAAGATGGTAAATGCAGCTCTTGTCGGAGACTATGAAACCGCAAGAAAGATTCATTTTGAGATTGCCCCTCTGATTCGTGCCCTCTTCCTCGAAACAAACCCGATCCCGGTCAAGAAAGCTGCAGAGCTTGCAGGCCTAGCAAGCGGGCATCTGAGACTTCCACTCGCACCCCTTAGCGATACAAACATTGAAAAGGTTGCAGATGAACTCAGGAAATTGGGGGTTATTGAATGATTAACGCGGCAGTACTCGGAGCCTGCGGCAGAATGGGCTCTTTAATTGTGGAGAATATTACCAGCTCTACGGACATGCAGCTTGTTGCTGCTTTTGACATCAATAATTTCGGAAGAGATGCAGGAGAATTTGCCCATGTCGGGAACCTGGGAGTCCAGATCTCGGATGTAAAAGACCTTGAAACTGTTCTGAAAGAAAGCAAGGCTGATATCCTTATCGACTTTACCGCAGCTGGTGCAACCGTAATTAACGCTCCAATAGCAGCCAGAGCTGGAGTAAATCTTATTATAGGAACTACAGGCCTGACTCCGGAGCAGCGAGCAGTAATTGACGAGGCTATCAAGGAAGGTCAGGTAAGTGCCGTAATTTCCCCTAACTACTCGGTAGGCGTTAATGTCTTTTTCAAGATAATCAAGGAAGCTGCAAAATACCTTGCAGATTATGATATAGAGATTATAGAAGCTCATCATAACCAGAAAAAAGATGCTCCGAGTGGAACCGCCCTTAGGGCAGCCGACGTCATCAGTGAGGCTCTCGGCGGAAAGGATTATGTCTACGGCAGAGAAGGTATTGCCCCACGCGGAAAAGAAATCGGAATTCACGGAGTCCGCGCCGGAGATATCACAGGTGATCACACCGTTCTCTTTGCAGGCAATTCTGAAAGGATCGAAATAAAGCATATGGCTCACTCCCGCCAGATCTTTGCCAAAGGCGCAGTGCGTGCAGCCGAATGGATCTGCAAGCAGAAACCTGGAATTTATTCCATGGACGATGTGCTCGGATTATAAAGCAATATATTAGATCACAATTTTACATCAGCTAATAAAAACTTTAGAATTATGTGCTTGGGCCATGAGTTTACTTATCAGGCCCACCCATATTTTCAGCTCAAAACAGAGTTATTTGATTTCTTATTTTTGACCTGATTCAACTTGACTCGAACCTGATCCTAATTTGGAAGTTGCATATCATTAATAATATATAATATGTAATTTGAATTTGAGCTATAGTTAACACCTAACCATATAGCCCAAGCAAGATCATTTCTTGCTGAAGACAAGTTCGGAACTCAAGTCTTCAACTCTATCCGCTACAACGATATTTCCCTGTATCCCCAGCTTTTTTCCACTATACCATTTTCCTTGAATAAGAAGTCTATCCCCCGCTGAAACTAGGCATAAGCCATGATAGAGTACAAGTACGTTTTTTCCTTCATATTCGATGGAAAATACACTTTCATATTTGCTTCCAATGCTTCCAAATATAATAATAAAAAGGGCACCGAGAAAGAAAGATGGACGTTCATAGATTCTGGAATCAACAGTTGCTTTAGTTTTAACTCCAAGTTCCTCAGTTTCATTCTTAGTTCTTTCGTCTTCATTTTTGGCTTTTAAGTCATCAGAAAGATATAAAACATCTGAATCTGCCTCAAAGTTGTCCTTCTTTTGCATAAAAGAGCCTCGTTGGACCTACAGTTTTACGTTATATAATTATCAAATTTAATTTAATGTTCAGGTTACAGAAAAAATTCACAAATGAGATAAATTTTAACCATCTTTCATATATTTTTTATGGCCAGATCATCAAAATGTTCTTGAGAAAACATCAAAACTTGTTCTAGAGAAAAGAAATTTTTAATTAGAAAGTTTCAAAAACTTCCAGAGTAGAAAGATATAAATAGTCAACATTTATATGTTTACATATGTTCCTTCCGGCAGGTGAAAAACAGTTTGAGTTCTGGATCTTGCGCCGAAACGGGCTTCCGAATATCAATATTGCAAAACATTTCGGAGTCTCAAGACAGGCAGTCTCGCGAGCCCTTCTTAGTATGGATAAGCGTATTGAAGAAACCCTGCTTGAAATGGCCAGAGCAAACAGGATTGAAGTCCAAAAACTAGACTCAAAGAAAGGGATACTCTTCGGGAGATCGGTTCCTTTCAAAGCCAACGCAATAATTTTTGTCTCGGCAAAACATGGAATGCAAGTTTGGTACGAGCACGAGGGAGAATGCGGATCTTGCGAAAGATACAGGGAATGTATTGAACTTCTCTGGGACTTTGCAGAAGAGATGCAGCTCAAACTACAGAGTACAGAAGATCCCACAAAGATAGCTGATGAATTATTTGAGAAATTAAAAGAATCGATTGAACAAGCCTACTAAAGCCAGATAAAACTGAGGAAAAGATGGCAATGAATGTATTCACAAAAAGCATAAAGAGATTAATCGGATGGTGCCCGAACGCAAAAGCACTTGAAATCGGATCTCAAATTACTCCTGCAAATTTTGAAATATATGATAAATCTGGAGGAGAAAAAGCCGGAAACAATCTCAGCCGTATGAAAAGAATTGGACTGCTACTTGCCAGTGTAGGTGCTTTGATTTCAATGTTGTCACTTACTTTGGATTTAAAGGATAACCTATTATCGCTTACGGTCGGAGTAGGAACTCTCTTATTTTTAATTGGTGCTACTCTCTATATTAAAGGATGATAGCGACTCCATGCATCGAAGTCATGATAGAATGAGGTTTCTTGATAGAAAGGGTGATTGTTCACGATTCCAGTGGGAATAAGCTGAGAATGGGGGAAACATAGACTATGAACGTGTTAATTAAGAATATAAGGAAACTGATGGGATGGTGCCCAAATGCAAAAATGCTTGAAACTCAGCGTTCTATCCATTCTGAATATTTTGAAACGAATGACCAGGCTAAAGGAAGAGATGCTGGAAATCCTCCGGTTTTACCCACTGATTGGTGGAACAAACGCCATAATAGAGCACTAATAATATCCTCAGCGTTGACTCTTTTTTCTATACTGGGAATTGGATTTCTGGAAGTTCATCCCATGGATAAAGGTTTCATATTTGGGTTAATTATCGGAACCATTTTTAACCTATACATTTGCATCTGGAACTGGCATTACCTGAATAATATAAAAAACACAGGCAAGAAAATAAAGAAGAATATTAGATCTCCAAAATGGAGAGTTATAAATATAATACTTTCCTTGGTATTACTGTATCTCTTTTTTTCACAGTCTAATTGGGGACTCGTTTTATTTTTTATTTCTGCCTTTTGTTTGATAGCTTTGTTTTATTATTTTAACTTTGATTCAACCGGCCTAGTACTGCTTCTTGTCTTTGGTTCATCGCTTGGTTGGAGACACACTATAGGCTTTATATCTGGCTTTTGTTTGACGGCTTTTCTCTATTACCTTACAGATATATTCTGGGAAAAGAGAAACGGGAAAATATTGCTTGTGTATGGGCACAAAATGCCAGAGATCTACATTGTAAATGCATGAATGGAGGGATATTATGACTCTGGAACACATCAAGAGACTCATGGGATGGTGCCCGAATGCAAAAACACTTGAAAATGGATTCCAGATAAGTCCTGCTAATTTTGAAGCATATAATCAATCGGGAGGAGAAAAGGCCAGGAATACAGGGATTTCGAGTCATATTTCCAGGTTTTTTTCCAGATTTGATGTCCGGATTCTCCTACCAACACTATTCTTGACTCCTATTTACATAAACTTGCTATTTCAAAGAGGTATAAATGCAGAGGCCTTCTTTTTAGGCTTTTCACTTTCTCTACTGATTTATATGCTCGGCTGGAAAAAGCAGATGCATTATTACGATTCCCTGGCAAAAACCCCCATTTTTGGCTCTTCCTCAAAGAAAATACTCTTATGGGTATTCTTAACCCTAATTTTGTTTTTAATTTTGCCTATGGTTTTCTTATCTCAGATACCTTCTTTTCTTAACGCACGGTCACTGTATTCCTTAGTTGCTGGAGCTGGGACCCTTATGTGGGGAAGTTATCTTCAGTTAATTTACTGGGAGAGGAAAAACCATATGAAAATTTATATAAAAAGTGAAAAGGGGTTCCAAAAAATGTATGCTATTGGGAAAAAGGATGGAGAGTTATGAATTGGGGAGCAAAATACATTAGAAAACCAATGGGATGGTGTCCTAATGCCAGAGCATCTGAAACCAGGCAGCACATTAACTTTGAAAATTTCGAATCTGGTATCCCAGATAGAGAAAAAGGAGATAACGGGGATCAAAAAAATCCCAGATGGCTCCGAAAACTGAGTAATTATACTCTCTTTATTAACACTTTGTTTACACTCGTGTACATCCTAGCGATTAATCATCTGGGCCTAAATCTAGCCTTTTTACTCGCCGGATTTTTCATTTCTGTAGCTCTTATTGTCCTTGACTGGAAGAAGCAGATGAGAAGATACGATATCCTGGCACAGAAACTCATTTGCGAGAATCCCGGCATGAAAAAAGTGTCTCAAATAATGAACCTAATTTTCTATACAGTTCTTTTTTATTGGATTTTTTCTGGAGATGTGGCAAGGAATCATTCTATGCAAGTAATCATTTCGTTTATGGGTGGTTTCCTGGTCGGAATGTGGCTTAGTTATTTCCAGCTAATATATTGGCAGAAAGAGAATCACAAGATAATTTATTTAGACAAAAGTTACGGAAAGTGGAAAAAGTCATACATAATTCGGGAGAATAAATAAATGCCAGCTAAGGTTTTTGGTTTTGATCAGATCAAAAAGTTTATGGGTTGGTGCCCGAATGTAAAAGCACTTGAAACCGGACCCAGGATTAGTTCTGCTAATTTTGAAGCAAACGATCAATCGGAAGGAGAAAAAACAAGAAGTCCGAAGGTTTCTAGCCAGCATTCAAGGCTTGATACCCAACTCTTCCTGCTACCAATTTTCTTTACTCCTGTTTACATAAAACTATTTCAAAAAGGTATAAACACAGAGGCTTTCCTTCTAGGCATTTTACTTTCTTTGCCAATAAATTTGCTTGGCTGGAAAAAGCAAATGCATCAATACTATGCCGTGAAAAAAAATCCTGTCGTTTCTCCTTCCTTTAGAAAAACACTTGCCTGTGTAATATTATTCCTATTTTTGGGTTTCACTTTGCTCATGGCTTTTTTGCCCTATATCTCATCTCATGCAGCTTATATTTTTAACGATCAGGCATTGTATTCTTTCACTTCAGGAACTCTGATATTGATGTGGGGCTTCTATTTCCAGCTAATTTACTGGGAAAGGAAAAACCATATGAAAATGTATACGAAAAGAGAAAAGGGACAGCAAAAGCTGTATGTCCTTGGAGAAAAAGGGGAAGAACTATGAACTGGGAGTCCAGATGCATAAAAAAGTTGATGGGATGGTGCCCAAATGCAAAAGCACATGAGGCAAGACAACCCATTAACTTTGAAAGTTTTGAATCTGGTATTTCGAGTAGAATAAGTGGAGATAACGAGGATCAAAAAAATCCCGGATGGCTCCGAAAACTGAGTAATTATACTCTCTTAATTAACACTTTATTTACACTCGCATATCTCCTAATAATTAAGCAGTTAGGTATAAACCTGATCTTTCTACTTGCCGGATTTTTAGTTCCTTTATTTTTCGTTATATTTGACTGGAAAGCTCAAATGCAAAGATATGATGCTCTAGTAAAACATCCGGTAATCGACTATTCAGATAAGAAAAAAACTCTATTTTATACTCGCATATGCGCTTATAATTGTGATTTTCTACCTATATTTTAAAGGCCAAGAACTTGCTATGCAAGCAATATTTTCATTATTGGGAGGTTCCACGGTTGCGATGTGGCTTAGTTATTTCCAGCTAATATATTGGGAGAAAGAGAACCACAAAACTATTTATTTCGGCAAAAAGCACGGGACCTGGAAAACTTCGTATATTATCAGGGAGAAAAAATAAATGTCTGCTAAAGCTATTGCTTTTGAGCAGATCGAAAAGTTTATGGGATGGTGCCCAGCCTGCAAGAAAACGGCTCATCAAACAAAACAGTCCTGTTACTTTATAAACACAGCCATAATTTCCGGAAAAACAGAAAACACCACTGAATTCCGAACAGCAAATGTGATCTTCCCTGCAAATACAGCTCTGTTTACTTTTCTTTTTGTAATATTCTTCAACCTGCTCATGACGCATACAGAAAATATTTCTCTCTTCTTAGTCGGTCTCTTCCTGCTGAACATTCCTTGTTACTTGCTAATTCTCAAAACCTTCGAGGCAGCAGTTCTGATAGATAAATCAGGAGTACACCTTCAGGCATTCAGATTGAAGAAATTTGACATCCCTTATGAAGAGATCGAAAACATAACGTCACACAGGCTTGAAAAGCGTTCAAAGGAAATGTCCCTTCTCCTTGTAATTGGAGAAATTGCTTTCTGTGGATTCGTGGTCTACATGACTGTAATAAAAGGGGAATGGAAAATACCTCTGCTATTGGTCTCACTGCTTCCCCTTATTCTGTTTGCTACGAGAAAGCAAAAAACCCACTTATGGAAACTGAACACGCAACTGTATATCAAGACTAAACACAAAAAATGGTACGAACTGAATTCTTATCATTCCCTAATCACGGACGAAGTCTCGGCTGCAAAGATTAAATCATCTATTGAAAGGCATTTGTGAAGGTTTATAAAATGACTTTAGTAAAATATTTTAGAAAATTGATGGGATGGTGCCCGATGAAAAAAATCATTACTTTAAACTTTTAATAAGCTCCTGAAAGCGCTTTTCGTCCACTATCTTCTGGATATTGAGCATCCGCTTAAACTCATCGACGCTTTTTTCCCCGCCTTTCCCCTCAAGTTTGTCTTTTAATTCCATTGAGGCCCGCAGAAGCCCAGTTGCCTCTTCATAGAGGGCTTTAGCCTCTGTTTTTGTAAGTTCTTCAGTCTCCAGTAGTTCTTCGTCTGCTTTTGACTTTTCTTCCAATTTTGGAATTAAAGCCTTTATTTCGGCAGCCTTATCCGTATCCAGCGATTCTTTCTCGCTCAGCCCTCTAACCATGTCCCTGAGTTTGTACTCGCACCCATCGATCTCTACGCTTTCAGGGATTTTCTTTCCTGCCCAAGCAAAGTCACTCCTGAGGCTCCATAGGAGTTTATTGCGCTCTTCATAACTAAGACATTCTTCATCTGCTTCTTCCGTGTCATTATCGCTTTTTACCATGAACAACTTCCCCTGAAAATAAGTAGCAATTAAAACTGCAAGATCAGACTCACTATTAAGATCAGATTCACTGTTATACTGAAACAATATTTCTCTGAACACTTAAGTTCTGAGAGCTTAAGTTCTGAGAGAACTCCAAGATAAAAGAAAAAAATTGATTTTAGCTTCACTGAAAGTCATCTTTACAGTAAATTTTCGGCTATATTTTCTGAAATTACATGTTCGCAGTAAAGGCAGCGTAGAATTACCCCTTCTTCTTCTGACTGAAGCACGGAAAATTTGGATTTTATAGGTTCGCTGCTGTTAGAAATACAGTTAGAATTGATACAACGTACAACGCCTTCAACATAAGAAGGGAGTACAACATTATTTTTCTGAACTACTTCAAAATCCCTTATAATATTAATAGTGGCTTTCGGAGAGATAAGGGCAATCCTATTAAGCTCCTCTACACTCAGTTCCTTGCCTTCAATTTTCACAACGTCTTTTTTGCCTCTGGCACCAAGAGCATTCATGACAAAGCTGATGGTAGCTCGAAAAGCACTGGAAATCCCAAGTATGCGCAGAACATTTAAGGCTTGTCCTGCCTTTATATGATCAATAACTGTTCCTTTCTCAATAGCCTGGATCTTAAGGTCTCGTTTTTCCTTCATTCAATCACTCCTGTAGCAAGAGCAAGAAGTGCCATCCGCGTAGGAACCCCATAGAAAGCCTGCTCGAAATAACATGCATATGGTGTTGCATCCACTTCAGGAGAGATTTCGTTGACCCGTGGTAGAGGATGAAGAATCTTAAGTTTCGGATCTGCATTTTTCAATAGGTCACCTGTAACTTTCAACCTGTTTTTGACCTTCTCATATTCTTCAGGATCAGGGAAACGTTCTCTTTGAACCCTTGTCATATAAAGGACCTCGACGTCTCCAATTATTTCCTCAAGGGAATCGGTTTCCCTGATGTGGATTCCATTCTTTTGAAGATCCCTTACAATCTCTTGGGGCATCCTGAGTTCAGGAGGCGAAACGAAAGTCATTTCAGCTCCATACAGGGATAGGGCATAGCATAGGGAATGAACTGTTCTTCCATATTTTAGATCCCCTGCCATAGCTATCTTCAGGCCCTCAAGATGGCTTTCTCTGCGAATAGTATAAAGGTCAAGGAAAGTTTGTGAAGGGTGGTGTAAAGAGCCGTCTCCACCATTGATTATAGGGACGGTTGCAAATTCCGCAGCCATTCGTGCTGATCCGTCAAGGGGATGACGCAACACTATAAGATCTGCATAGTTGCTGATTACACGGATAGTATCGGCAAGATTTTCTCCCTTCATCACTGAACTTGCCTCTATGGACCCCAGGTTGAGAACCTCTCCTCCGAGTCTCTGCGCAGCAGCCTCAAAAGACAGCCTTGTCCTTGTGCTTGGTTCAAAAAAAAGAAGAGCTATAATTTTTCCATCCAGCAGCCGGGACCTTTCCTCACCTCTGGCCACAGGCTCAAGCCTTTCTGCTGTGTCCAGAATGTAATCAATTTCTTCCCGCGAAAAGTCCTTCATAGAGATGATGTGTCTGTTCTTAAATGACATCCTATTTTCATAAAGTGATTCCCAGAGATATAACCTTTGCTCCAGAAATAACTAAGAGTACTTAAGGAATTAAATTCTATCTCCGCATATCAATTTTGGTACTTCACTTAGATACCTTATTGATAAATTCAAGCCAGAGCTTTGCATCTTTAATCCTCTGATTATCGAACTTTTCCTGAAAGCATTTTGTATTTTCTTTAAATGTTCCGCTCTCGATTTCCTTAAGATCTGTTATTGCACGCAATAAACCTGCAGTCTCATGATAGAGTTTTCTTGCTTCTTCCGAGGTAAGGGACTTCTCTTCAAGTTCCTTTTCCTCTTCCATTTCCTTTGCTGAAATTATTTCGATACATTTATCTATCCTGGATTTTTCAGCTACACTAAGTTCGCCTTTTTGAATCAATTCCCATACATAGTTGTGCAGAGGATAAGTTTCTCCTTCAAATTCAATATAATCCGGAATATGCTGACCAACCCAGAAAAGGCGAGAATGCAGAGCCGAAAGTAGCTGCCTGCGTTCTTCATCGGTTATATAATTTTCAGAGGCTTTTTTCTTGCATATTCCACGGTTTTCCTCCATCGTCCTCCCCCAAGATATTGTATGCTCGTCAAATTTCTATGACAACTAGTTAAAATTCATTCTTAATCTGTGAACTTCAAATATAAAATAACAACATTAACACAAAAACAGTCGCAAATAAAAAGAAATATAGGTAATGAAAAACTCACATACAAAAATAAGATAATTCAAATCAAAATAAAAGAATAAATTTAAAAGAATCAAATAAAGAGGATTAAATTAAAAGAATAAATTAAGCTAATCAATACAAAAACCGGAAATTCGATAGGAATCCAGAATAAAAACAGAATGAAAATATACAGGACATCTGATATAAAAATGCTTGAAAATTTCAGCTTTTTCGATTTTTCACTTGAGGTGATACCATAGCTCCGATAATTCAGGTTGCACTTGATCTTCTGGAATTGGATCGCGCAGTAGAGATTGCAAAAGAGGCGATAGCAGGGGGTGCGGACTGGATTGAAATTGGAACCCCTCTGATAAAAAGTGAAGGAATGGATGCAATTCGCACAATGAGGAAAGCTTTTCCAGACCGAACGATTCTGGCAGATATGAAAACTGTAGACACAGGCGCTATAGAAGTCGAGATGGCAGCAAAAGCTGGGGCTGATGTCGTTATTGTGCTAGGGAGCGCAGATGATTCTACACTACTTGATGCTCTCCGTTCAGCCCATAAATATGGTGTCAGATTGATGGCAGACCTCATTTCGGCTCCTGACCCTGTAAAAAGAGTAATCGAACTTGAGGCTCTGGGCGTGGACTATGTTAATGTACATATAGGCATAGACCAGCAGATGATGGGAAAAGACCCCATATCTCTTCTCAACGAAATTTCACAGAGAGTCAACGTACAGCTTGCAGTCGCTGGAGGGCTTGATGCAAATACTGCAGTGCAGGCGGTCAAAGCTGGAGCTAAAATTATAATTGTCGGAGGGAATATTACCCACTCTGACAACGTAACTGAAGCCGCAAGAAAAATCCGGCAGAGTGTAGACTCCCCGGACGCTGTGGAAATCCGCACTGCCGGCACTATAGACCAAGAAATCAGGGCAATTCTTAAGGAAGTATCCACTTCAAACATTTCGGATGCCATGCACAGGAAAGGCGCGATGAAAGGCATTCACCCTCTAGTAAGAGGAAAAATGGTAGGAACTGCAGTTACCGTGCAGACTTTTCCCGGAGACTGGGCAAAACCTGTGGAAGCAATTGATGTTGCAAAAGAAGGAGATGTACTCGTTATTTACAACGAAAACAAGGATATTGCCTGCTGGGGAGGACTTGCAACCTGGAGTTCCTTAAACAAGGGAATTGCAGGCGTGGTAATAGAGGGCGCTGTCAGGGATATTGACGAAGTCGAAAACTTGGGACTTCCCATTTATACAAGCAATACAGTACCTAACGCTGGGGATCCTAAAGGTTTTGGAGAAATCAATGCTGAGATTACCTGTGGTGGCCAGACCGTGAAGCCAGGAGATTATATTGTGGGCGATGAAAGCGGTGTTGTGGTAATTCCAGCAGAGAGGGCATACGAGCTGGCAAGAAGAGCAAAAGAGGTTTACAAAACCGAAAAAAGACTCTTCGATGAAATCAAAAGAGGGGGAACGCTGTCTGAGATAATGAATCTGAAGAAATGGGAAAAGCGTTGAATGACCCCGCTTTCAGAACTCAGACCAAAAAAAAGACTAAAACGTAAGTGAGAATAAAAAGACAATAAAATCATAAAAATCGGAGAAAAACAGCGAAATTTGCAGGAGAAAGTTTTACTCGCCTTCCTCAGACTGGGAAAAGCAGATTCTGGACAGAAGGAGGGCCCTGACAAATTTCATTTCTTCTTCCTGGCAGTTCTTACCTAACCTTGTCCGAAGCAGGGAATCCAGCTCAATTTCTAAGCTTTCCAGTGCAGCTTTTATCTGCTGTTGTCTTTTGGGAGGCAAGATTCTTCCAATACTCCTGATATTTCCAGAAAGGATGAGTTGTTCAAGCTGCCTGAAAACAGTTCTGATACTCATGCCCTGGATGTCAGCAATCTCATCGATCCCGAGCCCTTGCGTAAAAAGAGAAAAAGTTCTTTGCAGAGAATCCTTTTCAAAAGAACTGGAGTTAGAAGAATCTGTTTTGACGCCGTCTACAGTCTCTGATTCAGGCAAAATATCTGTTGAATCTATTTCCCTGGAGTCGCGTGCTGAAGAGCTTCTCTCTGACCAATCCTGAATGCTTGTATCCAGATATCTTATTCTTTTTGTAGATAAGTTGCAAGCTTCCAAGCTGTTTATGCTGTCAGATTCAGGATCGGGCATATTAGGCCCGAGCATCTCGATCTCAGCTTCGGAATTTTCATCGTTTTGAACAATTTCTTGTGAGATTATTTCCTCTCGCTCAGGATTTTTACAGGCGATCTCCGGTTTTTCAGGTTTTTCAGCAGATTTTTCAGTGGGTTTTTCAGCGGATTTTTCAGCGGGAACTAAATTGTAATCTCTGCAATAATTTTCAATTTCCTTGAGAAAAACATCCCCGTATTTTCTTAGTTTATATTCTCCAACCCCTGTAATTGAATGAAACTCCTCAAGGCTATGCGGAAATCTTGTAGCCATTTCCTTAAGAGAGGTATCAGAGAAAACAATATAAGGAGGAAGGTTTTTCTTTATAGAGATATCCTTTCTTAGAGCTTTTAACCGCTCAAAAAGGATAGGATCAGGCTCTTTTCCTGATTTTATGGTTTTTTTCGCATCTGATGCTTTCAGGATGTCAGAAGCAACTGAAAATTTTTCTGGGAAGGTACCTTCTGCAGAAAACTCTATGTCATCGGCTGGTTTTCCTTTTGCACTGGTAGCTGTAGAAAGTATTAAACTTTCTTCAGCCTCAGGAGCAAAACCTTCAGGGCATACAAGCTCTATTTGTTCCAGGCCTTTCAGTATTTTTCTGCTCATGGCATTCAGCTTCAACACAGGATACTGTGCCCCGCTTACATCCAGAAGTCCGGTATTTATCATCTCGGAAGCTAATGATCTCCATTGTTCTTTTGTAAATTCCCTACCAATGCCATGGCTTTTCAATTTTTCGTGACGATTTTGTCGGATCTTTTTATTTTTTGATCCTGTGAGGACATCAATAACATAGTTTGTGCCAAAGCGCTGATTCAGTTCCTGAACACAGGTTATCAATTTTTTCGCAGCCTCAGTCCCATCAAAGGTATCTTTCGGACTAAGGCAGCAGTCACAGTTTCCACAGGATTCTGAAAGCTCTTCACCGAAATATTCCATTAAGATCTGGCGCCTGCATTTATTTGCCTCGCAATAAGCTACCATTTGCCTTAATTGCACAAGAGAAATGTCCTTTTCCTTTTCGTTTGTCTTCTGTGAGATAAAGTACTCTATCTTGAAGCGGTCCCCTCTGCTGAAAAAAAGGATACATTCGCATGGGCTTCCATCCCTTCCGCCCCTACCGGTTTCTTGGTAATAGCTTTCAAGATTTCTGGGGAGATCATAGTGTATTACAAAACGTACATTGGATTTATCAATCCCCATCCCAAAAGCGATTGTAGCTACTATGATGTCCACGTCATCTTTAATGAACATCTCCTGATTTCGGTTTCTCTCGGAATCCGAAAGTCCTGCATGATAGGGAAGAGCCCTAAAACCTGCAAGGTTCAATTTTTTTGTAAGGGCTTCGACGCTATTTCTGCTCTGGCAGTAGATAATTCCTGCTTCGCCTCTATGCCTGCGCAGATAGCCTGTAATCTCGGAAAAAGTCTCCTTCTTTGGCCTGACTTCATAGTAAAGGTTTTTTCGGTTAAAACTGGCTACATAAGGCCCTTTTTCCGGAGCTATACGAAGGTTAAGTTGTGATATAATATCTTCTCGAACCCTTTCGGTAGCAGTTGCAGTAAGCGCAATAATTGGGATATTGGGAAAGCCTGTTTTAGGGTCCCTCAAAAGTTTCAATTTCCTGTACTCAGGCCGGAAATCATGACCCCATTCGGAAATGCAGTGGGCCTCGTCAATTGCAAAGAGGCTGACCTTCCCTTTTTTCAAAAGGGCAAAGGTTCCTGGCATCATGAGCCTCTCTGGAGCGACGTAAAGAACTTTTAACCGGTTTTCGAGGAAAGCAGTCTTCACGTCCCGAAGTTCTCTGGCGCTCTGGGAACTGTTCATACAGGCTGCAGCAATTCCGTTTGCTTCAAGGCCGTCAACCTGGTCTTTCATCAGGGAAATCAAGGGGGAAACAACAATTGTAACTCCTTCCATAAGAAGGGCAGGCAGCTGGTAGCACATTGACTTACCCCCGCCAGTGGGCATGAGTACGAAAACGTCTTTTCTTTCCAGAACATCCCTAATAATTTCCTCCTGCAATGGACGAAAAGAAGTGTATCCGAAATACTGGTACAGGGCTGAGTATATTCTGGCAGACAGCGAAGGCATTGGCTCAAGCTCGCGTTTACTCTCCTTAAAGAAATCATACTCAGTGCTCGTTTTCAAATCCTCCTGACCTGTAGAATCAATGTCAAGCCAGAATATAAATCTCGGAAGATCCGGAGAAATCAAGGTATGGATATGCTCTCATGCACAGCTATATCCTAAACATTTTCCGTTTTTATGAATTCCTATGTTTATGGTAGACAAATCTCCATGTATATGATAGATTGTTCCCATGATATGATAAATCAGATATTGGTATAAGTCTGCCAGTTATAGAATCCTGACGCTGTGATGTTTAAAGCTCATCATATTTAAGTTGCAGGTGTACGGGGTGAAAGTATTCGGATATATTAACTGTAAGCTCTGGATATACATCGAAGACCTCCCAAAATAGTAGATTAAAAAAGGTTTAGAAAGGAAAAAAATCAGATCACCAAACGAGGAAAAAGTATGAAAATGATTGAAGGTTGAAAAATGGAAAATAAGCAAATGGTTTACTGGTTTCTAGCGTCAGCATTATTAATGTTTGATTTGAGGTAAGGATAGGAAGATCAGGAGTGTGGCTACACCCAGGCACTTCTTATCTTCCTCTTCAGTTATGCTGCTTTGCCAGCCACCTATGTTTCAGTTTTCCGCGAATTTCCATTTTGGCATACTTATCTTATTCAATAAGTTTTCTCCCAACTTAACCTAAGATTCCCTTTTCCTTTGCAATCCACTCCAAAGTATCAGCTACTCTTTTCTGCGACTCTGCCAGGCTCTCCAGGGAGTTTGCAATCCTTTCAAGCTTATCAACAACCTCATAGTTCTCACTGTCCATTCCTATCACCAATTCCTCTCGGGATTTTAATAGGAATATTTTTGGAAAAGCTTTGTATATAATTCTAATTTTTAATTTTCTGAAAAAGGTAGACTTAAATTTCTGTCTGTGTAGAATTAACTTGCTTTTCCTTATCAAGCGTAATTTCCCAAAAGTCTTCAGGAGGTGAGTTTTCGGCTCCATTTAAAGAGATCTTACCACCCAATAAGTTACTGGGCAGTAAGATATAAGCTGAAACCCAGAACGGGAGATTAAAGAAAAATACAGTTTTACGTTTTATAACTTTTAGATGAAAAAGATTACACAAAATTGATTTCATCTTAGCAGAAGTAAAATATTTTCACTTATATTATGAATTCCTTTATGATACCTTTAAATATCAAAACCCCCATGCACAGACTCATATATCACAATAAAATAATCAAATTTAGATAGTTTGGACAGTATTCACTGATCACGATCATTTTTTCAAAGGATTTCAGTTTAGCATCATTAAGGAGCATTTCAATGGTAAAACCCGAAAAATTCATTCCAAAAGCAGTTGAGAAAATTAGCAAGGAAATTCAGGACGGGAGAGCAATTATTGCACTTTCGGGTGGAGTGGACAGTTCTGTTTGCGCGGAACTGGCTTACAGGGCAATTGGGGACAGGCTGCAGCCAATCTATATTGACACAGGGCTAATGAGGAAAGGAGAAACCGAGAGAATAAAACATATTTTCTCCCATATGAACCTGGACGTTGTGTATGCAAAAGACAGGTTCCTTGCAGCCTTGGAAGGCGTAATTGACCCTGAAGAGAAAAGAAAAGCTATAGGCGAAACTTTCATCCGGGTCTTTGAAGAAGAGGCAAGAAAACTTGCAGCCGATTATTTAATCCAGGGCACAATTTATCCTGACAGGATCGAGTCCGAAGGCGGGATCAAATCCCACCACAATGTTGGAGGGCTGCCCAGCGTAATGGACTTCAAGAAGATTGTCGAACCTATAGAAGACCTTTATAAAGATGAAGTTAGGGAAGTTGCCTGGGCGCTCCAGTTACCTGACGAGATCTGCGAAAGGATGCCTTTCCCAGGACCTGGCCTGGCTGTACGGATTCTTGGAGAAATTACAGAAGAGAAACTTGAGGTTGTACGGGAAGCAAACTTTATAGTAGAAGAAGAGCTTCTTGACAGGTTCTGCCCCTGGCAAACTTTTGCTGCTGTGCTTGGCAAAGGAACAGGAGTAAAGGGAGATATCCGGGCTTACGGCTGGATCATAGCTGTAAGGGCGGTAGGCTCAAGAGACGGAATGACGGCGGAAGCACTTGAACTTCCCTGGGATGTACTCAAAAAGCTGGAATCAAGAATCACTTCTGAAATTCCGAAAGTAGCCAGAGTGGTTTATGATATTACTCCCAAGCCGCCTGCAACAATCGAGTTTGAGTGAAGTAAAAGCCATAAAAGAATTAGACTTGTAAAAATAAAAAATAACATGAAGCTGCTTTTCAGCTTCAAAAATCTTATTTACAATTATAAGCAAGCCACAAAGCGAGTTTTTACGCCCATGACCCTGAATAAAGCAGTAATGGAAATCCGCCAGCGGATTAAAGTAAGACCTTCTCCTACCAATGAACCTGCAGCAAGCTGGACAGGAGTCGACCTTGTAAATGGAACTCAGGTAAAGACTTTAACTGTAATCTTCAAGAGCGCAGGCTGCCGCTGGGGAAAAGCCGGAGGATGTACTATGTGCGGTTATGTCTATGACTGCGCAAGTGAGCCCCCATCTCTTGAGGATTACAAGGCCCAGCTTGCAAGAGCAATGAAGAAAGCTGAAAAATTCCCTGAGTTTATGGTCAAAATCTTCACCTCAGGCAGTTTTCTTGACGAGCAGGAGGTCCCTTCTGAGGCAAGAGATACAATCCTCAAAACTCTTGCAGACGACTCCAGGGTAGTCAAGGTACTTGCGGAAACCCGCCCTAACTTCGTAACCGAAGAAAACGTTCAAGGGTGTCTCAAGATCCTGGAAAATAAGCCATTTGAGCTGGCTTTCGGGCTGGAGACAAGTTCGGACAGGATCCGAAGGGACTCTATTAACAAAGGTTTTACTTTCAGGGACTTTGTCCGTGCCGCAGAAATCGCAAGAAAAAATGGGGCAACCGTGAAAGCATATCTGATGCTAAAACCTCTCTTTCTCTCTGAGCGTCAGGCTCTGGAAGATATTATCCGTTCCATAGATGATGCTGCCCCTTACTCTGACACGATATCGATCAATCTCTGCAATGTCCAGAAAGGTACCCTTGTAGAAGCTCTCTGGGAAAAAGGACAATATCGCCCTCCCTGGCTCTGGAGCATTGTAGAAATCCTGCAAAGAGCAAAAGCTGCTCATCCTGACCTTCCTCTTATGTCAGATCCGGTCGGGGCAGGCTCAAAACGTGGCCCCCACAATTGCAAAATCTGCAGCTCGGATGTTGCAGATTCTCTCAGGACTTTTTCACTCACCCAGAACCCGGAAGATCTCAGCAAAATAGACTGTGAATGCAAAGAACTCTGGAGGAAAGTCCTGGAACTTGAAGACTTTACCTACGGAACCCCTATCCTGGATTAAAAAATAGTAAAAACAGGCGCCTGAAAACAACTATCGGCGCCAGTAAATTTTTCTTCATATTTATTCTTTTGGCTTTTCCAACTTGCAGACCATGGTTCCGACTCCGCAGTCAGTAAAAAGTTCAAGAAGCATGGAATGAGAAATACTTCCATTTATTATATGGGCTCTCTCGACCCCGTTTTTAACTGCGACTGCTGCGCCTTTGAGTTTTGGTATCATACCTCCCTTTATAATACCTTCAGCAATCAGAGGATCGATATCATCCAGAGTTACACGGGAGATGCGGCTGTCAGGATCGTTTATATTTTTAAGCAGCCCCGAGACATCGGTCATCAGGATAAGCTTTTTCGCGTGCAAAGCAGCAGCAATGTCGCCTGCCACTATATCGGCATTGATATTCAGGGCATTACCCTTCGCATCCACAGCAATAGGAGAGATGACAGGAATGTACCCGTTATTAAGCACTATATGGAGAATATTAGGATTAATTACTTCACTCTCGCCAACCCAGCCAATATCAACTTCAGTCTCAACACCATTAACTACTACTTTCTTTGCAGCCTGTTTATGACCAAGGATCATTCTTCCATCGTGGCCGGTAAGCCCAATGCCTTTTCCTCCGCAAACCCCGATAAGAGACACGATTTTGGTATTTATATTCCCGACAAGCACCATCCTGGCAATTTCCATCGTCTCGTCGTCCGTAATACGTAAGCCCTGGAAAAACTCAGCTTTTTTGCCCATCCGCTCCATTTTTTCCGTAATCTCAGGCCCGCCCCCATGTACAATAACAGGTTTAATTCCCACATAGCGCAGGAGCACAATATCTTTTATAATATCTTCCATGATCTGGGCACTAACCATTGCATTTCCGCCCACTTTGATAACCATGATTGAGTCATAGAACTCCTGCATATAAGGCAGGGCTTCAATGAGCACGTTCTCTCTCTTCAGTTCCATGATGTAGGAATCAGAAAATCTGTTTTTAAACTTATCGTTAAAGGTTCTGGTGAAAGCGAGAAGGCGCATGTAAGAATAAAGACAAAATTATTAATTTCAAGGAAATGTTAGAAATAAGTCAGCCCGGATAGTATTAAAAATTAAAGACTAGTCCAGGCTAATTCTGTATCTAGATATTGAAGAAAAAGAAAGAACCCTATTTTCAGGGTATGTGAGAAACATTAATTTATCAGGTTTACTCGAGCTTTTCTATTTTTTCTTTCTTGACAAAGGGCTTGCTGATTTTCTCAGGCATCCAGTCAGGCCTATTTTTGGGGGCTTCGACCAGTTCCTTCCATGCCTTGAAAACGTGCACCTTCTTTGTCCCGCGTTCTCTGAGGCGGATAATATCCGGTTTGGCTTTAGTCCCGGTGCCCCGGTTTGCAGCTTTCAGGGCAGCCTGCCGAGGCTGTTTCCCAGTGAAAACACCGTGCTCATTGCCTTCTTCGTCTCGTAAAACAAAATTTCTTGTGTTGGACATAAAGGTCACCTCGCAAATGAATTGCTAGACACTGATTAAGTTTTAAAGTATATAAAATCTTTCTTCAGGATGTTGCCTATGGATATTGGTTTATGTAAAATTAGCCTCAATTTGCAAAAGGTATATAAACTAAATTTTTTTCATATTATTGCAAAGTAGGAAATATTTAAATAATTATACTTTGTTAGAAATGGAGTTCAAAATAAGTTTCAGGAAATGGATTTTGGGTAATCTTGAAACTTAAGCTTTATTGTACTTTTGGAAAAAGACCCTAGAAAGCACAAACTTTACATGCTATAACACTACTTATGATCATTATATTTTTCCAAATGGAATAAAATTGCGTATTATCAAATTCATTTTACAAAATTAAACATTTATCTTTTCATGGATCTGGTTAATTATGGAACAGTGTACTTTCAACCTCCCGGACGTCCAGGCCAGCAAACCAAGCATAGCTATAAACCTTACCCGTGTAGGGGTAACAAATGTAAAAAAACTCGTTGAAATCAAGAGAAAAGACAAACGTCCTATCGTACTGATTTCAACTTTTGACGTTTTTGTTGACCTGCCATCCGATCGGAAGGGAGCAAATCTCTCAAGGAACTTTGAAGCTGTAGATGAAGTACTGGAAAAAATACTCAGCATGCCCGTATACGAAATTGAGCAGCTTTGCAGTGATATCGCACATAACTTGCTTGGTAGGCATGAATATGCCAACCAGGCCGAAGTTAGGATGACAAGCGAATATATGATCAGGCGTGCTTCCCCAGCCACCGGAATCAAATGCCAGGAAGTCGTAAACATTTTTGCTGAAGCATCGGCTGTAAGGGGACAGGGCAACGATGATTATTTTGATGTAAAGAAGTTAATAGGTGCTGAAGTTGTAGGAATGACAGCTTGTCCCTGCGCTCAGGAGATTATGCGAGATAAAGCTGCAAATGAGCTTTCCGAGCTTGGAGTTGATAGGGATACGATTATAAAATTCCTGGAGAAGGTCCCTATGGCTACTCATAACCAGCGGGGAAGAGGCATTATCTCAATCAAGGTCGCACATGATTTCGATGTTTCCCTTGAAAATATCATCAATATTATTGATACTTCTATGAGTTCAAGCGTGTATGAGGTCCTGAAACGCTCAGACGAAAAGGTCGTTGTGGAAACTGCACATACGAACCCGAAATTTGTGGAAGACTGTGTAAGAACTATGGCAGACAATATAGTAAAAGAGTTCCCGAACCTTCCTGATAATGCAGTAATCACTATCAAGCAAACCAATGAGGAAAGCATTCACAGGCACAATGCCTATGCAGAAAGAGTTGCTCTGATGGGAGATCTCAGAAAAGAAATTAATCAATGCTAAAGAAAAAGAAGAGTACGAATAGACTAATTCTATATTTTTTTTGAACCCTAGAAGTCTCTGAAAAAGCTCTGCTCCGCAGAGACTTCCAAAAAGGTCAATCAAAACAATTTCTACATAGTTTTTAATACAACTTTTTAAAAAGTGCTATGGAGGCTCCCAGGGCTTAACCCACATAAACTTTATTAGAGGGCCTGGACAACCTATAAGTAGTAAAATTACAGGAAGGGACTTTTGCAGGGCCTGAAATGCAGCGTCCTGGAAGCCTTTGAGGTGAGAGCATGGCTGATGCTGAAGTAATCACAGCAGTAGGGCGAAATAAAAAACCCATCAAAGCGGGAGATGCCGTAAAATACGTAAACAGTGATACGGTCAGCCGCGTAACTGAGATTAAAAAAGACGAGCAGGGAAAGGTATGGGTTTTGCTTGAAAATACAGATCTTTGGTACAGGGAGGAAACTCTGGAGCCAACTGACATTAAAGTAAAAGAAAAGAAAGAAGAAAGGGAATTCACTACCGAAGAACTGAAAGAAAGATTTAGAAAAGAAAGAGAAACAATGCAAGCCTTCGACCTCGGAAAAGCAGGAGGAGGAGGTGCAGGAGGTTAATTCCTCTTGCTGCATTTTAAAATTTTCTCTTTTAATGTTTCAAGTTCTTTGCATATTAAATGTTTTCAGTATTTCCGATTTTTCAGTATCATTTATCCTGCAATTTTATCCTCTGTGCAAGAATACATTTCCCACCATGCTTGCCGCCAAGGGGGTTTTGCGGGGAGCCTAGAGAATTCATGCATCGAGCCATTACGGCTGCGCCTCTGGCAAGTCCGTCATCCACGAAGACTACTCTCTCATCGATTTTTGGAGCAAGATTCAGCTCCTCCAGACGTTTCAGGATCAACTTAGGTTTGTTCCCAGTAATCCCTGCCCTGCCAGTGATTCCTATAGTTGTATCCTCAAAAACAAGCCTGGATTCTTTTGCAACCTTGACCAACCTGCAAACCACGTCTGCCATAACCTCATCAATGACAGCATAAACAACCTGAAGTCCATGAGTCTTACAGATTTCCATGCCTATCGCACTAAGCTTGCCCATATCGGAACCGTTTACTCCTACATCGCACCCTATAAGTGTTACGCCGATCTGCTCAGCTGCATCAGGACTTACAGGCACGCTTCCATATCTCGTTCTATCTCTTGGAACTTTTTCGATAATAATCAGTTCCTGAATACGCTTTGCATACGCCTCAATCGCCTTACCCTTCATCTTTAAAGTAAGGAAAGAAGGCGGTTTCTCTTTTTCAAAAACCTCAAGGGCAGTTCCTACTTTAGAGTCCACAATCTTTGAACCCCGGATAATTGCGTCAGGAATCGCCCCGGCATAGCCGCAGAAGTTGCCCACTGTTTTTGCATATGGTTGGTCTGAATTTGTGATCCTGCCATCAAGAGTTGTACCGAAGTCAATTGATATACAGGGATTCCTGAAATCAACATCTGTAAGTTTAGCTGCCTCCTTAATTCCTGCAGTTGCAAGCTCCCCTTCCATCTCGTTTGCAACGATCTCAACGCCTGTAGAACCTATAGGAGGCAATACTCCGGCTACAGCCCCATCAAAGATTACCTTTTCAAGTTTACTGTACTTTTGGAACTTTTTGGAGATATTTGAGATGGACATTGGTGGTGTCATATTTTTTGGGGGAACTCCTGCCATCAGGCATCCATCTGCCAGAGCCTTAATAAATTCGCCCACTTCTTCAGGGGAGTCGAAACCTGCAACAACACCAGTGGAACGAACTACGAAGTCCAGATCGGTTTTTATATCCAGATTTGCTTCTGCCATTGATTCGGTCAGGGTGCCACGTACCAGTTCTGCAACGGATTCACGAGTAAGTTCCACACCTGTGAGAGTCTTCCCGAATACGACTTCTCCGGGTTTGGGGGGACGGACATCTCTGGTCATCCGCACAACCTTATTTATAATATGAGTCCTTCCGGTATCCATATTAGTAGCTGTAAGAATACATTTGGTTGTAGTGTTTCCAACCTCTACGGAAGCTACAATAAAGAAAGGTTTTGACTTAAGGTCAATCAAACGAACTTGAGGGGATTCTGTAATTCTGGGTTTCAGAGCCATTTTTAATTCCTTCCTAAAAACCTGTACATAAACTCGATTTAGTACAAATCATCGTGCGAACTTAATCTAAAAACAATATAGACTCATTTTGAAGATTATTCAAACCTAATTAAAGTCAGTCAGGATAAAACTTATGTTTTTAATATTAGAAAGCCAGTATTTGAATTCAGATTAATCGGAAAAAGTAGTACTTCTCCAACTTTATAAAAAGATCAACAGGAGTGGATTGTTAAAGGTTTAAAGAAGGTATTCATTAAAACCTATAATAACTTTTGCTAAGTACTGTAAATTAGTAATTATTACATCGGGAGCGTGAAGGGTCGCGAATACCCTATCCTTCAGGTTGGGATTGAAGTAAACCATTTCTCTTTTTGTTTTCATTTAAATATCTGTACCGTCACTTCTTTGTAAAATAAAGTTTCTTGGGACTCTGATTACATAGTTGAGAATGAAACTCTATTTTGCTGAAACTTTATACACAAATATTAAATTATTTCTCAGACTCCTGCTAGAGAGCCATTTGTTCCTGTTATCTTTACTATATGTTACTAAAATCAGTATTCTACACTACCAATCCATAACTTAGATCTCAAAAGTGTTCACTAAAGCTTAAATGAAGTAGATAATCTAAGCAATTCCAGAAATCACTTTTGTAATTTCTAAACTAGTTTTTATTAAGTCTCACCTTATCTATAAACATTGTCTGACAAATTCCTCTGGCATTAAAGTGCGTTTTACGGTTTCTTCAATTGATAATCCTTTACTTAAGAACCTTTTAACTACGCTTTCCATGGGTTCACCAACCTCAACAATGTGCATATCAGGATCGTAAAATCTGACGACCCTCTGTCCCCATGGCTGCTCTTTTAATTCGTGTACATATTTGATGGAATCCACATCTTTCAGCTTTTGAAGGAAATTATCTAAATCATTTTCTTCAAAATACAGTTCAGAATTATTTGATTTTTGAACAATATTATTCTCGTTTACGTTAATTAAATCTGAAAAATGTGATTTCAAGTGTATAGCGAAACCGCCTTCAAATGACACGTTCTCACCGAAATCACACTGTACCTTTTGATTAAGGACGTTTTCATAGAAGCTTCTAGAAGCCTCGATATTATTAACAACAATAAGTGGACATATAAATCTCATTTTATTATCTCCTTTTGTAAATAATATGTTCTCTTCTGGGGTTTCTCCTATACTGGGTTCTCTTTTGTTGTACTCTTTCCGAATATGTTCTCTTCTAGTCTATTCTCCTTCACTCCAAAAATTACTCTGGCAATTATAAATTATTTTATACATTATTAATTATAGCCTAACAGGTTGAAAGTATTTTTGATAAAGTATTAGGTAAAATGCCAGACAAAGTTGAAATTTCAGATACAAAAAGAAAAATAATATTATAGAATTAAAAAGAAATGAATTAAAAAGAAATATTGTATAAAATTAAAAACTTCAATTAAGTCGCCAGAACGCACCTCAGTAAAAATATGAAAATTAAAAGTTACTCGCAAAGCAAGTAACTGCACTAATCCTGAATCTAGACAAAATCCTTAAATACTTACCTAAAAAATTTTTTTTTAAAATATTTACCTTACGAATATTTATCTTCTCCTATATTCCCTGCATTTTTCCACGAATTTTTTTACTGGAAAGGTAGCAGGATGAGAGTGCATATAGCCTGCCAAGGTGTTGTGCTCGATAAGGCCGTCAAAACCGTCCTGTATACCTTTTCCGCGCAGCATTTCGTATGCAAATTTTGCATCGCGATCGCATTCTGTGAGAGAGTAGTGGAATTCGTGGCCCCTGATGTTGTGAGAAGAGAAGTTTTTATCCAGAGGGTAGGCTTCAGTATACCCAAGGGCTTTAAGCCGATTTGTCATGCGTGTATTTGCAGGCACGACATCTGCGAGTTTATAAGTCCTGTTCTCTATCTCATATGTGCCGCAGAGATAAAGAAGGCCACCGCATTCGGCATAGATGGGCAAACCATCAGCTGCAAGACCCTTAAGCTTCCGGGTTGTTTCTGATTTCTCAAGGGTTTCTGCGTAAAGTTCAGGGTAGCCGCCTCCGAGATAAATACCGTCCACATCCGGAATCTCTCCTGCCATTGGGCTGAAAAATTCGACTTCAGCTCCGCAATCTCTGAAGGCGTCGAACATATCCGGGTAATAGAAACAAAAAGCTGGGTCCATGGCAATTCCAATCCTGAGATCTGCTTCAGGTCTCTGGATATTTATGATCTCTGGAACCGAACAGGGCTCGGCAAGTTCAAGTATTGCGTCAAGGTCAACGTTTTCCTCAATGAAAGCTGCCATTTCCTCAGTATTGTAGTCCTTTTCATGAGCCATATAAAGCCCGAGATGTCTGGAAGGAACCTCGATATCCTTCTTTCTCGGGATCGTACCTACAATAGGAATGTTGCCCGGAAGCGAGTTTCTTATGAGTTCCACATGCCTTGGGCTGCCTACCTGATTCAGGATAATGCCTGCAACCCTGACTTCAGGATCGAATTCAGAATACCCCTTAAGGAGGGCTGCTGTACTTCTGGACATACCGTGCACATTGATTACCAGGATTACTGGTAGGTCAAGGGTTTTTGCAACATGTGCGGAACTTGCGATTTCTGTAGAGTCAATTCCGTCAAAGAGTCCCATAACTCCTTCGACTACAACAATATCTGCATCGGTTGCTGTCCGGGCTACCGTCTGCCCGACTCCGTCCGTGCCCATTATATATGTGTCAAGATTCCTTGAGGGGCGCCCGCAAATTGCAGTGTGATGCGAAGGATCGATATAGTCAGGCCCTACCTTGTAAGGCTGAACTTTTAGCTGTCTGTGTTTAAGAGCAGCCATGATACCCATGGAAACTGTCGTTTTTCCGACCCCGCTGTGGGTTCCTGCAATAAGTATTCCTTTTGTCATCTGCTGGATATTGTTGCCGTTAAAATATATTAAATCTATTAATCCGGCTGCATAAGCTTTTTATGACCGTTTTCAAGAAGAATCATACAGACTCGGAATAAGTTTTGCTAAGTCACTTGAGTAAGCATAACTAATTTATGCCTAATAATTACTTTTTTGAAAAATTCTGGAAATTTTGGTATTTGCAGCCGTTCACATTAACCTTAAGTAAAAGATTATACTAGTCCTGAGGAAAGAACAGCTAGAATATCAGGAAAATATCGAGGAAGGAGACTTCTGCTTTATAAGCAGAATGAAATATTTATATAGTTAGATAATTTGTTTATATAATTAATTTTAGTTATATAATTAATTCCTGTTTCTGGTAATCATATATTCATATATCATTACTAGTACACATTGAATTCATATCACTACAAGCATTCAATTCGTATCAGTATACTTATTCAGTCAATGTACACTCAATCAACTCAAAATCATTAGTACATTCAGGTTCTTTGTCAGAAGTGCCAATTCAGTTGGAGTAAGGGTTAGTATGGAGATATTTCCAGTATGAGATATTTGTCCCGCTTGTCCCTCAAGTGACAAAAAAAGTTTAGGGCCTGAAAATAGTAAAAGTTGCATGCTAAAATTTAAAATGGGAGTTTAACTAGCCATGAAGCAGAAAAACCCGGAAAGAACTCCTGACGTTGCAGAAGAAAATCCAAAACAAACCCTGGAGGATCCTTACGGACGAAAGGTAACAGGACTCAGGATATCAATAACTGATAAGTGTAACCTTTCATGCATGTACTGTCATAATGAAGGTGCAGAGTGTTGTACCTGCGGCCCTGAAGGAAAAGAAATGAAACCAGAGCTAATCTGTGGAATTGTAAGGGAGGCTGCAAAATTCGGGGTCAATAAAGTAAAATTCTCAGGAGGGGAACCTCTTTTTCGGAAGGATTTCGAAGAAATCCTTAAATGCCTTCCTCCATTAAAAGAAGTCTCTGCAACCACTAATGGCATCCTGCTTGAAAAACGTGCAAAATCCCTTAAAGCTGCGGGCCTGGACAGGGTAAACGTAAGCCTTGATTCCCTTGTTCCTGAAAAATATGAAGCAATTACCGGAGCGCCCCCTGGCTCTCTTGAGAAGGTTATCAGGGGTATTAATAGTGCAGTTGAAGCCGGACTTACCCCTGTGAAACTGAATATGGTACTCCTGAAAGGCATAAACGACGACGAAATTGATTCTATGATGGAGTTTGTCCGACCTTATAAAGGAATGGTTATCCTGCAACTCATCGAACTTATGAATATTGACCCCAGGCTGTCGAAGTACACGATTGATTCGAAAGCTCTTGAAAAAAGTCTGGCTGAGAGGGCAAGCGAAATAAAGGTGCGTCACTTACACCACCGAAAAAAGTACATTATTAATGGGGTGGAGGTTGAGTTCGTTCGTCCCATGGATAACTCGGAATTCTGTGCCCATTGCAGCAGGCTCAGGGTCACAGCAGATGGGAAGTTCAAGCCCTGCCTGCTGGTAAACAACAATCTTGTGGATGTCAGGGAAGCAAAAAGTTCCGAAGAGATCGAAGATTTGCTCAAGCTTGCAGTAAGCCGGAGGAAACCATATTGTGTTCCTGTGAGTGTCCTTGAGAAAGGGAAAAAGGATTGAAGAGAAAAAATAGATGCATAAGTTAAAACAATCAATAATTTGAAAAACAGAAGCATAAGCATAAGTTGATACGATAATGAGGAGGGAGAAAATGAAGATAGAACTTTTAGTAGACGGGAGAAAAATCCCGATGAATGATTTTGTCCAGAAAATCGTAGTGAATGTTATTAAAGCAATGGTAGAAACGTTGCATACTATAGATAGTGGATGGAAGGAGATTTCAATTCATATCGAAAAAGGCGAAGAAAAAGAAGAATAAAAAGAGAAAACAAGTTTTCGGGATAAAAGAAAGAGCTTGAGTTTTCCGGGGCCTAGATTTTCTTTTCCAGAAAGATTCACAACTCAATCATAACTCAGATTAATTTTGTAACTTGAGGACATTTAGAGATACTTTTCAATTTCCGAAAACTCTATTCTGGCAGTTGAGTCCAGGGAAATCGGGGTTATTGAGATGTGTCCTTTCTGCATGATGGCGTGCACATCTGTCCCTTCTTCTTCTTCCCTGATCAGATCGCCTGCAATCCAGTAATAGGGCCTGCCCCTTGGATCGCGCCTTTCCTCGACATCTGTTTTAAAGATTTTTCGTGCAAGGCGAGTTATCTCTATAGGAGTATCTTCGTCAGCGTGGTAGGGAATATTAATATTCAGAAGATCTACATTTTCCGGCATACCATGCCTGAGGACATTTCGAGCAATTCTGTTTACTACTTTTATCCCGACTTCGAAACGCTCTCTATGATAGTTCCTGGGATCATCGAATTTCTGTCCTTCATCAAGCACCTGCATTGAGGCGGCAATTGCAGGCACACCATAGCTGGCAGCTTCAAGGGCTCCTCCGATGGTCCCTGAGGTGGTGATAGTATCCGTGCTTATATTCTCTCCGATGTTAAAGCCGGAAAGCACCAGGTCAGGCATTTCCTTAAGGATCGTAAAGATGCCCAGAATAACAGCATCCGTAGGAGTTCCTCCCACAGAATATGCAGGTATGCCTCCTGCATTCGTTTTCGTGATTCGAAGGGGCTCAAAGATAGAAATCGAACGTCCGACTCCGCTCTGCTGGACAGCAGGAGCAGAAATCGTAACTTCTCCCAGGTCCGAAACACTATCAAAAGCTGCTTTCAAACCTGTAGAATAAACACCATCATCGTTGGTAACAAGAATTTTTGGAGCCATGAGTTTTCCCATAAGTTGCCGAATAATTTAAAATTAATGGAAAGATTAGGAATTTTTGTACACTATAATATAACAATTCCATTATATTGTATTTGTGGGTATACTAAATAATTAAAATAAAAAATATAGATTTAAGAAATCATGCTCTAAATTTTCGAGTTTTATGTTACTGTTTTTCATCATTAACTGTGTATATTACTACAAAAGAAATTTCATCAAGATATTTCATCGAGATTCATGATTAATATTAATAAGTAAAGTACAATAAAAAATAAAACAACGTGCGAAAAAGGTTGATAAATAAGATGACAAAAAAGAAAGGAACAATGTCATAAAAGGAAAGTTAATTTCGGGGCTGTTTTTGGCATTCACCGAACCCCATTTTTTGATTGAAGAGAGTTTCCTTTAAAATCGTATCTGGAGAGGAAATTATTAGTCTCCATTACTCTTCCAAACCATATTGCTGGTTCAGAAGTGCTATTAGTCCAAACACTACATTTTAAATTTTAAAGGACTCATTATGACCTGATATTAATTCCTTAATCGATGATGACATTTTGAAACGGTGAGGTATCAAATAAGGGCACTGAGTAAGTCATCATATATTTGGATGTAGCTGGAGGATTAATACTATCCTCTTTCTTTCAGGATATGTCTCATGCAACTAAGAAGCAAACTGAATAATCCAAATTTAGGAAAGTACTGCACTTTCACGTCTTTTGGCTTCAGGTTGGTTTCTTTGTAGCATAAATCCCGATTGTTTTAAACACTGGCAGTCTTCTTCCTAATTTTAGCTAATCACTGCCACCTCCCAACCGGGACCTCCCCAATTTTGACCCGGAAACTGTTTTTTAGTGGCAAGTAGTTTTTCTTATCCGAAAGGAACGAGTTTACTCGTGCAGAGGAGTTAAGATTCAAACTCCGAACATGGTTTTTATGGTATACACATAGAGGTGGTGAACACCTATGGCAAACAGCATCACTCTTACAACCAGAAACTCCAGATTATGGAGCCAGTGAGTCGTTTCTATAAACTTTTCCGAATGTAAAATTCTTTTCTCCTTCACGGATCTTGTGATCACTTTTAAACTCTTTAACATCATTTTATCAAAACCCCACTCATAATGTATCTATCTGGTATTGTCAAAGCATTTCCTGTTAGAAAGTGCTCTGAATATGTACCCTATAAAATCCAACGAGATCTCAAACAGGCGCTTTATGTTCGAAAGTGCCTTGCATAGCATACACTATCCGACGTTATCTCAAGGAGGCATCTTCATATCGAAAATGCATTATTTACCCCACCGACTCTAGCTTTAGAAGCTTGTTATATTAAAGGTTGTTGACCCTGTATGAAAGAATTTTATATGAGCACGTAGATAAGATTCAGATGCCCTGATTAACGTTTCAGTCGATGGACATGAGGAAGAAGCTGAACATTGATAGCAAAAAGAACCAAGCTAGAAGTTCAGAGTAGAGCATATAAGCCAGAGATCGAAAAAATATGGCAACAAAAAGTATTCATCAGTTAATTTCCTGTGCCCCGCAAAACAAATAAGCACATGAAAATTCCAAAAAAGCGAAAAAAAAACTCAATGGCATCGTTCAGAGCTGAAACGGATTTCAACCGGTTTTTACAACTTCATTTTTATTTTTCTGCCTACCGACCCCGAAAATCCAATTCAACTTTTTTAACTATCCGCCTGCAAACCTCGTCCATAAGTTCCCAATAATTTCCGACTTGCCGGTAGATTTCCTCTAAATCTTCTTCCTGGCAGGCATGTTCATTTTTGAGCCTGAAACCAATCATCTCAAGAGCTTTGACAGTTTCTTCTTCATCTATGAGCCCGACCTTGAAAGCCATTTTCATGCAGGACTTTGGTGACTCGCAGACAAATCCTTCATGGACAAAGAGGTAATTTTTAATGAGTTTCCAAAAAATCTCTACGCTGCGCTTGAATCTGAATAAGGTGGCATCGCGGATTATTGGGGAGTAGGGCTCGGAGAGTATTTCTTGGAGAGAGATGAGGCATTTCGTTGAGAATTCAAGTTTGAGATTCAGGTTTTGCATTAACAATTCTTTATTGTTCGTTTCCTTAAAAGTAACTGAACCTCCTGAAATTAAGGTCTCATCATTACATTCGTTAAAGTTACCAAGAATAAACCTAGAGTCACCCAACCTAAAAACCCTTCAAACATAACCCATTTTCTGAAATTATCTTTAGGATACCAGTCACCATATCCAACTGTAGTAAAGGTTACCATACTGAAATAAAAGCTATCCCAGAAGGTTACTTTTTGGTTCGAATCATTATTGTCCGATAATCTAGAAATACCAGGATTTGACCAATCAATTTTAGGAATCAAGCTTAATAGAGTTTTAATTATCGATTTTTGAGCGCTCTCCGCATTTTCTCTATTACGCCAAGAAGCAGTAGGAAAACCTAGGTAAATAAAAGAGAATAACAAAACGATTAAACCACCTAAGTAAAACGCACGAAATGGTTTTACACCATATCCACAGGTAAACCACATTAGTATATCGCACCATTTTGAACCTTCTTTAGAAAAAGGAGTCCATGATTTTTCTGCTTGGCAGTGTTTTCTATATTGGTAGTAGGCAGCGTCTGCATCTTCGAACTGTTCAAGGCTTCGGAAGTTTTGTATTAACTTTACATAGGTTGGTCCATCAAAAACAAGTGAGTTCTCAAGCGAATTCCAACTAACCCGCATTTCTTTGAATTCAGTACCATTTAATGTAACTTCATTAAATAGAGTGCCTGAGAAATCGACAGCGTCATCAAAATTTGCCCATTGAAAGTAGGAAGTATTGCTAAAACTAACTTCCTCAAAAAAGGCAGAATCGCCAAAAGTAGAATACCGAAAATCGGCATAATCGCCGAAAGTAGCAAAAACGAAAGCGGCAGAATCGCCAAAAGTAGAGTCCGTAAAGTCGGCATAATCACCAAAGGTAGATTTCATAAAATTGGCAGAATCGTCAAAAGTACATCCCGAAAAAGAGGCAGAATCGCCAAAAGTACATCCCTTAAAAGAGGCAGAATCACCAAAAATAGAATTCCAAAAATTGGCAGAATCACCAAAAGTAGTAAAAGAGAAATCTGCAAAACTACCAAAAGTACATTCCCAAAAAACAAAGGAGAAGGATTTAGTAAATAGACAATTTGAGAAATCTAGATTATTTTCAAAAATTGAGTTACGGATTACGATGTTGCTTTTAATAATCTTTATATTTACTCCGTGAGATTCCAAATACCCTTCACTGTAGTAGTATCCAGATTTCAACGATTCATTATACTTTGGATTCGGAATATTTTCAAGCTTAATTTCATTTAAATTGAGTTCTCCAATTATGCGGCAATTTGTAAGGTTTACATCTTCTCCTTTTTCAATTTGATTTAAAATTTCACTTGCCTGGATTTCTCTATATTCATCTGCCAGACAGACTACTGGCATGGAAGTGAGCACGAAAAATGATAACGAAGCCCAGAAAAACAATTTTTGGCATTTCATTTAACGCATTTTTTGGTATTTTACCTATTAAATTTTGTGAAATTACTCATATTGAAATTTCAAGAATTATGGAAAAATTTTTGTCTCGGCTTTTTGCAGTATTATTGATTTCTTGGTCTGTACCTATAATCATCTATAAATCCTAACCTGCCCCAGAGCAGTGTAAATTTAATATAATGATACCGTTATCCATCTATTATTTCCTATAAATCAAAATTTACAATTATCTGATATCCCCCAATCAATTTTACGAGGATTTATAATATGGACAAATACGAAAAGGTATTCGAGCTGGCTAAACGCCGGGGGTTCTTGTGGAACTCTTTTGAGCTGTATGGCGGAAGCCGCGGATTTTATGATTATGGACCTCTTGGGAGCACGTTGAAGAGACGGATTGAGCAGACCTGGAGAGAATTTTATGTTATCCAAGAAGGATTTATGGAGATTGAGTGCCCGACAATCGGGATTGAGGAAGTGTTTATCGCGTCCGGGCACGTTGGAGGCTTTTCTGATCCCTTGTGCGAATGCATGAACTGTAAAGAGGCATTCCGGGCCGATCACCTTGTAGAAGACATAATGGAAGCCGCAGGGACCCTGAGTGCAGAAGACCTCACTAAAGTTATAAAGGAAAATGGAATCCGATGCCCTGAATGCGGTGGAGAATTCGGGGAAGCCTACGAATTTAACTTGATGTTCAAAACCACGATTGGGCCAGGCACTGGAAGGCAGGGGTATCTCAGGCCGGAAACGGCGCAGGGTATGTTTGTGGACTTCCAGAGGCTGTCTCGCTTCTATAGGGATAAGCTGCCTTTTGGAGCCGTGCAGATCGGTAAATCCTACAGGAACGAGATCGCGCCCAGACAGGGAGTTATCCGGCTCAGGGAATTTACACAGGCAGAATGTGAAATTTTTGTTGACCCACGGAACAAGAAACACCCCAACTTCGAGCGTTTTGCAGACAGGGAACTTGTACTTTATTCGCAGGAGGCCCAGCAGAAAGGCGAATCCTTTAGGATGACTGTGCGCGAAGCTGTAGACGCTGGAGTCATTGCACACGAAGTACTGGGCTACAACATTGCACTTACCAACGAATTCCTGACAAAGGTTGGTATCGATCCTTCAAAACTCAGGTTCAGGCAGCACCTGAAAGATGAGATGGCGCATTACGCAATCGACTGTTGGGATGCCGAGATCGAGACTGATCGGTTTGGCTGGGTAGAGATTGTAGGAATTGCTGACCGGACGGATTATGACCTTAAAGCCCATGCAAGAGTCAGCAAGACCGAGCTCTACGTATATGTAGAATACGACGAGCCGAAAATGGTGACTCGCTTTGTTGTAAAGCCGAATATGGGCAAGCTCGGCCCTATCTTTAAGGGCAAGGCAAAAGCTGTCGCAGATGCCTTAAAACAACTCTCCGAAGAAGAGCTCTCAAAGGATGATATCAAAGTTACCGTGGATGGGGAAGAGTTGACAGTCAGTTCGGATGCAGTAGACTTTGCGGAAGAGACTGTTAAAGTCAGTGGAGAGAATGTCATCCCTCATGTAATCGAGCCTTCCTACGGAATCGACAGGATCTTCTATGGTATCATGGAGCATGCCTATGAAGAAGAAAATGTGGCTCAGAAAGCCGCGGAATCCGGGCTTAAAGGCACAGAAGAAGCTGGAAAAGATGAAGGTGAGGCTGAAGGAGAAGAGGAAGCCAGACTTGTTATGCATTTATCAAGCGCAGTTGCCCCGATACAGGTTGCAGTTCTCCCACTCCTGACCCGTAAAGAGCTTGCAGATCCTGCAAAGGATATCATTGCAAAACTCAGGGAAAAGGCCCTGCTTGTCCACTACGACGATTCCGGGACTATCGGGCGCCGCTACAGAAGAAACGACGAAATCGGAACGCCTTATTGTGTTACTGTAGATTACGATACTCTCGAAGACGGGACCGTAACTATCAGGGACAGAGATTCCATGCGCCAGATCCGGGCTCCGGTCAAAGGGATCGAAAACGTACTCTACGAACTTATTTACAGAGGTAGGGCTTTCGGATCTGCAGGCAAGCCATTTAACTTCTAAAGTTAAGTAACGAAAATTCCTTAGCTGTGGGCTAAAAAGCCTGCAGCAAAGTTTTTAGTTTTTATGTTTACTCGATTGATTTAAAACTATGAAATAAAATAGCCTCGGATAGATTAATCTAAGATAAATTAATCAGATCTGGAATAAATTAATCTGAAATAAACGATCCTGAAGTAGAATGAAAGAGAGTCTTTTTCCTGAGAAACCAGAGTTCATGAAGCACCCATTGATAAAACCCGATACGGTTGAGCAGAGGCTTTATCAGTTGAATCTTGCAGGAAAAGCCCTCGAAGGCTCAAGCCTTGTTGTGCTGCCTACTGGACTTGGAAAAACCATTATAGCTCTTTTTGTGATTGTTTCCAGGCTTCAGCGTTTCGGGGGAAAAGCCCTGATTCTTTCCCCAACAAAACCGCTTGTGGAGCAGCATGCGGCTTTCTTCAAAAATGTGATGGCTCTTCCCGAAGAAGAGGTTCTGACTTTTACGGGCAGTATTGCGCCTGTAGAGCGGGAAAAGCTCTGGGCTCAGGGAAAATTGATAGTTTCCACTCCTCAAGTAATTGAAAACGACCTTCTGACAAAAAGAATCAGCCTTGAGGATGTAACCCACATAACCTTTGATGAAGCCCACAGGGCAGTCGGAAATTACGCTTACACCTTTATTGCGGAAAAGTACTTCGAGAGCGCAAAAAATCCCCATGTGCTCGGAATTACTGCAAGTCCGGGCAGTTCGGACGAGAAAATCTCCGAGGTCTGCCAGGCTTTACACGTTGAAAATGTCTCAGTAAAAACCGAAAAAGACAGGGATGTCCGCCCCTATGTGCAGGAAAAGGAGATAGAATGGCTTCAGGTCCAGCTCCCTTCAGAAATGGTAGAAATACGGGGCTATCTGGAAAAAATCTTTGATGATCGGCTCGGAAACATAAGAAACCTGGGTTTTTCTCCAGGCAGCGGGAAGTATATTTCCAAAAAAGACCTTTTGCTTCTCCAAAAGAAACTGCAGGGAGAAATTCGTGTGGGGGGCGATCCTGCGGTTTTTACTGCCATTTCTGTGCTTGCCGAAATGGTAAAGGTAAACCATGCTGTGGAAATGGTTGAGACACAGGGACTTGAACCTCTTAGGAAGTATCTGGAGAAGCTTGATGCCGAAGCCTCTTCGAGCAGTGCAAGCAAGGCTTCAAGAAGATTGATGGACGATCTCTATATGAGAAAAGCCCTTTACAGGGCAAAGGAATGTGAGGTTGAACATCCTAAACTCGAGCTTGCACGGAGAATCGTATCCGAACAGTTAAAAGGAAGTCCGGAATCCAGAGTAATTGTTTTTACGAATTACAGGGACACAGCAGAGATAGTGGTAAATGCCCTTTCAACCGTTCCAGGAATTGTCCCTATCCGTTTTGTAGGGCAGGCTTCGCGCCGTAAGGACAAAGGGCTTACACAAAAACAACAGGTGGAAGTTCTCGATAAATTTAGGGCAGGAGAATATAACGTACTTGTAGCTACCTCAGTTGCTGAAGAGGGGCTTGATATCCCTTCCACAGACCTGGTATTATTCTACGAACCCATTCCCTCGGAAATTCGGAGCATCCAGCGTAAAGGCAGGACCGGTAGGCAGCATAAAGGTAGAGTCGTTATACTAGTGACAAAGGGTACGCGCGACGAAGCCTATTACTGGAGCAGCAAGAACAAGGAAAAAAGGATGCTAAATAGCATGCAAGGGCTTGAAGCTCTTCTGGGACCCAAAGACTCAAAACAGAGTTTGAAACTTTCTGATTTTGAATCCGAAGCTTTCATTCCGAATTGCTTAGAGAATGAAGCTGAGAATGATGCAGAAATAAAGAATAGAGCAGAAAATGCCAACATAATGCATCAAAACCAAGGCTCAATGCAGAGAACCAGTGATTTGACTGTAGACAGCAGGAATAAGACCACAGAAGGCATGGACACGGCTGCAAGCTCAGACTGCGACAGGGCTAATGAAGAAATTGAAGGAAAAAGCAGAGAAGAAAACTTAAAAGAAAGACAAAAAACCTTTGTTTATTTTGAAACTCTTTCTGGAAAGAAACCTGAGTCCGCACCTGAAACTGCCGCAGAGGTATCCGAAACAGGAATCAACCCCGAATCCCTGAAAATAGTAGTGGACTTCAGGGAAGCAAAAAGTGGGGTTGCAAATGTTCTCGATAAGCTTGGAGTGGAAGTTATTTTTACCACGCTTGAAATTGGCGATTACGTTGTAAGCGACCGCCTTGCCGTGGAGAGAAAGCGCACGGATGATTTTGTAAATTCTCTTGTTGATGGAAAGCGCAATCTCTTTGCGCAATTATCTGATCTTACAAGAGTATATGAAAAACCTGTTCTTATCATTGAAGGAACAGAACTTTTTACTTCAAGGCAAATCAATCCTAATGCTATCTACGGTTCCCTTGTATCCATTGCGATTGATTTTGGAGTTTCACTACTATATTCAAGAGACGAAGAAGAGACTGCTGCAATTTTAAAAATGCTTGCAAAGCGTGAGCAGATGGAAAATAAACGCGAAGTCAATCCTCATGGGAAAAAGTCAACAAGTACCCTTGCCGAGCAGCAGGAATACCTGGTCTCCTCGATTGCAGACATCGGGCCGAAAGCCGCAAGAAATCTTCTTTTGCACTTCGGCTCAGTAGAGGCTATTATGAAAGCTAATATCAAAGAACTCAAAAAGGTAAAATTAGTAGGGCCAAAAAGAGCAACAAAGATTAGAGAGCTCATCGAGGCTCCCTATAAAGGATAATTGATGGAAAAAGTAATGAGAAAAGTCAAATTCTTTAGACTTCCCTTTTATTCACTTTCTTATTTTCATCTATTCCTTACAGATACATTCTCTTGTTTCGTAATTTTTACCTTCTTTTTCCTTTATTTTGTTATTTTTTGCTTTCTTTTCATCTTTTCTTTCGTTTCCTCTCACTCTAACTTTTATAACTGCCTCAGACGCTCCACAAGGCCAAGCCCTTTTCCAATTAGTTCTAAATCTTCGGCAATCCTACGCGGATCGGTTTCATCCTGAAAAGAATCTGCAATATTGACCATCTTTCTAAAGAGAAGGTCTTCCAGTACTTTCTTGTCCCCATGGATCCCGGATACTTTTGATACTGTTGTTGGTTTTTCTGTTCTTCCTGCGGCCTGGATTACAGGAACTGTAGGAGTTCTATGAGCAGCAGAGGCTCTTCTTTTAACTTCTTCTTTTTCGGAAGGCAATACGAGAATCTCTTCTTCTATCGGCTCGAGAGCTTTTTCCTCTTCGTCTGCAGTTTCAGAGTTTTTCAGCCCGAACCTGGATTTTTGCCTGTGTGCCTGGACTCTCTTCTTAGTCTCAAAAGAAGACTTGTCTTTTTCTGTAGATGACTTGGGCTCAGGAGCCTGGACTTCTGCGGCTGGTTCCGAAGTTTCTTTTTCTTCCTGGACATCACATATAGGGCAGATTACTGTACCTTGATAGCGGAATTTTGGGGCCCCGCAGACTTTACAATGTTCAGCAAGCATTGTGCCTCCTAGTTCAAGGAAACGGGCTATTCGCTTTACTTTTTTGTCTTTTTCAGAATCCATAGATCTGACCTTCCTTTGTTCACAGCTTCTTATGCATTTGCTTCTCACTTATTTTATAAAATTTTTCCTGTAGCTCGCTATTTGTGGGGCTAATTTGTTCCGTGTAGATTCAAAAAATGAGATCAATACAGAATCGTAACGAGTAGACTCTGAAGCATGCAACTTTAAAAATCACCGATACTATTTTATATAACAAGCCTGTCTTAGACTAATCTATATTAGCTCTAATTTTCATATATCATAATTGACTGCGAAGGTGATTCGAGTGTCATCAAATGATTCAGCAGAAGTTATAAAACAATGTCTTCAGGTCCTAGAAAGTATAACCAGTGACTCTTCAGTTCCTAGAAATATCAGGCGTTCCGTAAATGAAATTATGGACATACTGAACAACGAATCTGAACCTCTCTTTCTTAGAGCGGCATCAAGCATTTCCATTCTCGAAGATATAAGCAATGATCCTAACCTTCCTCTGCACACAAGAACTTTGATATGGAACCTCTCAAGCCAGCTCGAGACCATTCCTGTAGATGAATAATACAAAATAGATTTTTAAAATAAAAAACAGAATTTGCGCGGGAGCACAGGCTGAGAACAGACAAACCCCAAGAAAACCTTTCTTGAGATGATCCTGTTAAAAAATCCCGAACTCCGACTAATTCTAAAAAAAGAACCGAAAGGTAACAACCTTACTATTCTATTAGCTACCTCTAGCTGATATTGGGATTGTCTCCTGGAAGTTAGAGGATATTGACAAGGAAAAAGCCTTTTTCCTTCTTTTTTATATCTTTTTCCGGAAACAGGATTAAAACTCTGGATCTTAAAATCAGATCAGAAGTTGATTTAAGAATATAAGAGGATCAAACAGAAAAGGATGTAAAGAGATAAAACGAAAAAAGTAGAAAAAGGATAAATTAAGGGATTTCAAACTCAGGTGTAGCTCAGATTATAAAGGGGTAAATTAAAGGGATTCTAACTTCATGCCATACAGAGGAAAAAATTTTATTGATAAACGCCAGATATTGGATAGAATTTCTCAGATGAAATTTTAGAATTCTGGAAAAGATATAGGAATTATATAAAATGAGTATAAAAATTATTTTAGTTATTAAGCAAAAAGTTAGTTTTTAAACAGATAGCCAATTGTTCAAAAGTCTGAGAAGCATTAAAGGGGTATGAAAATCGTGCTTGAAGAAATTTCAGCCCGAATAAGGGAAAATTTTGAGGCCAAGGACAATATAAGGGAAGAAGGATTAAAAATTTCTCGCGAAGTTGTGAGAGAATGCAGGACTGCCTCATTTGCTCTGCACGGCCAGGACTTTGAAAAAGCAGATAAAAGTATCAAAGCCGCGGGGCAAGCACTTGAGAAACTCGAAGTTCTTTTCGAAGGGCATTCTGACATTTATCATGCAGGCTTTCTAGAACATGCCCAGCAGGAATATTCGGAGGTTTCAATTCTCAGCAGCCTACTGAAGGAAGAAGGAGAGAAGTTTCCCTCCCCTGAAGAATTAAGAGTCGAATATGGGGCTTACCTTAACGGGCTTGGGGATGTTGTCGGGGAGCTTAGAAGGCATGTTCTGGACCTTATAAGGAAAGAATCTTTTGAGAAAGCCGAAGTGTTTTTAGGTATCATGGAAAATATCCATGCAACGCTTATGGACTTTGACTACCCTGATGCCATAACCAGAGGATTAAGGCGAAAAACTGACGTATCTCGCTCCTTAATAGAAAAGACACGTGGTGACGTTGTCAATGCAATTGGTCAGAAAAAGCTTGAGACTGCAATGCGAAATCTGGAATCCAAACTTTAGAAGTCGTAGATAGAATAATGCTTAAAGCATCAAGCAAATTAGCCTTTTTGAACCTAAAAGTTAAAGTTAGTCATAAAATCAAAACTCATTAATATAGAAGCTTACCCGATAACTATTAAACAGCTTATTATTTTAACAATTATCTAGTCGTCTGGCAGTTCAACTGTTTAAATTTTAGGATTCGGAGTATCCAAGTTGATCAATTTGGAATTACAGTTGACAGAGTTAGAATTACAATTAATAGGTTTAGAATTTTAGTAGAAAGACCTAGAATTCCAATATTAAAATCCCAATAAGACTTAAAATTTCAACATGATTTAGAATTCCAATAATTTATTACAAGAGGATATGCATGAAATTCGATCCAGAAAAAGTAAAAAGAGACGCTAAAGAGAACTTCGACCTTGCTTGGAACGAAGGCAAAAAACTAGTCAGGACCCCTACCCTAAACGAACGTTATCCCAGGACCACTCTGAAATATGGAAAAGCCCATCCCGTTTATGATACTATTCAAAAACTCAGAGAAGCCTATTTAAGAATGGGCTTTGAAGAGATGATGAACCCTCTAATAGTGGATGATAAAGAGGTACACAAACAGTTTGGAAGCGAAGCTCTTGCAGTTCTGGATCGCTGTTTTTATCTTGCAGGCCTGCCAAGGCCGAACGTTGGAATTTCCGATGAGCGTATTTCACAGGTAAAAGGGATTCTCGGGGATATAGGCGACGAAGGAATAGACAAGATCAGGCAGGTTCTCCATTCTTACAAAAAAGGAAAAATTGAAGGAGACGACCTTGTGCCCGAGATTTCAGCGTTACTTGGAGTTTCGGACGCTCTTGTTGCCGATATGCTCGATAAGGTTTTCCCGGAGTTTAAAGAGCTTGTGCCCCAAGCAAGCACAAAGACACTCCGCAGTCACATGACCAGCGGCTGGTTTATTTCTCTTGGTGCTCTCCTTGAAAGACAAGAGCCTCCTTTTCACTTTTTCTCTATAGACCGCTGCTTCAGGCGAGAACAGCAGGAAGATGCCTCAAGACTCATGACCTATTATTCGGCTTCCTGCGTAATTATGGATGAAGATGTGACTGTGGATCACGGGAAAGCTGTTGCAGAAGGCCTTCTTTCCCAGTTCGGCTTTGAAAAATTCCTTTTCAGGCCAGATGAGAAACGCAGCAAATATTACATTCCTGACACGCAGACTGAGGTATTTGCTTTCCATCCGAAACTTGTGGGCTCGAACTCAAAGTACTCAGACGGCTGGATCGAGGTCGCAACTTTTGGGATATATTCCCCAACAGCCCTTGCCCAATATGAGATTCCGTATCCTGTCATGAACCTCGGGCTCGGAGTGGAAAGGCTCGCAATGATCCTTCACGATGCTCCGGATGTCCGTTCTCTGACATACCCGCAGATTCCGCAATATACTGAATGGGAAATGTCAGATGGTGAACTTGCAAAACAGGTTTTCGTAGATAAGGTACCTGAGACTCCTGAAGGACGTGAGATTGCAACATCCATTGTTTCCCAGTGCGAGCTGTATGGGGAAGAACCCAGTCCCTGTGAATTCCCTGCCTGGGAAGGAGAAATCTGCGGCCGAAAAGTAAAGGTCTCCGTAATCGAACCCGAAGAAAATACAAAGCTTTGCGGGCCTGCAGCTTTTAATGAGGTCGTAGCTTATCAGGGAGACATCATGGGAATTCCGAATAACAAGAAGTGGCAAAAAGCGTTTGAAAACCATTCTGCAAGGGCAGGCATTCGCTTTATAGAAGCATTTGCAGCCCAGGCTGCCAGGGAAATTGAAGAAGCTGCTCTGTCAGGAGCAAATGAGCACATAGTTAGGGTAAGAATTGCCAAAGTTCCTTCGGAAATCAACCTGAAAATCGGCCCTGTCGCTCAGCGTTATATCACAGGTAAAAAGAAAAAAATAGACATGAGAGGCCCTGTTTTCACATCCGTAAAAGCAGAATTTGTGTGAAGGCCAGAAAAAACAGGAGCAAACTACATGCACACAGACCAAAGCCCTTTTTCAAAGTATTCAGAACTCAGCCAGCTGATGGAAACCGGCGAGCCTGTCTGTGTAACCTTTGAAACAGGGCATGAAATCAGGTGCAAAGTAGGGCGAAAAGTCGGGTGCGAAATTGAAAAGGATATCGAGGAGAAAACTGAGAAGAGAGTAGCTGATACAGGAAACGAAAAATTTCCTGAAAAATCCTGTTTTCTTTTTTGCGAACTTGTACAGAAAGCCCGTATGGGAGAAGGATTCCTGATTTCGGGGCAAGGCTGCTCTCCGGGAGATTATGTGCTGGGCTTGTCAGAAGAAAGTCCTGCTGCATACTACCTGAACTCCAAAAGATATAAGGACGCACATGCTGCGAAAAATGCAGCCTTATCGCTTCCAAGATTAAGAAAAAGATATTCCTTTATAAAAATCGAGCCCCTTTCCCTGAATAAAGGTATTTTTGATGTGCTTATCCTTTTCCTGAAGCCCGAAAAAGCTATGCGCATTGTTCAGGCCAGTGCCTATTCCGAAGGAAAAAGGGCAGTACTGGATACGTTGGGTGCAGCTTCAATCTGTGGAGACTGTACCGTACTTGCATACAGGCAGGGTATGGGCCTGTCTTTCGGGTGCAAGGGATCAAGGAAACACAGCGGGTATGGAGATTTTGAAGTCCCCCTTGGCCTTTCTTTTGAGAAAGCGGTAGAGATAGTAGAAGTTCTTTCAAAACTTCCGGAAACACGAGAATAAAAAGTTAATTAAAACATTCTCTGTTTTCCAAAAGCAAATAAAAAATTATTGAAATTATATGTGCTTCTGTATACTTGAGAATCTGCCAGAGGTCGACATTTAATACAGTAAAATATCTTTGCCAGACTTGGTGGTAATAAATTTCATTCCATTACAGCCGGGATAATACATTCTTTAATCAATTTCCACCTGTCAAGAGGATTAATAATGAATTCTGATGCAATTGCTACGATCAGGTCTTTTTCTGGGATACAACAAATGACATTACCACCATCGCCCAGTGCTAAGTATGCAAAAACTCCATCCTCTTCGCGTAACCACCATAAATAACCGTAATTATTGGGGTTCGTTGTTGTTGATTCGTCAATCCATGTCCTTGGAATAATCTGATTACCATCCCAAATGCCACGGTTCAGATATAAAAAACCAAAACGTGCCATATCACGGGGATTTAGCGTAAGTCCCCATCCTCCTGTAGAGTTACCGTTTGGATCTTTAACCCATCTTTTCACATTTTTCCCGAATAAATCCTCAAACCCAAATGATTTCATTTCATGATCCGGGATTTCTTTCATGCCAATGGGTCTAAATAAGCGTTCGTTGGCAAATTCACGGGCACTTTTTCCTGTGCTACGAGTGATGATGGTTGAAAGCAGGTGCGCCCCCGAGGTGGAATACTTGAAAGTTCCAATACTTCCTTTTTGGCCCAGCATATCCAGAATATACTTTACCCAGTCAGATTGCATACACATCTTGTCCAGCGGTTCGTGCCAGTCCTCAAACGGATAGGGAGCCGTCATAGTGAGAAGATGGCGTATGGTGATTTCTCGTTTCTGCCTATCAGCAGCATTGGGAACATATTCGGGGAAAAAATCAAGCACTTTCTGATCTACATTTTTAATATATTTTGCATCTATGGCAATACCAATGAGGGCAGATATTATGCTTTTCGTTACAGATGCCACATGGTGTGTATCATCCTGGCCATAGCCATTATAGTATCTTTCATAAGTGATATATCCATTTCTCACAACAACAATACCGTTTATATTACTGTACTCGGATTTTATCATAAGTTCAAGCTCTGAAAGCTTTTCTGAATCCATTCTCAAGGTTGCTGAGTCTATGGCTTGCCATTCTGTAGTTGGCCAGTAGTTTCTTTGCATTATAGATACCTCCTAAAAGACATTTTATGGTCTTTTTTCTTGACTCTCATTTAAGCGTTCTAATACCTTTTTATCACTAGAAAAGACAGCAATAATCGTTTTTATCGAAAATAAAGTCAAAAAAACAGTAATATCTTACCTAAAGCATCGTATAGCAGTGTAAATTCTCCGTATTGCATACCTTTTTGCTAATTTTCTTCTTAAACCAATTAAGATCAAGATCTATGACCGTACTATCGATTATGATTTGGCTTAAACCTCCTTTCCGACAAAAACAAACATCATTAAGTAATCCAGCAACGAAATCGATAAACTGCTCCAGATCAAAACTGCTCATAATGTTATAGACTTCATCTTCAGAGCGAAATCAAAAACATCTGATATCTCGAAAATAATTTTCGTTTGAAATCTTCACTCAATGGAATAAGCGAAGGTTTCACAAGTATTTACCAAAGAAGAAGTATAAATATCCCTAGATAAATTTTACGGTTTTAAATTGAGTTAAATAAATTTTTAAATAAAAATTACACATATTTTTTGGATATGAAACTCAATATAGGGTATTTTGCAGAATAAAGCACCAATTTGTTTTTAATTTCAAATTATTTTAGTTCCCGGAAATGTTTTTTATTTTGTTTGGCGAACATTAAGGAAAACTGCAGTTTTTGTCGTAGCCTTTTTCAGCCTGTAGAATTACTCATAGATCGAAAGAAACAGGTGCTTAAATCGTAGACAAGTTGAGTGTCTACGTTTTTGAAACGGTATAATCAATTCTCACCAAATGTCACTACAGACATAAATTACTTTAATCTGCTCCAAAAACGCTATCAAGAAAAAGTATTGATTTTTGAAAAAATACTGCGGATTGTGGGATCTAGAATCACCAGCGGGATGAGTTTATATAGAAGTACAAACATGTAAAATGCGATTTTAATTGCAGAGATATTTCAAACTCATACTAATGGAGGATTAAATCATGGCAGGACAGCCAATATTCATTTTAAAAGAAGGAAGTAAGCGAACCAGAGGCAGAGATGCCCAGAGTAACAATATCATGGCTGCAAAGGCAGTAGCCGAAGCCGTAAGAACAACCCTTGGTCCCAAGGGCATGGACAAAATGCTCGTGGACTCCATGGGTGATGTAGTTATTACAAACGATGGAGCAACCATCCTTAAAGAAATGGACATCGAACACCCTGCAGCAAAGATGGTAGTGGAAGTAGCCAAGACCCAGGATGAGGAAGTCGGAGACGGCACTACCAGTGCAGCTGTGGTTGCAGGCCAGCTATTAAGTAAAGCTGAGGATTTAATCGAGCAGGAAATCCACCCGACAATTATCGCATCAGGGTACAGGCTTGCAGCCGATAAAGCCGTAGAAGTCCTGAACTCTCTTGCAATGACAGTAGAACTGTCCAACCGTGACCTGCTGGTCAGCATTGCTGAAACTGCAATGACTGGAAAGGGTGCTGAGTCCTCCAAAAAGCTCCTCTCAGAGATTGCCGTAGATGCTGTATCAAGCGTTGTAGACACAAACGGAAAGAATACTGTTGACAGAGACAACATCAATGTTGTTAAGAAGGTAGGCGGGAAAGTAGAGGATTCCGAGCTTATCCGGGGCATGATCATTGATAAGGAAAGAATCCACCCCAACATGCCTGAAAAAGTTAAGGATGCAAAAATCATTCTTCTCAACAGCGCAATCGAACTGAAGGATACCGAAGTAGATGCGGAAATCTCTATAACCTCTCCTGACCAGCTCCAGTCCTTCCTTGACCAGGAAGAGCAGATGCTCAAGAAGATTGTCCAGAAGGTTATCAGCAGCGGAGCAAATGCTGTCTTCTGCCAGAAGGGAATTGAAGATCTTGCTCAACACTACCTTGCAAAAGCAGGTATCTTTGCTGTGCGCAGAGTTAAAAAGAGCGACATGGAAAAGCTTGCAAGAGCAACCGGCGGCAAACTCATCACCAACATGGACGAAATCACTCCCGAAGACCTAGGATATGCAGGCCTCGTGGAAGAGAAGAAGGTTGGTGGCGACAGCATGACTTTTGTCACAGGCTGCGACAACCCCAAGGCTGTAACAATCCTGCTACGCGGCGGCACAGAGCATGTTGTTGATAGTATTGACAGTGCTCTTGAAGATGCCCTGCGTGTGGTTGGAGTTGCAATCGAGGATGAAAAGCTCGTTGCAGGCGGCGGTTCCCCTGAAGTTGAGGTTGCACTCAGGCTACAGGAATACGCAGCAACCCTCGAAGGCAGAGAACAGCTTGCAGTTAAAGCCTATGCCGAAGCTCTTGAAATCATTCCGAGAACTCTTGCAGAAAACGCAGGTCTTGACCCAATCGACATGCTCATGGAGCTACGTTCCCAGCACGAGAAAGGCGTAAAGACCGCAGGGCTTAATGTGTTCGAAGGCAAGGTTGTTGACATGTGGGAAGACTTTGTAGTTGAACCTCTCAGAGTCAAGACCCAGGTTATCAATGCAGCTACCGAGTCTGCAGTTATGATTCTCAGGATCGATGATATCATAGCTTCTACCCGTGCAGCCCCAGGCCCAGAAGAAATGGGTGGAATGCCCCCAGGAATGGGTGGAATGCCGGGCGGAATGCCTCCAATGATGTAATCCCAAAAAGAAGTTAAAGATTAATTCGACTAATCAGGAAAAGGCACAGCTTTTAAACTGTGCTTTTAGCTTTTTGTCCTTGAGAAATCAAACCTGAGAAACTTTTTCTGACTTAGCCCCAAAATCTATTTGAATTTCCTAAATCTATTTTATTTGCATTCGGTTAGCGAACTTAAGCATCTTGTCCCTTAACCGAATACAAATGAAATCTATTTGAGTTTTCTAACCAACTTGTATTTCCTAAACCTAGCGTCTCGATTTACTATTTTTCCCTCCAGCTACTCCAGATAGGAACCCAACAGAATATTGTTGGAAAACGATAAAAGAGAAGATTTAACGTCAATAAAATCATTCAAAAATATTAAAGTATTAAAGGAAGAACTGAAGGAATTTTGGGAGAAGCAAAAGTTTACACACAAAATGTCGCATTATTTAAAATGGTGACTATAGGTTACGCTATGTTTACAGACTATACGCTTCCTATTTCGTTCTTTATATTATTGATGTTGAGTTGGTTTATGATACTTCATTCAATTGGTATGGTATTTGAGCAATACTCGTGGGGAGTACAATATACATTCTTTAGTATTATTGCATGGGTTTCGCTATTCGTACTTATATAGGGTCCTCCAAAATCAGTGTGTAAACTGAGGATTCAGAATGCTTATTTTAGATAATAGATATAACCAGGGTTCCCCCAATAAAAGTACATTCTTAAAATCCAATTTAGAGGAAAATACACCCGATTAAACTTTAAAAATAATAGATGGATGGGATTAGAGCTTTATTTTTTGACAAATCATATTTTTTGAAATTGTGGCAATAGACTCCGTTTTCCGTTTTACAAAATTAAATGTTGAAAATAAGGGCTAAGAAAACCTTAAGATGGAAGTTAAGGATATTTAATTTCTTTAATGGGAAATAAACTTTTTATCATCTGTAATTTTATTGGGGGAGCACTAACACCACATACAATTCACGAGATAAAGCTTATTAACCCTTGAAAAAGGAATTATTTTTTGAGGACCCTATACTTATAGAGGGAGATTGCTGAATTCCCTATTCCGATTTTTTTCGAGCTCTTTCAAAGCCCCCATATTCGTATTCACTTAAATCGCTTAGGTTCTTGATCTTTTCCATAAGTATCCCTTGAGCTTTCTTTTATGTACAGACGCTCTCTTGTATTGTAAGGTCTGAAAAGATTTGATGCAGCCCCAAGAACTGTTTCGGACTTTCCTATTATAAAATATCCTCCTTTTTCGAGAGCTTTGTAGAAATTAAGTTGTAATTGTTCCTGAATATCCTTTTTAAAATATATCATTACGTTTCGACAGACAATAAGATCAAAAAACTCGATTTTCGAGCTCGAAATCAGGTCCTGATGTTTAAATTGAGCTATGCCCTTCAACTCGTCTATTACCTGATATTTATCTCCCTGTTTCAAGAAATAACGCTCTTTTGTACCTGGATCAAGATTTTTAAGTGAATTTTCATTGTAAATGGCTTTTCTGGCTTTTTCCAGACTTTGAACATCAATATCCGTACCTATAATTCTTACTCTATACTTATTAAAATCGGTTTTAAGGGTTCTATGGAGAAGGATAGCAAGGGAATAGGCCTCTTCTCCTGCTGCACAACCCGCACTCCATATGCGAATTGATCGGATTAATGATCCTGATCTGTATTTAACAATAGAAGGAATGACTTCTTTTTCAATTGTCCTGAAGGTTTCGGGATTTCGGAAAAATTCACTAACATTTACAGTAAGGTTGTCAATAAGAAATTCATATTCCTGCGGGTCTTTCTTCAGAAGTTTTAAGTATGCTCCATAGCTCTCGGAATTAGTAGCTCGAACTCGTATGTTAATTCTACGCTTGAAATGGGCTTCCTTATAATGTTCACAGTTAAAGCCAGTGTTTCCACTAATAACTCTCTTTAACAGCTCAAAGTCCGGATCTTCCTCCAGATTTCGACTTTTTTTTGTTTCTTTATCTATATATTTTTCTATTTTTCTATTCGCATCTTTATTTTTTCCATTATCGCTTGCTTTTCTAACTGGATCGTTACCCATTTCTTCACCGCAAGCACTTTATTAAGGATTTTTACCACCATTAAAGCTTTTTAAGTATTTTAAATCAGGGAGTTAACATCAATAATTAATATAACGTTTCCATCACCCAGAATTGTCGCTCCTGCAAATCCTCTGGTATTATCAAGAAGCTTGCTTTTGAAGCTTTTTACTATTACTTCTTGTTTTCCAAGCAGTTCATCCACAACTATTCCAATATATTGGTTATATTTTTCAACTACGACTACAAAATTATTGTTCTCGTCGCCCTGATCAGATAGCTGAAACTGCCTTCTCAATCTAAAAAGCGGAAGAATTTTATTATCTATTAAAACGACTTCCTGCCCCTTAATATGCTTGATTTCCTGCGAGCTGACTTCTATATTTTTAACTATGCTTGTAAAAGGAATTGCATATTTTTCATTTCCTACTCTTATCAGCATGGACTGATAAACCGCAATGGTTAGGGGCAGTTTCAATTCGAAAATGGAGCCAAATCCGGGCTTTGACTCAACTTTTATAGATCCTCCAAGGCGCTCAACTATGTTTTTTACGACATTCATTCCGATTCCCCTTCCGGATATATCGGTAATGCTGTCAGAGGTACTGAGACCGAGAGCAAAAATCAGCTGCATTGCCTCCATTTCCTGGAGTTGCTCTGCACTTTCTCTTGAGATAATTCCTTTCTTTAATGCAACTTTTCGGATTTCGTTAGTATCTATTCCACATCCGTCATCTTCTATTTTTATAAGGGCAAAATTTTCCTGTCTTGAAGCTGTAACCAGTACAGTGCCATTCTCTTTTTTTCCAAGTTCCACACGCCTCTCCGGAGTTTCGATTCCGTGATCTACTGCATTTCTTAACAAGTGTACCAGGGAATCACTGATTTCTTCAAGAATAGTTCTATCAAGCTTGATTTCTTTTCCTTTGATTATAAAATCAATTTTTTTATTTTGTACGCGTGCAAGATCTCTTACCATTCTTGGATAAACATAGGTGATATGGTCCAGAGGCACCATTCTTGCCTCTATCACTTCATTTTGCAGTTCTCTTGTTAGTTTATATAAATCTGAAAGTGCAGCCTCAAGTTCCTTGGATTTCAGGTTGCAGGTAAGCTCATTTATTCTACTTCGGTTGATTACGATCTCACCCACAAGATTCATCAATTTATCCAGCTGTTCATTACTGATTCTTGAGCTCTGAATAGTTTTTACTTTAGGGACCGGTTTTGGAGGTACTAGGGTTTTTTCTTCTTTTTCTGGCCGATAAACTTCTTTCGTGGCTTTATTTATTCTATTAATTTCTTTATCTTCCATTTCACTTTTTGCAGACAGGCAGTTATCTTCAACTTTTTTAATGGATGCTTTTTCAGGAGATTCATTTACTTTCCTTAAGGTTTTTAGCACTTCACTGACGTCAGGATAGGATTTGTATTTATTAGATGCGTCTTTTTCTCTTTTCCCGGGCTCATTTCCCTCTCCCTCACAGGCACTTTCTACAAGCCCCTCAAGGGTATCCACACATACGAAAAGAACGTCGATCAAAGAAGAATTAAGTACAATTTGCCGTGTGCGCAGCCTGTCTATCAAACTCTCCATTTCATGCGTTAACTCTACAATCTGTTTAAACCCCATAGTTGCAGCCATGCCTTTGAATGTATGAGCTGCACGAAATAACGTGTTCATCTGTTCCGTATTTTCAGGATCATTCTCAAGCGCTAGCAGGGAATCGCTCAACTCTTTGATGTATTTCTCAGACTCTGCCCTGAAAATGCCCATATATTTTGACATATCCATGATTTTCCCTGCCTTTCTTTAGTTTAGTCCCGATATTTGGTTAAATCCCGACTTATGATTTAATCACAATACTTCTGGTTTAATGCCGACTCAATCTCTAATTAAATACAGAGATCGGTACGAAGAGTTAACCTTTAGCTTTAAAATCAGACTTCCTCTTTAGTTCAAAAAAGTAGCTCAGTTTGTTAGATGTATAATTTATTTTAATGGGATTGTCTAATGGTTTATCTAATAATACTTTATTAACAGAATATGATGTGATATAGTTTGATTTAATTAGCTTCACTTAGCACAGTTTGATTTAGCAGTGGCTTGAATTATCGGTAGATTTCAATCGGTCTAATTTGGCTCAGCAATTTTTCTTATTACATCAAGCATTCCATCAGGTTCAAAAGGCTTTACTATAAAGCCCATTGCGCCTATCTTCATTGATTCGGTTATTAAAGCCTGCTGACCAAGGGAAGAACACATTACTATCTTTGCCTCAGGATCCATAATAAGAAGTTTTTGCAGTGCCTCTTTTCCGTCCATGTCTGGCATAATTATATCCATTAACACAATATCGGGCTTTACTTCGATATATGTCTGAATTGCCTCTTCTCCATCACTGACCTCAGCAACCACTTCATGTCCGTGCATCAGAAGAATATCTCTAATTATCATCCGCATAAATTCGACATCGTCCACGATCATAACTCTGGCCATGCATTTCCCTTCTTTCGTTCTTGAACAAGCGACAATATCGGATAATATTTTCACTCCAGCTTTTTTGGAATGTTCCGACACCTTATTCCTACCTATGCCGAATCTCGCCTCTTGCCTATGTATTCTTCATAAACTCATGATATGAATAAAAAGACTTCAATTTGAAAGCCATTAAAGGTTAACAAAAGTAAACAGCGCAAGTTTTTTGTTGAGACAAATATATCCCAATAATGTAGAAAAATATATACGGGGCTTTCTATATTAAATTTTTTAATTGCCTTTATAAAATTATGAGTTCAAGATATTTATTTAAATGTTCTTGCTAACTGGGACGTTAACAAATTATCTACAAAAGTTTTGAGCACTTTCCCATTCTGCAGCCGATTTCTAATTTTATCTGTAAACTTGAGGAGAACAGTAATAAATATTTGAATAATGTATAAAATGTTTTTCTATTTGCTTTAGTGTTCTATGGTAATAGTTTCAAGTTTTCCTGATAATAATACCTAAAATGACACACATACTTAAATAAATTATTGTTACTGTTATTTATATATTGAAAATCTTATTCTAAATTTAGCAAATAAATTTATATTCTCTCGAATTTCATATATTATTCAATAAATTGAAAAGTTAACCTTGGAACAATTTGTAGGTGTAGGGGCATTTGTTAAAGACAAAATAGTGCTTTCAGGACTTCTTGATCCTGGTTTTAGGAAGATCTAAGATGTACTTGCTGAAGATTGAAAATAAAATAAGGAATTGTTTTATGTTTTTCCTATTTCAGATCTTCCCAAGAAGATTGGCTATTCAATACTTCTTTGACAGAATCCTGCTTACAAAAATATTGTTTACAAATCTTCAAGCAGCCTCCTAGGAGTAGATTTGAGTGCCTGAAATTCTAATTGTTGAAGATAATTTACTTAATCTGACAATCGAAATGGACTTACTTAAATCCTTTGGATATGATCCAAAGAAAGCGAAAAACGGTTTTGAAGCCCTAGAGATTCTCAATAAAACAAATATTGATCTTATATTGCTTGATATGGAACTTCCGAAAATGCACGGTCTTGAATTGCTTCAAAAAATCAAACTTAACCCTGAAACCCGGAGTATAAAGGTAGTCGCAGTTACAGGTTACTCTGATCCTGAAAGTAAAGAAAAGTTCCTTAAGGCCGGATGTTATGCTGTTCTTGCCAAACCCATAAACTTTGGAGATTTTGGCTCATATATCGAGAATTTTCTTACAACCGCGGAATCTTGAAGATACAGTATATGTGGAGACAAAAAGGTAGTTGATTAAAGAAATATCTAATGAGACTGGTGAAAACTATAGAGTAAAAATACAGGGTGTAATTTTTTTTATTGAGTTTCTTATTTTTAATAAATCAAAAAATTTATCAACTCTTAAATAGTCTGTATTGAATTATTGGTTGGGAAGATCAAGCAATCTCCATAGAAATGTTTCCTCCAATCTACTTTCCTTCGCGGGTACCACTGACAGGTTACAATCCATACATATAGAAGAGGTATAGAGACGGAGAAGCTAGAGGCAAGGGTGAAAAAGATGTATAAAAATACAAAAATAGGACATGTAATGATAGGCTTTGCTCTTCTTCTAGTTTTGATTTTCTTTGTTGGGTATACAGGCTATCAGGGAATGAACGATGTTGAAAAGAAAAGCCGAGCCATTCAAAATATGACCTTTATCATGAATAACATGCAGGGGGCCCTGGAAGCTCAGGAAAGTTACGTTATTCATGGTGATTCTGTCTATAAAAACGATACTTATAAACATCTTGATCTTGTGCCCACACAAGCAGCTATATCCAAAGGAATATATCTTGTCTACCTTGATCCTGTAAATCAGGATCGGATGGATTCTATTCTGGAAACTTCTGACGAATTCAAGGAAAGTTTTGACAGCTATGTTAAAGCAAACGATGAAGAGATTGCCCTGAGAAACAATATTATCACAAACGGTGAACTTATTTTGCAGAAAGCAGATGAGATGTATCAAGACCAGATGCTTCAGTACCAACAATATGTAAAAAATGGTTCTTCAGGTGAAGTTCTCCAGCAGAAGTTATCCAATGCTCAGGAAGCTCAGAAAATTAGCATACTTGCAATGGAAGCTCAAAGCGAATATCAAAATTATATAATCACTCCTGATGGTCAATATGCGGAAAAATTCGATCAGTCTATGGAAAATATAATTATAGTTACTGAGAATTTAAATAAACAGATAGTGAAACCTGAAAACATTGAGCGCGGAAATGAAATAATCTCCAACGCCAAAGAAATTCAGAGGGACTTTGATCGCCTGAAAAGTCTTAAAGAGAAACAGGCGGTTGATGTGAAAAATATGGCAACCATAGCTGCAAAGGTTAAAGGAGATGCTGAAGCCGCCAGTACCGACCAGAAAGAGCAGCTCGATATCTTGATAGAAAATTCTGTAAATAAGATCTTTCTCGTTACCTTTCTTTCGATACTTATTGGGGCCTTACTTGTTTTTGTGATTCTGAACCTCTACAGAAAGCCCATCTACGAACTGCTCCAAGCAGCCGATAAAATTTCGAAAGGAGATCTTAATGTTGAGATTAAAGGAAATTCAAGAAGCGAAATTTCTCAACTCTCACAAGCTTTTAAATTAATGGTTGAAAACCTTCGTAGCCTTATAAAAGGAATTCAGGAAAGTTCGGTTCACCTTTCTACACTTTCAGAAGAAATGTCTGCTTCTTCTGAGGAAGTGGCTTCTGCTTCAAGGAAAATTTCTGACACTGCGGCTGAAATTTCAAACGGGACCGAAGTGCAGAGTACAAAGATAGTGGATATCACTCACGCAATGCAGGACATGACACATAATATCCAGGAAATTGCGGAGAATACCCAGAAGGTTTCTAAGAACACAAGTCTTGTTAATAGTAATGTCAATAGCATTGGAAATGCTTCAAGAGAGATTCTGTTAAAAATGGACCTTATTCGTTCTTCCGTTGATGAGACTGAGAAAGTAATTATGGAGCTGGATTCCAAATCTCAACAAATTAATGAAATTGTGAATCTTATTACCAAGATTGCAGACCAGACAAATATGCTTGCGCTGAATGCTGCAATTGAGGCTGCTCGGGCTGGCGAACATGGTCGAGGTTTCTCTGTTGTAGCTGATGAAGTCCGAAAACTTGCCGATGAATCCGGTCATGCTGCTAATAATATTTCCAGTCTAATCAATGAAATAAGAGGGAGTATCAGTGAAACCGTGGAAAGTATAGAGGCCAGTAGAAAAGATGTGCAGGCCGGTTCATTGTCTGTTAATAACGCGGTTGAAATGGTTGCAGGGATTGTTTCTACAATCAATGAAATAACAAATATGATAGAAGATGTTGCAGCCGCTACAGAAGAACAGTCTGCATCCATTGAAGAGATCACTTCAACTCTGGAGGATATTTCTTTAATTTCGGAACAATCCGCCGCAGGAACCCAGGAAACGGCTGCATCTCTCGAAGAGCAGAGTGCTTCAATGTCAGAACTTGCCAATATGGCAAGTGACCTTTCTTTAATTGGGGAAAGGATGAGAAAAGCAACCGAGAAGTTCAAACTTGGTGACTCAAAAGAAGGATCAGAAAACACTTTAAGTTAAAATCTCTGAGTTAGTTTGAGGAATTCAAATGTTTGAAGAAACATTAGATGAGGGTTCAAGACTTTCTGAAGAAAATTTACGTTTAGTGACCTTTGAGCTTTCAGGTGAAGAGTTCGGAGTAGATATCATGCAGGTCTCCGAAGTTATTCCGGTTCCTAGGATCACCCGTATTCCTCAGGCTCCGGAATGTGTAAAAGGGCTCATTAACCTGCGGGGAAAGATCCTCGTGGTGATAGATCTTAACAAGCGGCTTGAGTTCAATTCGAAAGAGACCGACAGCCTATCCAGAATCATCATAGTAGAAGTCAAAGATACAGTTATTGGAATGCTTGTAAATTCCGTAAAGGAGGTCATTAACCTGCCCCTTTCTTCAATTCAAGCGCCCCCTGAGATGATCAAGTCGAAAATAAATGCGGAATATTTAACAGGCGTAGGAAAAGTAGGGAACAGGCTTCTTATTCTACTAAATCTTGTAAGAGTACTTGGAGAAGAAGAAATCGAAGAACTCAGTGAGTTATCTTCTCCTGAAGAGAATGTTTTTACTGAGTAAACTGTCCTCCACAAAAATTGGAAGTGAGCAGGGAAGGAGCTAGAATAATGGAGAGGATATTTAACTGAATGCACTATCCTCTACAAAAGAGAATGTTTAAACTTACTGGATTTTCTTATCCCTAAAAAATGCTTAATCGTTAAACTGTTTTCTCCCGAAAAGAATATTTAAAAAAATATTTAATCTTGAACAGTTATTCTCTGTTGAAGCAAATATTTAAAAACTCACGATCAGGTTTTAAGTATGCATCCTGTAGTTATATTCCTTTTCGCCCTTCTCTGCATTTTATTTTTTACAACCAGACTCAGGTTGCACCCTTTTCTCAGCCTTGTCCTTGTATCCGTTTTTACAGGAATCCTTGCAGGAGAGCCCCTGGCTACGGTCGAAGCAATAACCGGGGGATTGGGCAGCGTGTTTTCTCGTTTTGCTATTATTATTACTTGTGGAAGTGTTATCGGACTTTTGCTCCAGGGAACTGGAGGAATGTCCTTAATAGCCTCTGATATTATACGTTTTTCCAGAAATCCTCTACTTGCCCTTAATGTCCTTGGCTTTCTTTTTTCTGTTCCTCTAATGTGTTACATTCTTGCCTATGTTATCTTTGTTCCAATAGCTAAAGAGTTGGCTGCCAGACTTGATAACCCCTCTATTTCCACTGCAACAGCTCTTGCACTAGGAGCTGTTGCTTCATTTAATCTTGTCTATCCTTCTCCTGTCGTCATCTCGGCAGCAGAAGAGCTATCAGCTAATATGGACAGGCTTTTTATTCTGGGGCTTCTTATCGCAGTTCCCACTTCCTTTGCAGGTTACCTCTACTCTAGGAATTTAAAAAAGTCTAAAACTACAGGCCTTTCGGATAGAATAAAAGAAAAGACAGCCGAAGTTCAGGAAAAAGCTTCAGAAATATATAATAACCCTGCCGAAAAACCCCGGAGAATCGAAGCTTATTCTCCAATTTTTATCCCTTTACTTCTTATTCTCCTTCAGGCAAGCTTTGAACATCCTCATCCTATGCTCACGTTTCTGGGAAATCCGAACATTGCGCTCCTTATAGGAGTTCTTCTCTCCATCTTTTCCGGCAGAAAGCTCGGATCTCTGGTACTGAGAACGCTGGTCGAAAAAGCTGTAAGAAGAAGTGGGGTTGTACTTCTCGATCTCTGCGGAGGCGGCGCTCTTGGGGCTACTCTTGCCATGACAGGAGCAGGAGAGGCTCTTGGCAGGTTTTTCTTGCAGTTGAGCCTCCCTCATATCCTTGTGCCTTTTCTCGTTGCTGCAGCTCTTCAAACCGTACAGGGATCAAGGATTGTGACCATGCTCATTGCACCTTCTCTCTTACTGCCTCTGATTCCTGAACTGGGGCTTCCTCCGGAAATCGTTATCCTTTCAATGGCTTCAGGCACTTTTCTGATTTCCCATGTCAATGATCCTTTCTTCTGGATTTTTGGAGAGCTTGCAGAACTGGAACCCTCTGAGGTCTTCAGGTCAAATACCCTTGGGAGCGCCTTGATGGGTATCGTGAGTTTTCTGCTGGTATCTGCTGTGCATATCTTCTTTTACTGAGTTTCTTCTTTACTGATTTTTTCTCTTACTGAGAGTTTTAACTGTTATTTCCAAGATTTTTCCTGCTCTTCCTCTGTTTTTCTAGTTTTGCTACAGTAAAATTATAACCCTATAATTTGGTATATGGCAAACAATAAATACCGGTTTTTTATATTTCTATATATGAATGAGCAAAGTTATCCTGAATTTACAGGCCTTGAACTCTCTCCGAGAAAGGTAGATTATCTTAAGTTCATTCTTGAAAAAGGAGGAACTGTAAGAACTACAGAGATCTCTTCAGGCCTGCAGGTAGACCCTTCAACTACAAGCAAGACCTTAAACGAGCTTGCAAATGCAGGCTACCTAAACCACGTTCCTTACAGGGGAGTGGATCTGACGGAATTGGGTAAGGCATATACGCAATTTCTTATCCGAAGGCACAGGATTCTCAGTCTTCTTTTAACCCATTATGGTCTTTCGTCGGAGGAAGCCTGTGATGAAGTTTCGCGCTTTGAGGCTTTTGTTTCCAGGGATGCGGTTGATAAAATCTGCAGCTCAATGGGTCACCCGATGTTCGGTGTATGCGGAGAAATAAGTCATGGAAAATGCCTGCATGAAGAAACACATCATCGATTGCCGGAATAAGTGAAGCATAAGTGAAGCATAAGTGAAGCATAAGTGAAGCATTAAACGAAATACTAAACGGAATACTAAACGAAATACCAAAAAAGAACTAAAATGCTAATCAAGTTCCAACTGAGACGCTAATCAAGCGCTATCAAGTACTAACAAGATATTGACGAGGCGCTAGTGAAATACTAAGTGAAAATCAATATTGCATAAAGCCCGAAATGAGCTTCGAGATAAATTTGGACTTACGCCAAAAAATTCCCTGAATCATTCAAAAATTTGGGTATACACCAAATTTATTCTCCTTGGTATCGGTCTTATCTCATTCAGAAATATATTCGTGAGCCAAGAAAAAGTGAAAGTGAAGAAAGCGGGATCTCAATTATGAATCTGAAAATTCTACCTCTATTAGTGCTCTTGACTGTTGGTCTGAGCCTTTTTGCCAGCGGCTGTACAGGTCCAAGTAACTCCCAAAATAATGAAAATACAGGACAGAAAGTTGAAGTAGCAGGGCCGAATGAGCCTATAATCGTAGCTGTAAGTGTGCTTCCTCAGGCTGAGTTTGTAGAAAAAGTGGGGGGAGACAAAGTGAAAACCGTTCTTATAATCCCTCCGGGAGCAGACCCTCACACTTATGAGCCCTCTCCTAAAGAGATGGGAAAAGTGAGTGAAGCTCGTATGTATGTTACGGTCGGCGTTGATATGCCCTTTGAGAAAGTCTGGATCGATAGATTCGAATCTATCAACAGTGGAACTCTCATAGTAAATTCTTCTGACGGAATTCAGCTTAAAGAACTTACTGCCCACGACCATAGTGAAGGAGAGGGAGCAGAAGAACACGCAGCAGAGCTTGAAGAGGATGAGAATAAATCTGATAACAGTACTCAGACCGGCATTCACGAAGAGCTTGATTCCCATATCTGGACATCTCCTGCAAATGCAAAGATAATGGTCGAGAATATTTGCGAAGGACTTGTAAAAATCGATCCTGAAAACAAAGAGTACTATACTCAGAACAGGGACGCTTACCTTGAAGAGCTGGACGCTTTGGATGCCAGGATTCGGGAAAAGCTTGAGGGAAAAACGGAAAGGAGCTTCATGGTCTATCATCCTTCCTGGGGTTATTTCGCAGCGGATTACAACCTTACAATGATTCCAGTAGAAATTGAAGGAAAAGAACCAAGTGCTCAGGATCTGGCGAAGCTTATAGACCTTTCAAAAGAGAAACAGGTTAAAGTAATCTTTATCCAGCCCCAGTTCAGCACGCGAAGTGCTCAATCCGTAGCTGAAGAAATAGGCGGTGAAGTTGTAGCTGTAGACCCACTTGCAAAGGATTACATTGGAAATATGAATAATGTATCCGATATTTTTGCCAGAAACCTTGTATGAAGTCAGTAAAATTAGCATTCGAGTCCTGATAAGTCAACTACTCAAGTTTTGCATCTAAATATCGAAAAGATCGTAACTCGAAAAATAAAAACGATATTCTGAAGGGAAGGCAATGGAGAAGGTTATAGAACTGAAAGATGTCTGGGTTCGTTACGGAACCCAGACTATTCTTGAAGCAATCAATTTTGAATTAAAGGAGCCCAATGGACTCCTTGGGATTATCGGACCTAATGGGGGAGGAAAGACTACATTTCTCAAGGTGCTTCTTGGGCTTCTGAAGCCTTACAGGGGAAATGTGAAGCTTTTTGGGAAATCTCCAGAGAAAAGCAGAGAGCTTGTAGGATATGTCCCTCAATACAGAGGTTTTGATTTTGACTTTCCTATTAGTGTTTGGGAAGTTGTGCTTACAGGCAGGATCAGCCATACGGGCTTTCTGAAAAAGTACAGAGAAGAAGACAAAAAGGCTGCAGAAGAAGCCCTTAAGACCGTAGAAATGTTCCAGTACAAAGATCGGCAGATCGGGCAGCTTTCGGGCGGGCAGCGTCAGAGAGTCTTTATTGCACGAGCTCTTGCTACGAATCCCAAACTTCTGCTTTTAGACGAACCTAATTCCGGGCTTGATCCGCATATGCAGGATGAACTTTATCGCCTGTTGAACAGGCTCAAGCAGGAAATGGCAGTTGTCATGGTTACTCACGACCTCAGTGCAGTTTCCGTTTATGTAGACAAAATAGCCTGCCTAAACCGCACTTTTCATTACCATAACTCCAGAGAAATCCCGGTTGAAGATCTGGAAGCTACCTATCAGTGTCCTGTTGAACTAATTGCTCATGGAATCCCTCACAGGGTGCTGGAAAATCATGAGGAAAATTCCTGAACTCAAGGTTGGTTTAAAAAACAGATGGAGAAATAAAAATGTTTGATTTTCTGCAATACAGTTTTATTCAGAATGCTCTGGCAGCCGCTGTTCTTGCAAGCATAGCCTGCGGGATTATAGGAGTCTACGTTGTAGTTAAAAAAATAGTCTTTATAAGTGGAGGGATAGCGCACGCTTCCTTTGGAGGTGTTGGCTTGGGCTATTACCTCGGAATCAACCCCATGTTCGGAATTCTTCCTTTCAGCCTGCTTTCGGCCCTTGTTATGGGAACTGTTAGCAAGAAGTCTAAAATCCCGGAAGACAGTGCTATAGGTATACTCTGGTCTCTTGGAATGGCACTTGGAATAATTTTTGTCTATCTGACTCCTGGTTATGCTCCTGATCTTATGACCTATCTATTTGGGAATATTTTAACAGTTCCTCGTTCTGATCTTTACTTTATGTTGGTTCTTGATATAATAATATTAGGCGCAGTTTATCTTTTTTACAAGGAATTTCTTGCTCTCTGTTTTGACGAAGAATTCACAACCGTGCAGGGTCTTCCTACTGAGAAGCTTTACCTTTTCCTTCTCTGTATCATTGCTCTGACAATCGTAGTGCTCATCAAGGTCGTGGGTATCATCCTTGTAATCGCTCTTCTTACCATTCCTGCTTCTCTGAGCCGCAAATTCACCCATAACCTGAAGAAGATGATGCTAATTTCCATAGTTTTCGGAACTGTGATCAGTGTAACTGGAATAGGTCTTTCATATGCTCTGGATGTCCCATCCGGTGCAACGATCATTTTAGTATTGAGCCTTGTGTACGGATTTGCAGTTTTTGGGATGGAAATACTCGAGAGTAGAAGAAATTCCGGGGCTTAAAAGAACCCTGAGCTTCTTTTACAGATAGAAAATATTTCACGGGCTTATCAGGAGTTTTTCCGAAATAATTCAGTATTCATCCTGCACTCGCTCAAGAATTATCTAAAACTCTTCTGAACATTATTTTAATTACTATTCAAATATTTTTTTGTGAAATTGAATAGTAATTAATTATAATTATATTTATTCGGTTTTATTAAGACATAATTTTATATATGGTGAGATGCAAGAGCCTAATCGTTTAATTTATTATATTTTATAGAATCCCAGGACTAAATCTCTCAGGCTGGGTTTATAAAGAAAAACGGAGTCTGAAGCATCTAACCCATGTGCGTATAACCGCTTCGAGTGGGGAAGCAACGGATACGCTGGCAACTAAGTATTTATTGGGAGCTATCCTAAGCCAATCCATAAGTGTATCTGAAAGCCACATAAAAGCAAGTGACTGAACCCGTCATATGAAATGGAAGCCACTGTACTTATTAAAATAAATACCGCAATCAGGATGATAAAAATGAACCGTGATACAACCCGGGATCAAAATATAAAAGAAAATGAAACTTTCGCTGGAGAATACCTCGATCTTCCGGATATCCCCCTTCCGGAGACCGATAATGTTCTGTATTCAATCCTGAACTCATTAAATCAGAATATTGCAGATTTTCACACCTTTGTGAAATTCAACCCCTTTCTGTCTGAGGACCACCTGAATGTTGAATTGCTGAAAAGAAGCATGGGCATTCACAGGGACTTTACAGCTCTGTTCCTGCACACTAAAGAAGAACTGTTATTTACCTACCCCGAATTTATTGAGAAAACTGAAAAGGTGCTGTTCAAGGGAAATGTTGGTACAGACTGTATAAAATATACTAACAAATTATGCAGAACAATAAGTGATTATAAAATAGCTCTGCACAGAGAAGGCTATTTGCCTGACCTGAGAAGACAGTTGCCGTTAGTTGATCTGTAATCATTCAGTAACTTACTTTTTTCAATAAAATTTTTTTTTAATTCGGATTTAAATCCAGGATTCCATTCTTATGTCTTTTTAATATCTCGATAATTCTAATTCGAGTAATTCTAACAATTTGAAAATCAAGGATACTTCCAGGCTCAATCAAATATAGAAAAGAAAATTTTCTTTCCTTGTTTATATATAAACTTATTTTATATATTACGGTACTTCCAGAATTTTATATTTAATTTTCAGTACATCCGTAATTTTATATAATCAAAAGATATCTGAATTGCCAGGCATCTGTGAAAAACGGTGTCTTTGAAAAACGGTGTCTTTGAAAAACGGTTCTTAAAAAACAGTTCTTAAAAAACAGTTCTTAAAAAACGGTTCTTAAAAAACAGTTCTTAAAAAACAGTTCTTAAAAAACGGCATTAAAAACAGATGCCTAATCACACTTAATGAGAAGCCTATTCATAGTCTTATTCTTTCTTATTTTGCATAAATTGCTTTTTCAGTTTTTAAGGCGCTAAGTTGACTATATAATATCCACAGTAAAATTTCAATTTATTCAGAGAACTTTTATATAATCTATGTTAATGCACATAGCCAGCTTTAGACTCTAATTTTGCTACTTTTCACTTTAGTTTTCGAGCCTATCCCAAAACCTAAAATTTGCTTCTTCGGTTTCCACATTTTAAGTGATCAATCGAGCTTCAAATCATGAAAGTAATCCAGGATAATTCTGATAATTGAGAATGAAAATGGATTTTGGGATGAACTCACTAAAAAATAAAAGTAAAATAAAAAAGCAGAGCTTCAGTTTTTACTGAAGTCCAAAGTGCTTTATGTTCCAGTCTGCAGTAGCCTGGATCTTCTTGATTTCTTCTTCACCGCCTTCCATGGTGAAGAGGTGTTTGAACCTTTTCTGGGTCCTCAGGTATTCCTCAACTGGCTTGGGGTCCTTAACCTTCCTGACCTGGGTAATTTCCCCGTTTTCCATTTCGTACATTGGCCAGAGGCAGGTTTCGACTGCGAGTTTGGCGATTTCTAGGGTCTTGGAGGTGTCAAAGCCCCAGCCTGTTGTACAGGGACAGTGAGAGTGTATATAAGTTGGGCCCACGATTTCGGTGGCTTTCTTGACCTTACGCATCATATCTCTTGGGAAGCCTATTGAAGTTGTTGCAACATAAGGAGAACCATGAGCTGCCATAATAGCAGGCATGTTCTTCTTGGGGCGTGGGTTTCCAAAGGAGACTTTTCCGGGTGGAGTGGTAGTTGTGCTTGCATCGAAAGGAGTTCCACTGCTGCGTTGGATTCCGGTATTCATATAAGCTTCGTTGTCCATACAGACATATGTGAAGTCGTGGCCTCTCTCGAATGCGCCCGAAAGGGAACCGAGTCCTATATCCATAGTAGAACCATCTCCTCCGATTGCCACAATCTTGATATCATCCTTTTTGCCAAGAGCCTTCAAAGCAGCTTCCACACCTGAAGCCACTGCACCTGCGTTTTCAAAGAGGGAGTGGATCCAGGGAACCTGCCAGGAGGAATACGGGAAAGGTGTGGACATAACTTCAAGGCAGCCTGTCGGATTAACTACAATTGTATTTGGGCCTGCGCCCATGAGTGTGAATTTTGCAGCAAAGGCATCACAGCAACCTGCACAGCCGCTGTGCCCGGATGTGATATATGTTTTTGGTGCAGTTTTACTCATAGCAACTCCTCCTTAAGATCCAGAAACTGGCTTTCAACCGTGATTCCGGACTTTGCAACTTTTTTGGTTTCTTCTATAACCTTTGCAATACTTTCCACACGAATGTCACGGCCTCCGTGCCCTATAGTATAGCCAATCACAGGTACACGGACTTTACTATTGTAGAGGCAGGACTTGGTTTCTGTAAAGAGCGCTCCTTCGTTTGTCCCTATGGAAATGTTCTTATCGAGTACGACGACGGCATGAGCATTCTTAACAGCTTCGCAGATCTGTTCCTTCGGGAAAGGCCTGAAGGATCTGACCTTTAAGACACCGATCTTTTCTCCTTTTGCTCTGTACTCGTCAACAACATCCTTGACAGTGCCCAGAATAGAGCCCATAGACATGATAATAATCTCGGCATCATCAAGCATATATCCATCAATAAGTCCTCCGTGATATCTACCAAAGATTTCTTCAAACTCCTTTGCAACGGCCTCGATTTTCGGAAGAGCTTTCTGCATTGCCTGCTCATGGAGATATCTGAACTCTTCATAAGTATCTGGGGCTGCAAAGGCTCCGAAGGTCTTGGGATCTTCAGGGTCGAGAATATCATTGGGCTGGAAAGGCGGAAGGAAATTGTCAGTTAATTCCTGTTCAAGTAGGACAACAGGCTCGTAAACATGAGACAGGATAAAACCATCCATGCAGACCATACCTGGAACCATTATCTCATTGTCTTCTGCGATTTTATAGAGTTGGGGTAGAGTGTCACATGCTTCCTGAACATCCTCTACATAGAGCTGGATCCAGCCTGTATCCCTCTGCGCAATCGCATCCTGGTGATCATTCCAGATGTTGATTGGAGCACTAATTGCTCTATTTGCCACTGTCATTACAACCGGAAGCCTCATGCCTGAAGTGTTAAAAAGTGCTTCATGCATGAGCAGAAGTCCCTGAGAAGTTGTGGCTGAGTAGGTTCTTGCGCCTACTGCTGATGCTCCTATGAGGGCAGAAATTGCCGAGAACTCGGCTTCCACATTAATATACTCACAGTTAGGGATTTCCCCGTCTGCTATAAACTGTGACAGGTCTTCAACAATATGTGTCTGGGGAGTAATCGGATAGGCTGAAATAACATTTGGACGGCAGACCTTTGCAGCATGGGCCACAGCATAGGAACCTTCTACAACGACCATTTTTTTCTTGTAAGCTGGATTAATCATTATTTCTCCTCCAGAATCATTTCAATTGCATCTGCAGGGCACTCATTTGCACAAATTCCGCAGCCTTTGCAGTAATCATAATCATATTCAAAAAAGCCGTCTTCCCTGGGTTTGACAGACATATCAGGGCAGACAATTTCGCAGATGCCGCACTTGGTACATTTTTCGTAAATATAAACAGGACGGAAGTTTCTCCAGCCTCCGGTTTTGTTTTTAAGGGTAGACCCAGGTTTACAAACTCTGCAGCGTGAAATGTTTAAACCTTCCTCTTCCTCTTCATTTTTCAGAACTTCGGGTCGTATCTTGCGGTCTTGTTCGGATCCGTTACTCACGCTTCTTCCCCCTTTATAAGCTTGTAGGCCTTCTGAATTGCATTTGCATTCTTTTCTCCAACCTTTCCTGGAAAACGAGCCTTTATTGCATGCTGGATTGACTCAACATTGATTTCTCCGGTTGCACCCGCAAAGGCACCAAGAAGGACGGTGTTTACAATGGGAACTCCTATAATATCCATTGCCACCTTCGTAGCATCCACGGTCATGACCTTAGCTTTTGTATCTAGTTTCAGGCTTTCCGGCTTTTCAGTTGTGTTAACAATAATTATCCCATCATCCTTTATCCCGCTTGCAACGTCAACAGTTTCGAGCAGGGTTGCATCCTGGACGATAACATAATCCGGAGTGTAAATCTGGCTTCGTAGCCTTATAGGATTATTGCTAATCCTCGTGAATGCCTGGACTGGGGCACCTCTACGCTCTACCCCAAAAGCGGGAAAGGCCTGGCTGAACTTTCCATCTTCAAAAGCTGCAACTGAAAGCAATTCAGCCGCGGTAACAGAACCCTGGCCTCCTCGACCGTGTATTCTGATTTCCTTCATCTGGATTCTCCTTTTAATGAGATTTTATCTATCGTTTTTCTAATTTTTCTGTATTTTTGCTGTTCTCGGCAGTCTGTTTGGCAAGTCTTAATTAGCTGTCTGGCACACTGCTATTAATCGAATACTAATCGAATCAACCTAATGTTATCCAATTTACTAATTTGTCAGACATAATAGGTATCAATCAGCGTCTGACTCTTTCTTCAGGCACTACTACGATATAAAATAAATATAAAATGTATATGTACTTCAGGGATCCAAAACCTAAATGGCAAATGTTAACCTGGATCTCTTTCATACCATTGAGTTATAATTAATATCGAAAGATTTATTTTCAATTCTGGGTTCACGCTGTTTTGTGCCTGATAGTTCATGGATAATAGTGTAGAATATTATTAGGCTTTCGGTGAATTAAAAGAAATTATTATATATATTTCTAATCTCTAATTTTTTTTTTAAACGTATTATATTTGTTATTTTCCAGGTTAACCTGTCTCTTGTTCACGTTTTGTCACACATTGGCCGTAAACAAAGATCTTTTAAAAAATATGGAATATTTTAATATTTCTCCTAATAGGAATCCTTTATTAACTCAATCATCGCCTTTCCATCTTTCAGATTATTAATCTTTTCCCTAATCTGCCGCGAGCCACGCAGCCCTTTTGTAAACCAGTGAGCGTGCATTCTTAGATTTGTAGATGTGTAAAGATTATATTCTTCAAGTAAGGCGATATAGTTCTCAAAGTTCTTCAACTGCCGTGCCTGCCTGTCAAATTCCAGCTTTTCCCCGGTTTCCAGATAGTGCCTTATCCTTTTAAAAATAAAGGGATTTCCCATTGCTGCGCGCCCTATCATAAGCCCGTCACAGCCTGTAAAATCAAGGGTAGCTTCGGCAGACTCCTCATCCCTTATATCCCCGTTTGCAATCACTGGAATGGAAATTTCATGTTTGACGGCTCGGATCACTGTAAGGTTCGAACTTCCGGAGTACATCTGCTCTGCTCTCCTGCCATGTACGGTCAAGGCCGAAGCTCCAGCTTTTTCGATCAGGCGCGCAATCTCAAGGGTTTTTTCATCCCTCTTCAGAATTCGGATCTTTACAGTTACAGGAGTCTTCAGCACATCGGTTAGCTCTGAGATTATTTCGTATACAAGTTTCTGGGAATTGAGAAGAGCCGAGCCACATCCTGTTCCCGTAATGCGCTGCGCAGGGCAGCCCATATTCACGTCGATAATCTCAGGACTGTACTCCTCTTCAATAAAGAGTGCAGCTTCCCTCAATTTCTCAGGAGAACTTCCTACAAGCTGAACTCCGAAAGGTCGGTCTTTAGGGGAACAGATACCTTTGAGAAGAGATTTTCGGTTTTCGTTGAGCAAGGCATCTGCGCTGATCATCTCGGTATAGGTAAGGTCAGCTCCATTCTGCCTGCAGAGCAGCCTAAAAGCCAGATTTGTCACATCTGCCATAGGTGCAAGAAGAAGATTTCCAGGGGTTTCGGTTTTGCCGATTTTTAATTTATTCAGTTTCATTTTTCCGAATGTTTTTTATTGATTTTTCTGTTTTTATTGTTTCTTAATTATTATTCTAACGGTTTTTTCATTTCTTACCTTTATTTATCTGTTTTGGAATTGTTTTGCTTTCAAAGACTGTAGTCTTATTGTGATATTTCCTGTAATTTCTTGAAGTCTTTTATGGTTAAAAGCATCAACCAGAAATAAAAAGGATAAACTAGGAAATCAAAGCTTTAAAAGAACAAGTGTCTGAACCAGTTTCTTTACAAACTGGCTCAGAGCTTAAAAAGATAAGTTGTGGATATAGACCTTGCTCATGAGAAGATCAGTCTGACATATCCCAGATAAGGAATCCTGTACTGTGCGGTTCCTATAATCCATTCGTCTTTTACAGGCATATTATAGCTTATCTGTCCTTCTTGGTCATAGTGAGTGTTGGTTATAACATTGTCTCCTTTGGTAATATAACCGGAATACGGAGCAACTGGGCCATTCTCCCACATAGGCTCTCCCGCTTCTACTCTGTACATGGCCCTATGAATTATTGGAGTCACTCCTTCCTCTCCATATGGGCGGTAAAGAATCACATCTCCGTAATCTGAAAAAGACTTATAGTCTGTATTTTTTCCTTCCTCATTTGTGGTAATGTCCACTCTGTCGGCGCTTTTGATGAAGATAATATCTCCTACTTGCATATGCGGTTCCATACTCCCCGACTCCACCGCAACCATAGGAGTCCAGAGTCCGAATGCCAGCTTGGAAAGGACCATGAAAATGATCACGACAGCTACAACAGACAGCAAATCCTTCCCAAGGGAAACCCAGGGTTTTTCCTGTTCCTGGACACTGTTTTCCTTATTAATCTCGCTCATGTTAAGCCTTTATTCTTTTGATTTTATTCTTTTAGGTGCTAGGTGCTGCGTTATATTCTATCCTATTCTGTCCGAATCTTATCTAATTGAATTTATTATGACCCAAGGATTAATATGATTTTAAGACTATATGCAGCCGCAGAACTATTTCAGTCATACATTCTACTTTTCTGACTTATATAAATTAGTCAAAAATTGATTTGTTAAGCCTTTTAATTAAATTTATTGAAGACCTTATCTTTATCTATATTAGTTTTGAACTGACTCTTTTGAATTGATTCTTTTATAATTTTTAAACAAATAATGAACAGATTCATTCTATATTAATAGGAACTAATACTCATTCTACAATAGATAGGAATTAATAACTATAAGTATTCTATCGAGAATACAAAGGCTTCATAAAATCTTCTATTATGGTAGCAAAGTAAATTTAGTAAATTAGTTTCGTATCTTATTAATTTTTATATTTTAAGCAGCTTTTGCTTTAGTCTCTGCGAGTCTTGAGTGAGATCGGTTACAGTGCCAGATCAGGCACGAAGATTTGAAAGAGCTCAGATGAGTTCGAAAGGTCAGGTTGGAATTATGGAAAGAAAGGATATTATAAGGGCTATTATGGAAAAAGAGTATCAGATCAGCCCTGAAGCCGTGGAGCTCATCTATTCCAGTAACTCTCCTGAAGACCTGCTCAAATATATCCTCTCAACTGTAGATGACTCTGTTATTGTCATAGGAACTGAACATATAGATCTTGAAGGCTTTGCCGCTTACGGAAAGGTTTCAACGCTGAATTCTACAAAGAAAGAAAAAAACCCTGATGACACAGAATATGAAAGAAAACCTGATTTCAAAACTTTAACAGGGAAGTTCCCCTCGGACAAAATAAATGCCCTTGATACAGAGAAAAAGAAAATTCTTTCGGGAGCTCCCATAATTTCTTCCATACCAAGTAATCCACCGTCTGAATCTGACTCTTTTTTAGTGCCCAATTCTCTTTCAGAGTCCATTCTTTCCTCAGAGCCTGATGTTATTATTACAGCTCCTGAGCCGATTATAAAATCACTTCAAGAATCTGTTCCTGATTCTATTTCAGTTCCGGATATGGTTCCAGATATGGCTTATGAACCAGCTCCGGATATTCTGAATACTCCGGATACTCAATCAAATGTGGTTTCATCTGACGAAGCTTCTGCCTCCCATCTTGCCTCTGCCTCCCTTTCTTCAGTAAAGGCAGCGCCTCCGCCTTTCTCCTCTCTCCCCTCTCAGGCTATAAATAGGTCATCTTCTTCTTTTTTTGGGCAAGGGAACTCTCTTCCCCCCTCTCCTTCAAATAGAATTTTCAGGAAAGAGTCAACTTCCTCCTTTTCTGGAATCGGATTTCTTTCTGGTTCTAAGAACGAGGAATACAAGCACTATCCAGGCAGAAATCCTGTGACTGTATTTTCCGATATAACAGGGCATTCCACCTGTGTAGGGGAATACATGCAATTTGTGCAGTATTTCAGGGATAGATACAGCAGGCTTTCAGAGATTATTCGGGGAAGGATCAATGCACGTCCCATCGAAAGCTTAAAAAGAAGAAGCTTTCGCCGAGGAGGAGGAGACGGAGGTTCTGAGGAAATCTCGATTATAGGCATGGTTTCGGACATCAGCAGCACAACAAATGGACATAAAATTCTTTCGTTAGAGGATCCGACAGGTTCTTTTCCAGTTCTTATTCGGAATTCAGATAAAGAACTTTTTGAATTTGCATCAAGAATTCTCCTCGATGAGATCATAGGTGTAACGGGTTCGGTAACAAATGACGGAAGCCTCATGCTCGCCACAAAGCTAATACAACCCGATATCCCGAATAATGTCCAGCGCAGAACCGGAAGCCACGGTAAAGCTGTACTGATTTCGGATGTGCACGTGGGTAGTTCCCAGTTTATGGAAGATGCCTGGCTTGATTTCCTGGATTTTTTGAAAGGAGAATCGGACTCAGAAAGCATGCGAGAGCTTGCAGCCAGTATTCGTTATCTTGTTGTTGCAGGAGACATTGTTGACGGAATAGGGATCTATCCTGACCAAGAAATGGAACTGGAAATTCTAGATGTCTATGAACAGTATAGGAAAGCTGCCGAGTATTTCAGGGAAATTCCCGAGCACATTCGCGTAATCATAAGCCCTGGAAATCATGATGCTGTCCGCCAGGCAGAACCCCAGCCCGCTCTGCCGGAAAATATTCAGGCTTATTTCCCTCAGAATATTGTTTTTGTTGGTAATCCTGCTTTTCTGGAGCTTGACGGTGTCCGTATTCTTATCTACCACGGCAGGTCGATTGACGATCTTGTGGCGAGCATCCCCGGAGTCTCATATCAGGAACCTGCGGGTGCAGTTCTTGAGATGCTAAAACGCAGGCACCTTGCTCCTACCTATGGGAGCAGGGTTTCCATATCTCCTGAGAAAAAGGATTATTTCATAATCGATCCTGTGCCCGATATCATTCATACAGGCCATGTCCACACCCTTGGAGTCCAACGTTATAAAAACGTCCTTCTGGTCAATTCTGGAACTTGGCAGGGCCAAACAGAGTTCCAAAAACGTGTAAATCTGGTGCCTGTTCCTGCAAGAGTCCCAATTGTAGATTTAGAGAATTTTGACGTAAAAATTCTTGCTTTTGACTGATTTTGATTGGATTTTGTTTATTCAGCTTACCCTAAATCAGTTATTAAGGTAGTCTAATAAATATGCAGAACTGAAAGATATTTGTGTTAAGGTTATGATTTTGCTTATCATAGCATATATCTTTGCAGAAGGGACACTATTATATATTAGACCCCTTGAAAAATGATGAGTTTTTTAAGGGATATTAAACCTTATTTGTCCAATTAAAGTACATTTAATTGGGAAGGGACTGAAGCTATGTTTAATTAGGTAAATAAGGCTTAATATATGTTCAAAAACTGATCATCTTTTGAGGAGTCTAATATTAAAGTATATGGATAACTTTACGTAAATATTAGTTAATGCTTATTAACGTCATCTATCTATCAAAAATATGTGAATATTGTAGCAACTTTGGAAAAGAAACACAATTCTTTTCTGGTCATGTCCGTAAGTTATTGAAAACCATAAGCTTAAGAATATCTATACATTTTCCACAAAGTGGGGAATGTGCCCGATTTTCCAAATAAAATCAACAACTCACGGACAAGATCTGAGATTAATTGTATTCAACTGATTAAGATTCAGTTGAGTTTTAATCGAGAGTCGAACTTTTTTAGCCTCTGGTAAGATCTAAATTATTACAGGTTACAGTTGGTTTGTATAGAGTTCTGAATCTCTCCAAAATTATTTTCCGATCCTTATATATACCTCAAAGATTTAATATTCGAAAAATGCCGCTAGAAGAAAAAAAGGAAAACGCCGGGAAAGATTTCCCGGAAATTCAGGAAGAAAATCTGGAAGGAGAATCTACTGTTCTTCCATTTGACATTCCTGATTTCAAAACTCTCCTGAAAAAGCAGGGCTATGCTTTGGCAGGCCGCCACTCGGCCGTTAAGACCTGTCTCTGGCTCAGACACGCTATGAATGACCAGGGGTTCTGCTATAAATCGAAGTTTTATGGAGTTCAGTCTCATCGATGCCTTCAGATGACTCCGACGCTTATGTGCAATCAACGTTGCCTTTTCTGCTGGCGCCCGACTGAGGTTCCTGTTCCTGCGCCCGAGGAGTGGGATTCACCTGAGAAGATAGTGGAAGAAAGTATTGTCTGCCAGCGTAAGTTAATTACAGGCTTTGGCGGTTCTCCTAATGCACTTAAGGAACGCTGGCTTGAGGGCAATGAACCAAACAATGTTGCAATCTCCCTGTCAGGTGAACCAACCTTTTATCCTTATCTCCCTGAACTTATCGAGGAGTACGAAAAAAGAGGTTTTACGACATTTCTTGTCACAAACGGCACAGTTCCCGACATGCTTGCAAAAGTTTCCCCTTCCCAGCTCTACATGAGCCTCGATGCTCCGGATCTTGAGACTTATCTTAAGGTCTGCCAGCCCAGATCGCCTGCCCTATGGGAAAAGATCAATGAATCTCTGTCCCTAATGAAACAGAAAGAATCAAGGACAGTTATCAGAACCACCCTGGTAAAAGGTGAAAACCTGTTCAAGCCTGAGGCTTATGCCAAGCTAATGGAAAAAGCCTCTCCTGATTTTGTGGAGATAAAAGCGTATATGCATCTGGGTTTTTCAAGGCTCAGGCTTGACCGATCTGCAATGCCTACTCACGAAGAGGTCTTAGAGTTTTCAAAGGAACTTGCAAAACATCTTGGGTATGAAATCGCAGACGAATCTGAAATTAGCAGGGTAGTCCTGTTATCAAAGGATGGGAAAAAGTCCCCTGTCAACAGAAATAAATCTTCTGTCAAAAGGGTTTCCTATCTTGATTAAACTCAAGTTTTCTACCATTAGTACTAATAATAATTAACCTCAGAGTATACAGAATGATTCTTATATATCTATAAATATATAATCTAAGTCGGGGGATAGAAACAAATATAAACTCATGTTTCAATTAGGATATAGTTCCAGCATGGATTAATCCAGTTTTATAGTCATATACAGTTTGAGTAAAATTATGTCTCACATCTAGTGATATCAACAGAACATGAAAACGAACAAGTTTACGCCTTATAGGCACTGGCTTTTTTCCGAAATTTCGGAATGTCGGTTTTTCTGACAGCGTACTCTTACTTTCAGTTTTTCATGTTCAAAGCGGTTTTTACATTCAGCTTTCGGTCGGGACTGAACTCTCTGTGTTGATTTGTCGTTATCAAATCTTTCATCACCCTTGTTGAGCTAACCGAAAAGCTAAACGAATGATGGACTGAATAACAAAAATTACCAAGATTCATATTTAAAATGTTAAAAGTGAGATTCTTAAATGTATTTTCAAATTCCGTAGTTCAAATTGATTCTAAGCTCAAGACGATTTGAGTTCAAATTAATTGAAAGTTCAAACTTATTCACTAGTCCAGTTAATCTGCCTTACATTTATCAATCTCAATCGAAAAAGTAATCTCAAATTCAATAACGGATTCAATTTCAAATTTACCATAAATATCAGAATTTTGCTATCTTCATGGGGAACTTTTAAAATGACTGAACAATCTGCACACGAAAAATACGAATTTAAAAAGAAGCTTGAAAGCCTGAGGGATAAGAAAGGAAGAAGTACCGAGCTAATCTCGCTTTATATTCCTCCTGACAAGCAGATTTTTGACGTTACAAACCAGTTGAAAGACGAACACGGGCAGGCTGCAAATATTAAGTCTAAGCTTACCAGGACTAATGTACAGGGGGCCATTGAATCTCTCCTTTCAAGGCTCAGATATTTAGACAAGGTTCCTGAAAACGGAATAGTTTATTTCACAGGGGCCGTGGATATCGGAGCTAACAAGACGAGTATGGAGAGCGAAGTAATTGTCCCTCCTGAACCCATTACTGTTTATAAGTATCACTGTGACTCCTCTTTCTATCTTGAGCCTCTTGAGGATATGCTCAAGGATAAGGGCACGTTTGGGCTTCTGGTGCTTGACCGCAGGGAAGCCACAGTAGGGCTTCTGGTCGGAAAAAGGATCGAGGCCTTTCGCAACCTTACCTCAACAGTTCCGGGAAAACAGAGGAAAGGTGGTCAGAGTTCTCATCGTTTCCAGCAGCTCAGGCTAATTGCCATCCATGAATTCTATAAGAGGATAGGAGACGCCGCAAATGATATTTTCCTAGCAGTTGAGCCTAAAGATCTCAAAGGTATCCTGATAGGAGGCCCTTCTCCTACGAAGGAAGAGTTCTATGCCGGAGAGTTTCTGCACCACGAGCTTATGAGAAAGATCCTTGGGCTCTTTGATACGGCTTATACTGACGAATCAGGGCTCTCGGAACTCGTGAATGCTGCCGCAGATAAGCTTCAGGATCTTGAACTCATGGGGCAGAAGAACGCTGTCAGGGCCTTCTTCAAAGAACTTATTTCCGACTCAGGTAAAGTAGCCTATGGGGAGACCCAGGTACGAGCAAACCTTGAAATCAACGCTGTGGATGTGCTCCTGCTTTCCGAAGATCTGCGGGCTGAAAGGGTAACCACGAAGTGCAGTGTTTGCGGATATGAAAATAAGTGGACACGGCGCTGGAAACCTGGAGAATCTGCCCCGACAGCCGGGAATTGTCCAAACTGTGGAGCTTCCCTTGAAGTCACGGACGTTACCGATATCGTTGACGAGTTCTCAGCCCTTGCTGACAAAAGCAATGCAAAAGTTGTTTTCGTGTCTACCGACTTTGATGAAGGGTCACAACTCATGAACGCTTTCGGAGGCATTGCTGCAATTCTAAGGTATAGTACTGGAGTCTAATCTCATCCGGACTCCTATCCAATATTTTTTATCCAATACTTTTTTAATCAGACTGTCCTTAGATCACTGAATCAAAATTAGTAAATTAAAGTTATCACATTGTTTTCGTAGTTTTTACAGGTGATTTATCTTGTTCCTGGAATTAAAAGCTCAGGCTACATCAATCTTAAAAGACGCTATCCAAAAGGTCGGACTTGAAATTGAAGATTCCGAACTTTATTTCGAAACCTCTTCTTACGCTGACCTTGCAAGCAGGGCCGCTTTCAGGCTGGCAAGTCTGTACAAGCAAAACCCGAAAGAACTTGCAACCCGCATTGTTTCTGCAATCGAAATTCCGGATAATTCATACATAGGAGAGGTAAGTGCTTCTGGCCCTTACATTAACTTCCATGCAGGAAGGCACTATCTGGATAGGACAGTTACTGCAGTTCTTGAAGAAAAGGAGAAATTTGGCTGCGGAGCCCCAAAGGATAAAATTTTACTTGAGCACACCTCAGCAAACCCTAATGGTCCTTTACACGTAGGGCACATCCGAAACTCCATTATCGGAGACACTCTTGCCCGCATTCTCAGGAGAGCAGGATACGATGTAGAGGTACAGTATTATGTCAATGATATGGGCCGCCAGATCGCAGTAGTTTCCTGGGCATGCGAACGCTTTGAGCTTGACCTTTCCCGAAAACCCGACTCTGCCATTGCTGATGTGTATATCAAAGCCAATATCGAGCTGGATAAAAACCCGGAGTATGTAAAGGAAATTGATTCTCTTATGGAAAAGGTAGAAGCCGGGGATGTCAGGACAATCGACAGTTTTAACAACGCAGTTTCCCTGGCGATCTCAGGAATTAAGGAGACTCTGCTTCGTTTAAATGTCGTCCATGATAAGTTTGTCAACGAATCTAGTTTCCTTAAATCCGGGGCAGTGCATGATATTGTTGAAAGGATCAAGGCGACCGGCAGGACAAAAACAGACAAAGGGGCACTTGTGGTAGATCTTTCAGACTACGGGTTTAAAAAGACTCTTGTTATCCAGCGTTCAAACGGTACCTCTCTTTACACGACAAGAGATCTTGCTTACCATGAATGGAAAGCCGGACAGGCAGACCGCATAATCGATGTTTTCGGAGCTGACCACAAGCTGATTTCAGGCCAGCTAAGGGCCACCCTGAACGCAATCGGAGTCAAGGAACCTGAAGTCGTTATTTTTGAATTTGTCTCTCTCCCTGAAGGTTCAATGAGCACCCGTCGCGGGCAGTTCATAAGTGCAGATGAGCTCTTTGACAGGGTTACGGAAGCAGCCCTCGAACAGGTCGAAACTCGTCGTCCTGAGACCTCTTACGAATTCAAGAAGCAGGTTGCAGAAATGGTGGGAATAGGCGCGGTAAGATATGATATTGTAAGGGTCTCCCCGGAAAAATCCACGGTTTTCAACTGGAAAGAGGCTCTGGACTTTGAGAAGCAGGGCGCTCCTTATATCCAGTATTCCCATGCTCGTGCCTGCAGTATTCTCGAGAAAGCAAAAGAAGAAGTAGCCTGGGATCCCTCTGCAGAAATCGAGCCTTCTCTGCTTGTCGAGGACACTGAAATCGATCTTATCAAGAAGATGGCATCGTTTGACAGTATAATCGACCTTGCAGCCCGCGAACTCAAACCTCACGTGCTTGCGATCTATGCCCGTGAACTCGCTGATGCTTTTAACCAGTTCTACCGCTTTGTCCCTGTAATTGCTGCCGAGGACGAGAAAGTCAGGGCTGCAAGACTGGCTCTTGTGAACTGTGCAAGGATTGTGCTTGCAAACTCACTTGATACGCTTGGAATTGCAGCACCCGAATCTATGTAAGTAAAAAAATAAATGTCTGTATAGACATATTAAAAGGAGTTAGAGATAAAAATAAAAATAACTTTTTTATCTTTTTATTCTCTTTCCTTCTCTCTTCTTCCCTTTTCTTTTTGTTTCTCCTCAATCTTCCTTTTTTGAATATCATCTATCCGCTCCTGAAAAGGAGGTTTTGAGAAAAATATAAAATCTTTTGCAGCAAAAAATATAGTTTACAAATACTGATGCAGATATTATGACCACTATAAACGAAGCTTTTCGGATATTCTTGAATGAGCAGGAAGCTAGCTTGAAACCTGATGCCTTCTTGGACCTTGAAGATGTGATCCTTCTTTATGAAGAATTCCTGGAATTTAGTGCTGAAGATTCTTTCTCTGAAGAAGACAGAGAAATTTATAATGCCCGAAATGAACATGACAACAAGAGCTATTGCGACATTTTTGGTCCTGAGCATCTCACCCCATCCGGAATTAAGGAGTTTCTCAACGATTATGTAGTTGAAGTCGGAGGAGGCAAGAAGTTTACGGGTACAGCCGCTAGAGTCCTTGAAAAATTCTTTGAATGGGCTCAGGAAAAAGGTTACATTGACGAAAAGGCTTTTGAAGTAAATAGCAAGGTTCTCAAGAAGTATAAGAAAAGCTATTGAGTATTTAGAAAAATGGGAATTTTTTTGCTTTAGTTCTTCAGTAAAACTTTATATTTGTCTCATTATAATCATGCTCTTTCCTTAATACCTGATAGGTAACTTAGAGTGCTTATCCCATTTACTGACATAGGATATTTTGTTTCATTTCTATATTCTATTATAGTTTTTAGCATTGGATATTTTTCAATATTCTTATTCTTATATCTGGAAAATTTTGTCAGAAGCCTTGAGATTAAGGGATTTTCAAAGTGCATCCCCCATATCGGGTTATCTATTTTCTCGTCATAATAGCTGTGAATAAATGTCCTATAGTACTGTAGTTTTTCATATTTTGAGCGTTTCTCTAGAGGCTTAAGGTTTAAAATATCGGTAGTACAATCTATTTTTTTAAGTATGCTGAAGTCTCCTGAGAATAACCAATCTCTTGCATATTTTTTGTAAAGGTCCTGATTTACCCTGTGTTTTATTGGTATTTTCAGATAAAAATTAATCAGTTCGGTGTCCCAGAATGGTATTCTCCATTCATACCCGAAAAACTCATAGGTTCTGACTGAATTTATAATAAATTTGGGCTGTCTTTCATTAAAATCAAAAAATTCTATTGCATTTGCACAGGTTTCATTATCATTTATTTCCAGTCCAAATATTAAGTTCTTTAATTTTTCTTTAAAAATAGGTTCAAGCTCATAGTTATAGGGTAATTTCCAAAGATTGTAATGCATTCTCAGGGAATCTGCCAAAAAGGTTTCTAAATCATATCTTATTGAGGTGTCGAGGTAAGACTTGGGAATATGACTACCTGAAAGCACATCTCCGGTGTGTCCCGGAACAAAAACGGAATTGTCTGGAATTTTTCTCTGGTTTTTCAGTTCTTTGAGAGCGACAAAATCATGTATATGTGGCAGAGATGACAGGTTCCCAGCCCATTCTTGGAAATAATTGCCTTCTTTAGAGTTACGGCATTCATGACACTTTTGAGCTGTATACTTTACAAAAAACCATTCATATCCAAGAGCTTTTGCTACCTGTTTACTTATCATGGATTGTCGATTACCTTCTCTTCCATAACTAATACAGATAACGTCATTGACTCCAAGCCTTTTTAACATTGTAACAATAATACGCGAATCCAGTCCTCCACTTAAAGGCACAACCAACCGTTTTCCCTGTTTTATGGTACTTTCAATAAGTCTCGAAAAAACGTTTATAAAGACAGAATCCAGCATTTCAAGAAGCTTCTTTTCAGGCAGTCCATAATAGTTTCCATGTAAAAATCTGAAATAGTAGGAAGTTTTAAGGCTGTCCTTTTCTTTCTGATAACTTAAGATTTCTCCATTTCTCATTTGTTTTATGCTATCAAAGAGAGTATCTCTCCCTGTTACATAGCCTACAAGCATAAATTCTGCTGCATTTTCCTCATTAAGTTGCTGATTAATTTTGCTTTTTAAATAGCAAGCACTGTCTGACACAATAAATGTGTCTTCTGCTATTGTATAAAATAGTGGAATACTCCTTAGTTTGTCCACAGCACAAAATATCGTACTTTCAGTCTCAGCTACAATCGCAAACTCTCCATTTAACTCTTTAAGGAGATTTTCAATTTCTTTTTTCTGGCCGTGATTTTCTTTACAGATTAATGACGATATTAACTCAACGAATTCTTGTGGATTCAGGAGTCTATTATTAAAAAATACATTGCCTTTTAGATGATATGTAACTCCGTTAAATTCTATTTTTTTCCACGTATAATGCTTATTAAGTAAGCTTACCTCATTTTTCACTGTACACCCCCAAAATTGACCCCTTTATTAATTTATATTTTCCTACACTTTTCTTCAACTAAATGTTAAAACAATACAGCGAACGCTTAAGGTGGAATAATCTTTAATTTTAGAATTTCCATCCAATATGTCAGAAACTGTGGTTTATTTTTGATCGAAATTATTTGCCAGAAAACGCATCTATGTAAATATGATATTATTTATTAGCTCCAATCTATACTTCATTTGTTTAAATTCCTTTTTATAAAATATAATAATAACCTTGTGTTATTGAACAGGATGATTTCCAATAATTATAATACTTGATACTGTCTTAAATAACAGGTATGCAGGACGTTATTTTTATTGATGGAGGCAGTCTTCCCACGCCTGAAGGTATTACAAGGGAATGGGTAAAGACCGCGGCTGAAAACCGGGATGAGGACGAGAAACTTTTTTCTATGGTAAAGGAGGCTTTCCGGAGGAAAATAGATGTGGGAGTGCATGTACCCACTTATCCTCAGTTTAGAGATATGATAGGGCAGTTTCTGGATATTATAAAAAATGAAAAAAACTGTTATGAGCCTTATGTACTGAAAGAAGAAAATGCAAAGATCCTTGAGTTGGAGATAATTGACGAGGTTGCAAAACAGTACAGGGAAGAAACAGGAGAAACACTTGAAGTCAGGGTTTGTATTGCAGGCCCAACAGATCTCTACCTCCAGGCGTTTGGGGCAACGGATTATGTAGATGCATATCATGTCCTTGCACTGGACCTTGAAGATTTCATAAAACAGGCGTTTATGGCTGCGAAACACTTTAAAATAAAGGTTATAGCCCTGGATGAGCCAAGTCTCGGGATAAATGACAGAATTCAGTTTTCTGATACTGACATCATCTCTGCTCTCACTGTCGCTTCCACCTACGCCAGGAATCAAGGGACAGATATGGAAATTCATCTTCATTCTCCATTAAAATATAAACTTGTCTGCGAGACCCCTATCAATATTATAGGCTTTGAATATGCGGCAACTCCTTCTTACCTTAATCTTCTGGATAAAAAAGTGCTTGAGGACTCAAACACCTACATCAGACTTGGAGTCTCAAGAACCGATATCTCCAGCCTTATAGGCATTGTCAATGAGACTTATGGGGTCAATGCCTGGAAGGAAAGGGAGTACATGCAAAAAATCGTTACTGACCTTGAGACTCCGAATGTCGTAAAACAGAGGCTTGAAACGGCTTATTCTGTGCTTGGAGATCGGATAAAGTATGCAAGTCCGGATTGTGGACTGGCTTTTTGGCCGGATCAGGAACTTGCCTTCAAACTTCTTGAGAATACCGCAAAAGGCATTAATGAATTTAATGCGGAGAAAAAAAGTGAGGGCAACTAATTTTTTTGCAATAATCTCTCTTAAATAATAAGGATAATTTTTCCGAAATAATCTTCTCCTAAAAGATTGAATAGTCGAGTGAAATTTAAGTTTTCTAGTTTTTTTTCTTTTTTATATTTATTCTGTTTTCCAATAACGCTAAATCCTTAAAGGTCTACTAAGAGGATATGGAAGAAATCATCTTTGACGATATTGGGAGTTATCCCCTTCCTGAAGGAGTTAGTAAGGAATGGGTCCAAAATGCCTTTAAAACGAGAACCGAAGATGAGAAACTCTTTACGGTAATCAATGATGCCTTTCAGCAAAAAATAGATGCAGGTGTGAATGTTCCTACCTATCCCCAGTATCAGGATATGAATGAGCAGTTCCTGAGGGTGATCAGGGATTCTAACTGCTGTGACAGCCCCTTTGAGGTAAAACTTGAGTGTTCCAGGATCGAAGAGCTTGAGGCTATAGAGAAGGTTGCAAAAGCTTATAAGGAAAAGTTTGGAGAGACTCTGAAGGTAAGGATCTGTGTAACCGGTCCCACCGAACTTTATCTGAAAGAGTTTGGAGGTACAAAGTATACGGACATCTATTCTCTTTTTGCAAAAAGCGTGAATAATTTTGTTAGAAATTCCATGAGATCTGCAAAAAATTTCAAGATCGCAACGGTTTCTATTGATGAACCAAGTATAGGGCTGAACCCTGAGCTTGCTTTTGATGAAAACGATATTATTTCTGCCCTTACTAATGCTTCAAAAGCGGCCAGTAAGTGGGGAGCCGATGTAGAGGTTCACCTTCACTCTCCTCTTTACTATAATCTTGCCTGTGAAACTCCTACAATTAACGTTATAGGGGTAGAATCTGCTGGCACACCTTCTTACCTGGAATTAATAGATAAGAAAGTTCTGGAAGATACGGATTCTTTTCTGAGACTTGGGATTGCGAGAACCGATATTTATACTCTTGCAGGAATCCTTAGTGAAAGATACTGTACTAACGTCTGGAAAGATCAACAATATCTTCCGGAAATCGTAAGCGGACTTGAAACCCCTGCTACTATAACTAAGAGACTCAGGGTTTATTACAGGCGTTTTGGCAATCTGATTAAGTATGTAGGTCCTGACTGCGGGCTTGGCTCCTGGCCCAACCAGAGAATAGCTTTCATCCTGCTTTCCAATGTAGCTCAGGGTATAAAGGATTTCAGGGAATCTCTCTGACCCTGAACTCTTTAATTAGCTTTTATATGAAATTTATCTGGAAAATCCGTAACCTGAAAGGGCCATAGCCTGAGAAATTAGGCTTCGTTTTTCCTTCCAGTAGAAGTTACATAGTAAAATTGTATTTCTTGAAAAATAGCCGACAGATGCCAAAGCACAGTGGAAATAGAGGGGTATTTTTATAAACTCTTTTTATAGCAAATTTCGATTTTCAGGATTTTTAATCATTTGTCGAGTCTCCCGTGCCTTCTATCGATATCATCCATCATATCCAGCATTTTTCGAATAGCAGTTCGAATAGCATCAGATTGACTGACAAATTTTTTGTTATCTCCTACATGTCTATTCAGGTCATCTAGAAGTTCTTGGGGAATTTCGACACTTACTTTTGGCATTAGAGCTGCACCTTTTAGATTTTTATATATTTGATATTTTTTACCAATTGATAACAATCAATTAGTCATTTCCAAATATGTTACTGATATTTTAATAATGTGAGGTTATGGGATTACCTTATAGGATAAATTGTTGAGTTATAAATTCGATCTACAGAAATAATCCTGTAATGGATTCCCATCTAGCGGATTTTCATCTAAGGGTTTTATATAACAGATTTGAAATTCTGAATTTTTAAGAATCCAGGATAAACCTAGGACAAAATCAAGCACGAAATCGGGGCACAATTTTTTTGATCAAGGGTATTTTCTGCATTACTGCTACAATGATAAGAGAAACAGTGAACAATAAGCCTGTAACCTACAGGATAGATATTATCGGGCTTAGAAAAGACGGAGATAGTAAAAACACACCGAATATCCCGTGACGTACATAATGCAATAGCATTGGATGAAATAAGGTATTAATATAAAAAATTAAAATAACATAATGCTCCAGATTTAAAAGCCATATTTTGCTATATAATGACTAAGATTAACAAAAATTCTATTAGTTAATTAATGAAAGAGTCCATAAATCGATGAAAAATGCTCAAAATTAGTAAAAGAATACTCAAAATCACTTAACGAAATCTCAGAAATAGATAACGATAGCGGGCCCGAAGGGATTTGAACCCCCGGCCTATGGATTAAGAGTCCATCGCTCTGCCTGACTAAGCTACGGGCCCACACATTATTATTCTTGCTAAATAAGCGATTCTCAGAATGGATCTTTAATTATTTATAAGTTTCGGCATGGGTACTTTTCCTTTATAATCTTTCCGAAATAAATCTGAATTTTGTAGAATTTTTTCAGGCTTTTTAAGTAAAAATCTTTCAAAAATTTTTAAATTTTATAAAGAATCTATTTTATTCAGATTATTTTTATTTTTTAAATGCATTGACCTTATTTAAGTATCTTTCAAATTAGAAATCAGAAATCTGACAATGAGAAGTTAACTTTTTTCCTAACTTCATTACTTTTCTTTTTTCACAGATATTAAAGCAAAACGTTATATACAAGCGAATATGAGTATGACCAATTAATTGACTTATCCGAAGCTCTGTTGGGGATCAGTTAATCAAATAGATTAAGTAGAATGTGTACTTCCTGAATTTGGGTTCAAGTTTGGCTTGTTAAGTACTTTTTTACTCTTTTCTGTCGATAGAGCTTTCTTAAGCTAATTAATAGAAGTCAAAGGAATGAATGTAATGTTTAGAGATGAACGTGCTCCTGTGCCCATTGAAGAGGGCGAAACCTACGACGTAACTATTCAGGATATTGCTCGCCAGGGAGACGGCATTGCCCGTATCGAAGGTTTTGTAGTTTTTGTCCCGAATACAAGTGTTGGCGATGAAGTCCAGATTAAGATCGAAAGAGTACTTCCCAAATTTGCATTTGCAAGCATTGTCGAGTAAATGCAGGAAAATAAAGTAACTGTATTAAATTTAAGTAAATTAAAGGAATGATTTCCCATGTTCAGAGAAGAAAGTCGCTCAGTCCCTGTCGAAGAGGGCGAAGTTTACGATGTAACTATTCAGGATATTGCTCGTCAGGGAGACGGCATCGCTCGCATTGAGGGTTTTGTAGTCTTTGTCCCGGGCACCAAAGTTGGTGACGAAGTTCGGATTAAAGTCGAAAGAGTACTTCCCAAATTTGCATTTGCAAGCATTGTCGAGTAAGTGCAGGAAAATAAAGTAACTGTATTAAATTTAAGTAAATTAAAGGAATGGTTTTCATGTTCAGAGAAGAAAGTCGCTCAGTCCCTGTCGAAGAGGGCGAAGTTTACGATGTAACTATTCAGGATATTGCTCGTCAGGGAGACGGCATTGCTCGCATTGAAGGTTTTGTTATCTTTGTCCCGGGCACCAAAGTTGGCGATGAAGTCCGGATTAAAGTCGAAAGGGTACTTCCCAAATTTGCATTTGCAAGCGTTGTCGAGTAAACTCCGTAAATAAATCATATCATCTTCAATTAATTATTAGGAATGGTTTTCATGTTCAGAGATGAAAGCAGCTCAGTTCCTGTTGAAGAGGGCGAAGTTTACGACGTAACTATTCAGGATGTTGCTCGCCAGGGAGACGGGATCGCCCGTATCGAAGGTTTTGTTATTTTTGTCCCCGGCACCAAAGTTGACGATAAGGTTCGGATCAAAATCGAACGGGTTCTTCCCAAATACGGTTTTGCCAGCCTTGTTGAGTAAGCAGGATATTTGAAACGAAAAAAAGCGAGACTGAAGAATAATATTTACATATAATTTTTCAGTCTCCTTTCCATTCACATACTTATTAATCTCCTAATTTTCATTCTTGGAGTTATTTTCCTTTTATCTATTCTTGTTTTTATGCGTTTATAGTCTGTTATATTCTTATCTACTTATTGTCTTTCCAGCTTATTTTGATAGGATCATATTTTTTGCATATTTCATCATGTTCTTTATGCTTTAATTGTTTGTTCACGGCGTCTGATAGTGAACATTCGATGCTATTATATAATAGATATTCAATCATATTTTGAAAACTAAATTGACAAATTTTTGCCAATGCTTCAGAGATGTTTGCTTTACATATATAGCCGGGAAAGTATCCCGGAGTGATTTCTAATGATTCGTTTTATCAAGTACCACCCCAGGTCCAATACTTACATCATTGAAAAACGGGCTTTTCTTGAGGAAGATCTTACTCTGAACGGCAATGTAATTGTCGGGCAAGAAGTTAAGTTCTGGAAGAACCTCACAGTGACTGGCAGGCTTGAACTCGGAAAAGGCTCTATTGTTAAGGGCAATGTAAAAGCCAAAAGTGCTCTCATCTGTTCCGAGGCAAAAGTTCTGGGTAATATAGAGACAGATTCTGAACTCGTTCTTCTTGATAGAGCTAAAATAAATGTTGCGGCCTGCCAGGGAGATATCCACGTCAGGCCCGGGTGCACACTAGACTCCGTAAAAGCAGACGGTACACTTGAACTTATTGGAAAAGTTATTATCAGAAAAGTGGAACCATTAACAAAAGTGATTATCCGAGCTGAAGAATAACGGAGTTTTCTACAGGAATTTAACTTTTTTCTTTTTCTTCTTTGTTTGCCTCTTCACACTGTGACTTATCTCTATTTTGTCAAAAACATAGTACCTTACCTGTGGAACCTTTCTTCTTCCAGAAGTCTCAGGACGCGGTCCCTTAAATGGTTAACCTCTGGGCTTGTTCTGGATCGCGGGCGGGGAAGATCCACTTTTACAATCTCTTTTATTCTTCCTGGTCTTGCGGTCATGACCACTATTCTATCCGAAAGAACAACTGCCTCATCCACACTGTGAGTTACAAAAAGGAAGGTCACATGTTTCTGTTCCCATATCTTCAGGAGTTCATCCTGGAGAACATTTCGAGTCTGAGCGTCAAGGGCCCCAAAGGGCTCGTCCATAAGGAGGACTTCAGGCTCATTGGCGAGGGCTCGTGCAATGGCTGCACGCTGCTGCATACCTCCGGAAAGTTCATATGGATAACTATTTTTGAACTGCTCAAGGCCCACAAGCTCTATATATTTCTCCACATGTTTCCGGGCTTCAGACTTACTAATTCCCTGCATTTCAAGCCCGAAAGTAATATTGTCGATGACTGTTCTCCAGGGAAACAGGGAATATTGTTGGAAAACCATGCCTCTTTTAGGGTCCGGGCCAGTTATAGGAACTCCATTGAGTGTAATTTCTCCTGAAGTCTGGGTTTCAAGTCCTGCAGCAATACGGAGCAGAGTGGTCTTCCCACAGCCGGACGGTCCTAGAAGGCAGATAAACTCTCCGTCTTCAACATCAAAGCTCACATCATGTAAGGCTTCTGTACCTGAATTGTCTTCTTTTTTAGTGAAAATACGTGAAATATTTTTTACATTTACTCTGCCCATTTTATACCACAGTTCCTGATGTCCATCTCAGTAATTTTGCGTCTACATAACGTCTGAAGAAGCGGTCAATTAAAAGGCCCACGAATCCTAGCAGGATCATATAAACGAGTACAAAATCCATCCTGTGTAGATAATAATTGTGCCAGATCTGATATCCAAGTCCCCTGTTACTAACTCCAAACATTTCCGCAGCTACAAGGCACATCCAGCCGACTCCCATGGAAATCCTGATTCCTGCAACAATTGAAGGCATAGCTGAGGGAATTGCGATATGACGTATAAGATCCAAATTTCGGGTACAACCAAGAACCTTTGCTGCTTCAACATAAACTTTAGGTACATTTTTAAACCCAGTATAAGTATTGACAATAATAGGAAATACCATTCCTGCAAACACAACGAAACCCGCAGCCTGATGAGTCAATCCAAACCATACAATTGCAAAGGGAATCCAGGCAAGAGGGGGGATCGGGCGAAGTATCTCTATTATAGGATCAATTGCTCTGTTTGCTTCCTTGAACCATCCCATAATTATTCCGAGAGGAATTCCTATTACGAATGCTGCAATAATACCGATTGAGAAATGAAGCAGACTTGTCAGTGCATCCGTGAAAATTAGTCCACTTTCAATGATTGAAAAGAAAGAGGTGGTTACATCATAAAAACTAGGCAGAAGCAACTTATTCTGTACTATTCTATCCGCTACAAGCTGCCATATCGCAATTACTATTATTAGAGACAGTGCTTCAATACCATTTTCTTTTATTGTTTTTATGAAATTATTTTTCATGTCTACTTAAAAGGATTCTTACTTTTTTACCTTTCCGGCACATTTTATCTCTCAGAAAAAAGAGAATTTGAGGTTGTCCCTTATATATGCAGAGGCAACCGAACTTTATTTTATTCTTTGTTATTCCTTAGCTTGTTCCTCACTTATTGCTTTCTCATAGAAGCTTGTATCAAAGATCTCTTCCTGTGTCAGGGCTTTTGGAATATACCCAAGCTCATACTGAACGTTTGAGTAATTGACAGCTGAGTTTTCGATCAAGGCGGGGTCTGTAATCCATTTTCCATCCCATTCCTTAAGAGATGCCTTTACAATTTCAAGATTCTCTGAAGTTTTGTTTGAGTAAATTTGGGCAGCTTCGTCCACATGCTCCTGGTTATATTCTGTTGCCTTAATATGTGTCTTTGCAATCTGTTCCACAATATCCGGGTGTTCCCTGATAAGTTTTCCACTTACGACAAGTACACAGCAGGAATGGTTTGCTTCCATTTCTCCAGACTGTACTATGATACGCCCATTACCTTCCTTTTCTACAACTGTTGGGGAGGGGTGAGGCAGGAATACAGCATCAACCTGTTTGGCTGAAATTGCAGTGACAGCATCTCCTGGAGCCATTCCAAGAATTGTCACATCTTTTTCAGGGTCAAGCCCGTTTTCCTTGAGCCAGTTCCTGATCAGGGTATCCTGAATTGTGCCTGGCGGGTAAGTAGCGATCTTAAGGCCCTTTAAGTCTTGAGGGCTTTCGTATTTGTACTCGGGCCGAAGGACAAGACTTGAACCGTTTATCTGGACAGGCTCAATAATCTTTGCGTCAAGGCCCTGGCTGAGAGCTGTGATCACAGGGGCTGCCCCTACATAGGCAACATCCAAGTCTCCAGCCAGCATTGCCTGCATTTCAGGAGCTCCTGTCGGAAACTGGTATTCATTGATCTTCGTTATTCCATATGGTGCAAGGTCTGATTTCCACCATCCTTTTTCAGCCGCAGTCATATATGCGATCTGATGGGTACTTGGCTGATAGCCAATATTCAGTTCGGTAAGTGTAGAAGTCTCATTTACTTCACTTTTATTACCTTCATTACTAGATGTGCAGCCAGATACGAAGATAGATGCAACCATCAATAAAACGAGTAAAATTATACCTAATTTCTTCAAAGCTTCACCTCGATAATATTTACAACTGGTAATAATTCATGTACTGATAATCCATATAAATGATAACATCCATTACTTAAATAACATTTTTATAACATTTTTTTTGAAATTTGGTCTTTCTTCATTAAGAAAAATTAACAGGCTTTCCATCTTTCTTTTTGTCATCTCTCAATAAACTACTTTGAGAAGAATTTTATATCTCCATATAAGAATTCCAATTATAATAAAAAGTATATACGCTGCTGGATATTAATATTTTTTTACACTTCCTATATATAACCTCTCAAAGCTGTTTTTATTATATCCCAAATGTATTAATACATCTGGACATATTTCTCATTAAGGACTATATTTCCTGCAAAATGTAGATTATTTACCGTCGTTAAAAACTCTTTACAGAGTTTAAAAGGTTGAATTTTATGAATGTTGCAGACAAGGTTATCAAATCCGCATTCGAATCCGATGAGGTTTTTCAAAAAACACTTTCCACTGTAATTAAAGAGGATCTTAACCTCACTGCTGTGGATTTCGCCAAAAAAGCAAATATACCTCCGAGTACCCTTTACAAGATCCTGTCCGGGAACCGGGATCCCAATATTAAAACTCTCCGCCAGATCGTTAAAACAATCCGCGATATTAATGAATCAGACAGTGGAGATTTTATTGCTGTAATTGCAGCCCGCACGGTACTTGACAATATAGTAGAAACAAAGAAAAAGATAGCTGGTAGGCTGGTCACAATCAGGGAATATTCTGCAACCTCAATGGAAGAAGCCATAATAGCAGCAGTTAACGCCGAAAGAGATGGAGCAAAATCCCTGGTCTGCGCTCCTATAGTAGGCCCGACTGTGGATAAAATTCTAAATATTCCTGTCACAACAATTATCCCGAAAAACAGTCTCCTAGATGCGATTGAACTTGCGCTCAAAAAGATGGAGTAAAGTACAGTCGGGCATTCAAAATAAATCTATGTGGCGTGGAACAATGAGTGTTGCGAAATAAAAGATACTGAATAGCTATCAGCAAAACCCTGAAAAACTGCTGAATTTAAATCAAAGTTGTATTTTTTATTTTAAAAATAGAAAGGGTCCGCGTTTTATGTTAACGCGGGAATTTTAAGTCTTTACTCTTTTTTGTTTTTGAATTTCATTTTCCTGAAGAGTTTATCTTCCTGGATTTACTTCTTCATTAACTCCTTAAACTTTTCCTGAATCGTTCCAATATCCCCACCGCCTTTTGTAAAGTAGTAAGCAGCTCCACCGACTATTAACAGGATAATGGCTATAAAAGCATAGAGCAGTAAGGAAGATTTTTCCTTTACAGTGTAGGTTGCAGTTTCTCCTCCAATTTCTACCGTGTAGGTTCCTGGCACATCTTCTGCGTACTCAAAGGTTACAGTCGTATTATTTCCAACATCCAGGGAAACTTCTTTTGAGTCGCTTACGTTTCCGTTAATAAGCAATTCTACACTCTCATTTCCTGCAGCATTGCCTTTATTTCCGATATTTATCGAAATTGCCGCATCCTTTCCTGCACTTACCTCTAAAGGCTCAATTACCAAGTTTGAATATTCGAAGACAGCTTCAAAATCTTTTACTTTTACATTTACTTCCTTATCCTCGAATCCTTCCTTTGTTATGCTCAATTCCAGATTGCCACTTTTATCTGTCGTATAGGCAGTTTTTCCGTCGGAATCTGTTTTGGCAATTGTATCTCCATCAATCGATACAGCTGCACCCTTAATGGGCTCGCCACCGATCGCCTTGACAACCTCAATGTTCAGGGTGTCGCCAACATAAACTGTCTTCGGTGAAATGGTGACTATCATTTCTTCTTTCGGAGCACTGACGTTAATATTTTTGTTTGCGGTTTTGTAGTCATCCTTTTCTGCAGTTATCTTGAAGGTTCCAATCTCTTTAGCGGTATACTCGACAACCCCATCGTCACTTGTTTCGCCTACACTGCTTTCGTTAACCAAAACATTAGCGCCTTCGATTTCTTCTCCACCTGCAGTCACTTTGATATCAAATGTATCTCCTGCATAGATTTTATCAGGTACATTTATTTTCAGTGAGTTATTGTCGTCTCCATTGCCACCGGTTTCAACCTCTACAAAGGGGTAGAACCTGAGATTACTGTCATCAGCAGTTTTGAAACTGACATTACCCATTATCTCAACGGTTTCATCCTGGCCAAGTCCGATGTTACCATCGTTCTTCATTGTGATGCCACTTTCAGAGACACTGGTAACCTCCATCTCACCAAAGGGATCTCCATTGTTGATTTCAGTGTAATCGTCCGAGAGCTGGAAGAGACCTTGTATGAAGACAGCGGAGGTCTCTCCTTGAAAAACCGTGCCGATATGGGCAATGATTATGGGCACATCTTCTGCTTCTCCAAGATCAGCTTCATAGACATAATCATCGCCAGATTTGAGGAATGCCTCATCTACTACATCACCATCTTTTTCAAGTTGTACCCGGACAGATTCTCCATTGATATCCACTTCTACGATATTCAAAGAATAACCATCTTCAAGGGCAAGGGCAGAACCTGAATCCATAGACCTTTTATCGTCGTTGTCTGTAAGTACTTTACAAAGAATGTTGTCCGAAAGAAGGCTTACATCATCAACAGCTCCTTTCACGGAGTCTTCAGTATATCCGGCAAAGTATTTGTCTGCCATGAAACCAATAACTGTGAAGTTGCCCCATTCGTTGTGTTCAAAATCAACGGCTTGAGGTGTGGACTTGTAGACAAGTTTATCTGAAGGTATATCTCTATCTCCAAGCTCTTCTACTGTAAGGTTTTCAGTCCCAATTCCTTCATCTATGTTGTAATAGAAACCTTCAAAGTTAAAGGGTGTCCAGCTGGGGAGTGAGTCACCATCGATTTTCTCGTCATAGACAGTTCCGCGCAGCTCGTAGGTGCCGGCTTCCGAAGTGTCAAGGACCGGGGCAAAGCGCAGTTTGTTGTCATCAGCTACCTGAATCTGTATTTTACCCATTAGGTCTACTGTATCTCCCTTATCAAGTCCGACGCTATCATCATTCTTCATCTTTATTTCATTGCTGCTCAGGGAGGTTACTTCCATTTCTCCGAATGTGTCTCCGTTTTCAAGTTCTACGTACTCGTCTGAAATTTGGAAAAGACCCTGTATGAAGACAGCGGAGGTCTCACCTCCTTGAAAAACCGTGCCGAAATGAGCAATGATTATGGGTATATCTTCTGTTTCTCCAAGATCAGCTTCATAGACATAGTCTTCACCAGATCTGATAAAAGCTTCATCTACTACGTCTCCATCTTTTTCAAGCTGTACCCGGACAGATTCTCCATTGATATCCACTTCCACGATATTCAGGGAATATCCTTCCTCGAGAACAAGAGAATCTCCGGCATTCGCTGATTTTTTATCGTCAATATCTATGAGAATCTTGGAAAGAACCCCATCAGAAATAGGGCTGACGTCATCTCCTACAACTTCAGATTCATTTTTAGTATAGCCTGCAAAGTATTTCTCTGCCATGAATCCGATTATCTGGTACGAACCCCATTTACTGTATTCAAAATCGGTTTCAGTAGGTCTTGTTATGTATTCAATATTTTCTGATTTTATGCTTCTACCTATATCTGTAATGGTCATCTCTTCAGAGGATACTCCTGAGTCAAGGTCATAATAGAAGCCTGAGTAACTCTGGGCGGTCCATGTGTAAGTTTCGGGCATTCCCTCTTCCCATATCCTGTTTCCAGTTGAATTGTCTGTGGGTCCGACGTTCAAAGTCCACTTTTTTGTCGATGACTCATAAACAGAATTAGGATCGCTGATCACTGCCTTGAGGGTAAAATTTCCTGTACTGTCCTCTTGAAAATCGTATGAAGAAGAGGTTACACTTTCCTCTTTTTTCTGTGATTTGTCTTCAACAAACCATTCAACATTAATGTTTTGGTTGTCTGTGCTGGAGTTGACTTTGAAAGTTTTAGACACTCCTTTATCTACTGAAATATCTCCTTCGGAGGGGTCAGTCTTAACAGATAATCCTCCGGCTGCTTTCCCTTCAACGTTCCAGGCTGCTATTTGCTCTCCTTCTACACTGGCTGTCACCTTGTACGAACCTGACCGGAAGACATGACTGAGAGTCGCAATATTATTCCCGCCAGTAGGACTTGTTGTGCTATTTCCATTTTCAGTCCATACAACATTTGCTGTTTCATTTAAAGGAATGGTGAAGGTTTGAGTTTCACCCACTATTCCTATAACAGTCGAATTCTGTGAGGGTGTAGGGTCTGACACTATACTGGGAGCTGCAGCTGTAGCTCCACAAAGTAACCCTAGTACCAGAATTGCTGTAAATATTTGTAAAATAGCTTTACTCATGTTTCATCCTTCTAAACATTGTGCATAAATTCTATTTGTTATCTTTATATCAAATCTTTATATCAAATCTTTATATCAAAATCTTTCAAATTTACTTTGTTTTTATAATTTTCATGAAGTTTCTTTATTAATATTTTTTATTATTTCCATAACTCTAGTTTTTGATCGGGGGATTTAAAGTCTTATTTGGTATTAACTCAAGATAATCTCTCAGCAGCTTCGGCTTTTAGCTGCTGGTATCCTCTCTGCTCTATAGTTATAAGTTTACATTCCGGGGATTCGAGTACAATGCCTGCTTCATACTTTGTACATTCTCCTATAACAGTTAAGTTACATATATTTTGTACTTTTTTCATCTTTTGGGGGTCAATTGTAATAAGAAGTTCGAAATCTCCGCCCATGTACAGGGCAAATTCCCTCAGCTTGTCCGAATTTGAAGCAAATTTCCGGACCTCTTTGAGGATGGGAAGTGAATTTTCCCGAATTCTAAAGCCTATATTGCTCTGCTTGGCAAGGTCGTAAAGGGACATCGCAAGGCCATCACTTGTATCCATCATGGATGTTACTGCTCCGGACTCGGCCAGTATTCTGGCTTCTTTCGTGCGTGGAATGGGCTCAAAAAGCGCCTTCAGGACTGTTTCACTCACTGGTTTTCTCGATTGAAGGGCTTCCAGGGCTGCCCCTGCAGATCCTGTATATCCAGTGATACAGACAAGGTCGCCTGGCCTTGCTCCACGCCGCAGGAGGAGATGGCTTTTTTTTACTCTGCCAAGTGCCGTCCCCGTAATTGTCAGTTCTGCGTGGGTATCAAGGTCACCTCCGATAATCGCAGTCCCGCAGAATTCGGCACACGCCTGCATACCTTTTGCAAGTTCTTTAACAAAAGCAATTTCGGTATCTGCAGGCATTCCAATTGCCATGACAAGCCCTGTGGGCTCTGCACCCATGGCTGCAATATCACTGAAATTTACGGCTGCTGACATCCAGCCCATTTGCCAGGGGGTCATCTCTTCCGGAAAATCGGTAGTCCTATGCAGCATATCAGTAGTAACAACCAGGCAGTCTTCTCCTTTCAGGTCAAGAACAGCGCAGTCATCCGAACCGGCGCCTATAAGGATTCCTTCCTGTCCTTTCTCCCTGCCATCAGGTGCTTTGAAAATCTCAGATAAGATGGAGATTAGAGCGCGTTCTCCGACTGAAGATACTTTTGTGTTTTTCATGGTCTTTTTTGAAAAATATGACTTTTGCTTTCTTTTCTATAAATACATGCTCTCTATGAGTCAAAGTGCACTGAGTTCCTCTCCTTTATTTAATTTGTGTAACGCACAAAGTTACACAAAAATTTAGTAATATCCTCAGAGGTATTTTCAGTATTCAATAAGATATTCCCAAAAATTTTAACACTTATCCCTAGGCATAGAATTAATAAATTTCTCGAATAAATTTCTCAAAGGCTTCTCATTTGCTTTTTATCCTTTGGGATTTATAAGACTTCTGTAAACTTCAAATTCCTTTGAACTTAAAACATGTTTTACACAAAAGCTTAAAAAGAGTCAGTTTACCCTTTTAAGGAAGCAGACAAGAAGGAAAAGTACAAAAGATAAGTTAGTATCAGTAAACTGTCAGATCCATATCAGAAGCTGGATTCTCGTACAGAATCAGAGATTACTTCTTCTCCACTTTCTTTTGTTCTTATCCTCACGTTTTCCAGAAAACGTTTTGCAACTTTCCCGAGTTCGTACAGTTCTTCCCGTTCTAGAACTCGGAATTCCCTTAAATTCTCCTGCAAGCTATATTCCGGAATTCCCTGTTGCAATGCATATATAAATCCTTTATTTTTCACATGTTTTGAGATCCAGGCAGCTATACTGGCAATCTCTTCCCTGCTTCCGATAAAATCCCTGATTAACGTTGTCCGGAGTTCTAGCTCCAGGCCGCAGGAATCTGCAATCTCAAGCGTTTTTATTACAGATGCAGTAATCTGTTCAGGATTCTTTTTCATCGCTTCAGATTCTCCGCATCCCGTAACTTTTCCATAAAGTGCGGAATCATCCGGGGGAGCTTTTATATCAATAAAAAATTTATCAACCAGCTTTCGTTTAACCAATTCGCTTGCCATTTCAGGGTAACAGCCGTTTGTATGAACCCCAATTGCAAGTCCTATTTCTCTTGCAAACTCCGCAAGAGAAATAAGTGCTTCCTGCATCAGAGGTTCTCCTCCTGAAAATACAACTGCACTTACAAAGGGCCTCGATTCTTTAATCTGCTCTTCCACAAACTCCAGTTCTACAGAGTTAAATCCCTGGATGTAGGGATGGTTCTGGCAGTAGGGGCAGCGAAGGGGGCATCCCCGAAAAAAGATAGTAATTACGGCTTTCCCTCTCCAGTCCACGGTCGAGAGCGAGACAGTGCCTGCGTAGTTTACTTTCATGGCCTACCGTTTCTCACATTTTTCATATTTAAAAAGGATTAAGGGACTCTTACCTGAGTTCCCTTGTGCTGTATCGCTTTCTGTCCAGAAGTTCCTGGCGTTTGCCTTTGTTCCAGCCTTCAACCGACTGAAGGTATCCTGTAATCCTTGAGAGATGCTGCACATTTTCAGACTTACACTTCGGGCATCTATCCAGCAATCCATCGGCTACATATCCTTCGTCGGTGCATACGGTCATATCCTTGGTAAAGGCAAAGTAACCTGTCTGGGTATTCTTTGCTATATGCATTGCAAGCTCCTGAAGGCCGTCTGGATCAGGTTTTCCTTCCCCAAGCCAGATATGCATAATATTTCCACCGTCTACAATTGGGAAGAAGGTATGTTCGTATTTTATCCTTTCAGGCAGAGAGATATCTGCACCAGGTGGAACATGAGTCCCATTAGTATAGTAGATTGGCAGATCATGCGTCTGATTCAGCTCACGCTTTGCGGTCTCTAAATTCCCTTTAATTGTAAACTCGGCCTTGTCGGCATACTCCTTATGAAGGAGGTCCGAGACTGCAAAGCGTTGGGCAGTCGTTTCCGCAGGCGTTCTTGCAAGAGCAATTTCCATACCGTTTTCCTTTGAAAGCTTTTGAGCGTGCATTTTCATTTCAAACATAGCCCTGATCGCAAGCTTATATGCAGCAGGAGATTCGTGGATCTGGTAGCCTGTATGGTACTGAACCATTTCATTGATTCCTACCACTCCTATAGTATACACAAGGCTTTCGAAATCCACAGCAATTGCTCCTTTTTCCCCTGTATTCGGATCTTTTGGGCACTGGGCTGCAAAGGGAATCCTATTTTTCTTAATCAGACTGTTCATCCATTTTCGCTTGATCTTGAAAACTTCCACACCCTTGTTCATCAGGGTTTTGAGTTCATTGAAAAGTTTTTCGTCATCGTGTTCAGCCCTGTATGCCGCCCTTGGACAGTTTAAAGACAGGACCATCCATGAGCCCATTGAAAAATGTTTTCCGTTCCTGAAATGAAGTTTGTCGTCGAATTCTTTATCATCTGTAGGGTTTGCAGAAAACTGATACGCACAGCATTGATAACATGAAATCCCTTCTCCTGCACCCCTGTACTCCGGGAGTTGATTATCAAAGTAAGGTGTCCCGAATTTGGCAGCCAGCTCGAAGGTCATCCTATACAGATCTTTGTAAGTCGGAATCTCAGGATGAACCCTGTTGAATTCTTCGTCTTCTTCCATAAAGTCAGGCTCAATGGAAATTTCGGGTTTGGGGAAGCTAAAAGGTTTGCCCCAGGCATCTCCCTCAAGCATGACATCCATAAGCGCCTTAAATCCGAGGCGAACCTCTTTTTCAAATTCTCTGTAGGTCTTGAGTGGAGCCTGCTTGCCGTCCCAGACCTTACCCATAGCAACAATAGGAATATTTCTCCAGAGCTTCGGAACTCCAGGGGAAAGCTGCACAGATGAAAAGACAGTCTGTCCGCCTCTTGCGCACATCATCTGCATCATTTCATAGACGAACATCTGCATAAGCTGTCTGATCTCGGTTTCAGACTTACCTTCCAAATAGGGAGCCATAAAAGTCAGGAAATTGTAAAAACCCTGTCCGCCTGCAAAATTGGTCTGAGCCGAGCCCATAGCTTTTACAGCATGAAGGAAAGCTACCTCAGCATTTTTTGCGGGTTTTGCTACGCTTGACTGGGTTCCAACTCCATCGGGCATGAGACCATAGTAGAAAAAGTAACGAAGATCCCAATCCTGGCAAAAAGGCCTTGTGCCCATATATTCAAGGTCATGTATATGGAAATCCCCATTAAGGTGAAGGTCGGCAAGCTCTTTTGGCATGAGAAGGAGATTTTGCTCCTTGGACATTTTGTCGGCTTTCCTTTTATGTGAGGTTTCCGCGTTGTTCAACTGGTTTGCATTATCATTTGCCTCAAAGCCGTATCCGGTATCAATTTCATATGCATCGTAGACCGAAGCCCCAACCCTGGTCATGATGTTTCTCCATTCAACATGCCCCCTGTCAAGCAGAATATTGTTTACGATTTCCCGGATAAGTGGGCCTGAGAGAAACTTGAGATTCATCTTTTTAATTATCTTTTCTGCTTCCCTTGCAATCTCAATTGCTTCCTCTTTTGTAATTGAGGGTTTATTGTAGAAGATTTCGCTTAATTTAGTTTCCTTAAGGAGTTGGTTTACAATGATGTTCCTATCCCAGTTAAGAATGAAACCATCTGTTGTCCTTACCCTGGGTAGAGGGGAGACGGACAGCCCATCAAGGGTTTTTTGCACTGGCTGGTTGTCAGATAACTGGTCATCTTTTGGGAAAGAAGAGGCGGACAACTCTTCAAGTGTCTTTTGAGCTGACTGGTTGTCAGATAACTGGTCGTCGGGTAAGAGAATCTCGGCTGTCATTTTCTCATCTTCAGTAGCTGTTTTAATAATGAAATTCAATAGCGGAATTTGCAGAAATATTCAATTTATTTTAATTTCAGATCTCTTTTATCACAGGATTTCCTGGATTTTTTCAGGGTTTACTTCTCCCCCAATGAAAAGCTCCTCGTGCGTAAGGAATGTATCATTGATCTGTAAAACAGGCGCTGTCACTGTAAAGACTCCGTTGAAACGCAGTTCCGTTAGGGCCTCGGGAGTAGACATATCTGCTACCTCAAAAGCAATTGAGTGTGCTTCTAGGAAATTTTTTAATTTACTGCATTTCGGACATCGTTCCGTTGTATATATGATTATTTTTGCCATGCTTTACGTCCCTCTGATTTTACTCTAATTCTTAATCTGATTTTTAGTTGCCGTTTCTTGCTCGGGTCTTGTTTCTTTCTTACATATTTTGTTTTTCTATAGTGTTTGCAGAGTGAGCGCGCAGGTGCAAAGCGCGTTAAGCAATAAAACAAAACCCCACATGGGTTACCATTCCTCAGCTAACCCTTATAGTCCCTATAAATATGTATTTTCATGTATCAGTCAGCAATATCGGAAAAGGGTACAGCTTCTTAAAAGGTTCCCCCAGGATATCTTTTTTCATTCTATTGAGTGAAATTACCTTTATTTTCAGGTAAATATTCTAAATGCTATGTCGCTTAATAATCGTTTTTCAGCCCAAGTTTGGATACAGTAACATCTTTGTTTTGTATACAAAGATTCACTCTTTGTTACCAAGTCTGGTAATAAATTTGAGGATTCCTGTTTTTGAAATACTGCCTTATTTTGGTAAACAATTTCAAGCACAGAAGGCTTTAAAGGACATCTGCAGCCTATTTGCCAGGTACAGGTACGGCTAAGATCTATAAGGAATTATTCCTCGAAACCGTGAAAAATATCACAAAAAGACAATTTTCTTTTTGTCTCTACTTTTGTGAAATTTTTCTTTTTCTCATGGCTGGGAATCCGTACCTGAGCATTTCTTTTATATCAACTTTGTCTTTTTTATTCCGTTTAGAAATCTTTAATATTCCTGAAAAGGTTGAGGATTACAAAAAAACGTTATATCATGGGGCCAGTTATATGTATCAAGCACAAAAAGAGGTGTCACTTCATAGAAAAACTGTTATCTTCCGGCTGCAAGCCTCTTGACGAACTTCTAGGAGGAGGTTTCGAAAAAGGGATCGTGACTCAAATCTTCGGACCTGCAGGAACCGGGAAAACAAATATCTGCATCCAGCTTGCAGTGGAATGTGTAAAGCAAGGGCAGAGAGTCATCTTCATAGATACCGAAGGGCTTTCTCCTACTCGTTTCAAGCAAATCGCAGGGGAGAATGCAAAAGAAATAGCCAGAAGCATCATTATCTATGAACCCCTGAATTTTGAAGAACAATATGCGGCCGTAAGGGAGGTGGAGAGAATAGCTAGTGAGAATATAGGTCTCGTGATCCTGGATTCTGCAACTTCATATTACCGGTTCGAGCTTGAAGACGATGAGACAGGCATGAAAAGCCGCAGAGAACTTGCTAGCCAGATAGGATTTTTGCACGCCCTTGCCCGTAAATATGGTTTTGTTGCAGTTATAACCAACCAGGTATATTCCGATATTACTTCCGGAGGCGTGCGCCCTCTTGGCGGCAGTTCCCTGGAGCATATCTCAAAGACAATTATCCAGCTTGAAAAAACTGGAGAAGGAACCAGACGCGCCATTCTATATAAACATCGATCCTGTCCGGAAGGCTCGAGTGCAGAGTTTAGAATTACAGCCGAAGGGATTCGCTAAGCCGAGAAATTCGCTAAGCCAGAAGAATTCCCTAACAGATTAAAATTAGAAAAAGTTCTTAGAAAAGTCTTTGATAATTAAGAAGAAAAACTTAAAACTCCCGGGAACTTCCGGGGGTTTTAGAATTCCTTTTTACAGGAATCTCTTACCAGAGTTTTAACGTTCCCTGGTTCCGGCTATAAATTCTTCAGTCCGCCTGTAAGCTTCGTCATCAGGGTACTGAATTGCCGGATGTTTCATAAAGTAGGAAGCCGGGGAATATAACACTCCTCCTATTCCGCGGTCAAGAGCCAGCTTGCAGCATCGGATAGCATCTATTACCACACCTCCTGAGTTAGGAGAGTCTTCTACAGAAAGCCGGAGTTCAAGATTCATAGGCACATCTCCAAAAAGCTTGCCTTCCATTCTCAGGAAGCAGATCTTGTTATCTTTTTGCCAGGCTACGTAATCGCTGGGTCCAATGTGAATATTATCGTCATCAAGCTTCTTGGAAAGCACGGACTGAACAGCTTCGGTCTTTGATTCCCGTTTGGAAGCAAGCCTGCTTCTGTTGAGCATATTGAGAAAATCCGTGTTTCCGCCAGTATTTAACTGGTATGTTCTTTCGAGTTTAACGCCTCTCTTTTCGAAAAGATCTGCAAGAATCCTGTGCGTGATGGTAGCTCCAAGTTGAGCTTTGACATCATCACCAATGATCGGAATATTCTTTTCCTCAAACTTTTTTGCCCATTCGGGATTGCTTGCGATAAAAACAGGCATATTATTTATAAAAGCCACACCTGCCTCAAGGGCACACTCTGCATAAAAACGGACTGCTTCTTCAGAACCTACAGGCAGGTAATTGAGAAGCATCTCGGCACCCGAATTCTTAAGTTCATTCACTATATCTACTTTTGTGGCTTCCTGTTCCTTGCTAACAACAAAGGTATATTTTTCCCCATAATTCTTCATATGGTCAGAGACCCCGTCAAGGATCTTGCCCATTTTAACCTTCACACCTGTAGATGGAATATCAGGACAAAAAACCGCTGTGCAGTTCGGGGGAGCAAAGATTGCCTTGGAAACGTCTTCTCCTACCTTCCTGGCATCAATGTCAAAGGCAGCAACGACTTCGATATCGCCGGGTTTATACCCTCCAATTTCCCTGTGCATTAGTCCTATGGGCTCTTTATCTTCGACTTTATAGTACTCAATGCCCTGTATCAAAGAACTTGCACAGTTCCCGATTCCTGCAATTGCTATTTTTATTTTTGTCATAGGCGCTTACTCTCCGATGAATACCCGGATTCTCATAAACCGCATTAATGAAATGACATATCTACGATTAAATGAAATGATATATCTTTTACGATTTCTGAAATCTAAAGATTCAAGGATTTACGGATTCAATATTCCTGAAGTTTAAGAATTTATTTTCTGAAATTACGACTTCTTGTATTGCAGCTATGAATTTTAAACCTTCTCCTATTTGTTCTGTTACCCTATAAATCTATTATATCTAAATTTGCGTCATTGGGAAAAGAGACTTCATTTGTTTAAATCCTAATATGTGTTATCTGTTTTTTAAACGTAATTTTATTTTAAGGACTGGTTGCAGGAATCTTCATTTATTACAATTTTCCAGCAACTCTGAAGTTTAATGATAAACTCCTTTAACATAAACACCTTTAACATAATTTACTTTTGATTAATATAAGATTAATATAATTAATTTTAAATCTTTAAGGTTGCGCGGATAATACAAAGAAGAAAAGATAACGAGTCTGAGAGTTGAATAGGTTTTTATCTGATGGACAGCTTGAAAGAAAAGCCGGAATTTCTCCGGCACAACCTGATGCTTACATTGGAAAGTGATCTAATGAGGACAATTGACTGGAAGGAAGAGTCCAACTCCGTGGTGCTGGTAGACCAGACCCTGCTCCCGAAAGAATACAGGATAATTGAATGCAAAACCCTGAGTTCTCTGTGTGAGGCTATAAAATCTCTCCGGATAAGAGGTGCCCCTGCTCTCGGTGCAGCAGGAGGTTTCGGGATTGCCCTTGCAGCTTTCCTGAGTGGGGCCAGAGATATTGAAACAATGACAAGAGATCTAGAGATTGCGGGAAAAACCCTTAAGTCAACTCGCCCGACTGCAGTAAATCTTAGCTGGGGCGTGGACAGGGTTCTAAGAGCAATTTCGGATGCCTTTGATGTTCAGGGAATCAGGGACATTGCCCTTCAGGAAGCCAGGGATATCGCGGAAGAAGATGTAGCCACAAACAAGCTAATAGGCAAACTTGGGGCAAAATTTCTGAAGGATGGAGATACCGTACTCACACACTGCAATGCAGGTAGGTTAGCCTGTGTGGACTGGGGGACAGCTCTTGGAGTTGTGCGTTCGGCTATTGCTAAAGGCAAAGAGATCAAGGTTATTGCTTGTGAAACCAGGCCGTTGAACCAGGGAAGCAGGATCACTACATGGGAGCTGATGCAGGACAAAATTCCAGTAACCCTTATTTCAGATTCAATGGCTGGGTGGGTAATGCAGCAGGGACTTGTAGACAGTGTGCTTGTAGGAGCTGACAGGATTACACAGGATGTCATTTTCAACAAAATAGGCACCTATTCTCTCTCTATTCTTGCAAAAGAGCATGAAATTCCCTTCTATGTAGCAGCCCCAGTATCTACTTTCGATTTTAGTGGTTGGGAAGGCAGTGTAAAGATCGAGATGCGAAATCCGGATGAACTGCGCTTTTTCGGGTCTGAGCAGCTTGCCCCAAAAGACGTGGAGGTTTACAATCCTGCTTTTGACGCAACTCCCATGGAAAACGTAAATGCAATAATTACTGAGAAAGGAGTATTTTACCCGCCCTTCTTGCTGGACGAAGTATTTGTTTGAGAATTGTCCGCTTCAAGAGCGTGACGAGTTTCCTTCAACTTTTCTGAGTCTCAGCTATATAAGAAATTTCTCTGCTGGGTTTATATATCAGAACTGTAAATTATGTGATAATTACCAAATTTAACAGGAAATTTAACAGTTATTTAGTTATTTAGCAATATTAAGTGGCTATTTAATAGTTATGTTAAATTTTCTAATTTTCAGTTGTTAATTTCCAGGTAATCTTTAATTATGCCAGAAAATCTATTAAAGGCAAATACAGGCAATGAAATTTATATTTTAATTAATGCATTCACACAGGTGTTCACACATGGCTAAAAAATCAGGTTCCGGGCTCCAGTCTTCTGCAGGGCTAATGCGCTACTATGAAGCAGATAAAAATGCAGTTCATATCCAGCCCAAGACAGTGCTGATTGTCGGTGCCGTTACTGGCATAGCAGTATTATTTCTAAGTGCTGTAAACGGTTTCTGGCCGTAATCATAATTTTTTCGGCAGGGTTCCCTTGAGCAGGCAGAGTTCAGGAAAAAAAGAAAGCAAACGCAGAGCTTTTTCAGGGACCAGAATATCTAAACCCTCAGTTTTTTTTCTGGGTTTTCTCCTTATACTCGTGGGTATTTTCGGGGTCATGTACAATCCTTCCAACTCCGCAGGCGCTGCGGCTCCCTGGGAAGTTTCGGAAGCAGGTACTCTATATTTTCCAGAGCGAGAAGAGCCAGTATTTACTATCCAGGAAATCGAAGATATATATGCCCCTGAAAACTCGGACACTTTAAAATTGCTGTCTTTTGAAAGCAAAGGGGAAAATCTTCAGGCTCTCTTAAGAATTCCTGGAAACTTCTCTTCTTCTCCTGGCTTAGTCCTATTACCTGGAGCAGGGGTTAGCAAAGAAGCCGAACAGGGTCTGGCTGCAGAACTCTCTAATATGGGATATGCAACTCTTACTCTTGACCAGCGCAATCTGGGCGTTATAAGCATAGAAAGAGACCTTGAACTTTTCAAAGCTGGTCTTGAGCCCGTGGAATATACCATGGTTTATGATGCCCTTAAGGCCTCAGACGTACTGGCTGCCCAGCCAGAAATTGATCCTGAAAGGCTTGCAATTCTCGGAGAAAGTAACGGAGGAAGAGTTGCAATCCTTGCCTGCGCACTCAACCCTTCACTTAAAGGGATTATCGGGATCAGCACCTCAGGGTACGGCACTGAAGAAATCGACTCTTCCCTTGCAGACGATCCTGAAGCTTACCGCTTTTATCGCTCAATCGATCCGGATACCTATTTCCCTACTCTATCGCCTGCAAAATTCGTGCAGATCCATTCTTTTAATGATACCATAATCTCTCATGATCAGGCGCTGCGAACCTTTGCCCTTGCAAAAGAACCAAAAGCGATGTATAACGTTACTGAGGCAACACACGGATATACGGCCTCAATGCGCCCCTATCTTGAAAAAGAACTTGCCCTTCTTTTAAACTAAAGTATGGGCTTAATGCCCAGCTAAACTTATTGGAACAAGAGTACTTGCATATGAAAAGTATTTTGGGTATGAAAGCTTCTCAGCCACTATCAAGCCTGCGAGAAATTCATGGAATCGGTGAACGGGTAGCTGATAGACTAATTGGCCATTTTGGAACTGAAGACGCGGCTCTTCAGGCTATTTTTGAAGGAGATATAGTTTCGCTATCTGAAGTCAATGGAATTAGCCACAATTTTGCTCTTTCCCTTGCCAGATATGCCAAATCTAGTGCTGAAGGCTGCTCAATTTCAGATTTTCTCAAGACAAAAGAAGCTCTAGACCTTTATTCCCGCCTGCTTGAGCTGATAAAAAGTTTTGCTCATACGGCGCATTCTAGGGATAAGCTGGATCTTTTTTACCCTTTACCTGCTTCGCGCATGGATCTTATCCAGGAAAGACAGGCTTTCGTAAGAGAATATCTTGAACTGGGAAATGCCTTTTCCGAGAATTCCGAGTTTATTAGGTTAATCTCGATGGTTCGTAAGCTCAGGCCAGTGCCTGGGAACCTAAGAGTCAGAGACCGTATAATCCTCTGCGGAGACTCAAAAATCCTGGAAGCAGCTAGAGAAAAGTTTCAGGACTTTTTGCCTGTCCAGGCCGTAGAAGACCTCTCGGAATTCGTAGATCTTGCGAGGGGGTATTCCAGTGTTATTGTTTTTGATGACACCTATCTTAGCTTTGATCTACCTGAGGACATTGAACCCGAATATTTCCAAGACCTTTCCAGAGCTGAATTCTGGCAGGTTTTGCCTGAAAAAGAACTGGTATTTTTTGCTCGGAATCTAGACTGCATCCGCGCCTGCCTGAATATCGTATCATCTCTGCGTTCTAAGAACTTTGAGCTCTTTGAGGAACTGTCAAAAGAGAGGCTTGATATACTCGAGGGAACTCTCTCAAAGTTGGGTGAGGATGGAAAGCCTATTGAAGGCTTTGACCCTGAACTTGATAGGCTCGAAGCAGCCTTGGAAAATCTTGATCCTGCATTGACCTCGTCCCTGATTGAAGCTAACCAGCGCATGAACTTAACTCTTGAGGCAAGTTCGCTTACTCTAAGCGGGCAGGAACTCATCAAGCTTGTGAGCGGGGGAATGGAGATTAAAGACCTGCTTGCAAAGGATCTTAATAAAATCTATAAAGCTGAAATTGAAGCCATCAAAGAAGAGCTTGCTGAAAAACTAGGGCTTCAGAAGCAAGAAAAACTAATGCTTGACTCACTCTTCCCGGATGAAATTTCCTATCCTCTCTGTGCAGACCAATCTCAATTGCAGCTTCTAAGGCAAAAGTTGAACAATACTCTTGAGAAAACAAGACTTGCTCGAAAGAGGGAGCTTGCAAAAACGCTTTCAGCTTTTCACCAGCCTGTAGAAAAACTTGTCAAGAAAGTTCTGGATTTTGACCTCGGCTTTTCAGTATCCTGCTTTTCGGCAAAATTCCAGTTGAGACTGCCCGAGCTGATTTCTGAAGTCGGAATAGGCTTTACAGCCGGAGAAAACCTCTTTTTAAAAACCCGACACGGAGAAATCGATCCTATAAATTATTCCATCGGAAAAACTGGTTTTTCCCCATCAGGCCTGGAAAACAGGGTTGTACTTTTGAGCGGAGTAAACTCAGGGGGCAAGACTTCCCTGCTCGAACTTCTTGCCCAATGTGTAATTCTTGGGTATATGGGCTTTCCGGTCCCTGCAAAAGAACTTGAGCTCGGGCCTATCGAAGAATTCTACTATTTCGGGAAATCGAAAGGAACTCTCGATGCAGGAGCTTTTGAAACTACCCTCAAGCAGTTCTCAGTACTCTCTGAATCCTCAGGAAAACTGGTGCTTGCGGATGAACTGGAATCAATCACTGAGCCTGGCGCTTCTGCGCGAATTATAGCAGGAATTCTTGAATATTTATCCAGAAATAAACAGAGTCTCGGGATTTTCGTTTCCCATCTTTCGGAACTCATCCTTGAAAATACAGAAACAGAAGTAAGAGTAGATGGAATCGAGGCCAATGGCCTGGACTCCCACCTGGAGCTGATCGTAAACCGGAATCCTGTATACGATTGTATTGCTCGAAGTACTCCCGAGCTAATTGTGGAACGGCTGCTCAGAAAAACTACAGGAAAAGAGCAGGAGTTTTATTCACATTTAAAAGGTAAATTTAAAGTATCTCAAAAGGACTTAAAAGTAAGCTCTTAAAAAATTTGGTTCATTATTCTTAAATATATTAATCGAGAATTTTTATGAGAGAGCCCGATCTCTACTTATCATCTCACTATAATCAGGTTTCTGCTTGTAATCTCCCTATACTTTTTCCCTTTAACTCTTGGCATATTTTTGTTTTTGTCGATAATTGACTCTAAGAGATAACGTTATAAATCTTTAGTTCTATATATTAATAAATAGTTATGAGTTGGCGGAGATTCCGTAGAATTCTGAAAAGCCGGTAGATGCAAAAATTTATATATACGCTGGTGTCAATGCATGTCCGGTAACTTCATATGGAGATTGCCTTCCCCTTTATGCGAGGGCCTCAAAACCCTAATCGGCTAAAAGGGTTGATATTATTAAGGGAAATTTCCCTGAGGCTAACTACCTTAAATCGTTTGAGTGAACCCGGGGACATCTTCTTTTCAACCTCGTAAAACCGGGTGACAATCAGGTAATGAAATTGAATTATGAGATATACAAAGACTCTATCTTCAGGTCTTTTATTATTTTTAAAGGCAGATGTGAAGAAATTCAAAACCCAGGCCATGCGTGATAGTAATGGAGCGGAACTTCCCCATTCAGTGTGCAGATTTTGATAGGCTGGTTATGGATAATGTTGAAGGAGCTCGGGTAGAAGTTTCCAGTATGCCTGATCTAAGTGATCCCTGTTTATATACGGACCGCGAGTACAGCTGGCTTCAGTTCAATGACAGGGTACTAGAAGAGGCTTTTGACGATCGCAACCCTCTGCTTGAAAGAGTCAAGTTTCTTTCGATTTTTGGAAGCAACCTTGATGAATTTTTCATGGTCAGGGTTTCAGGTATCCAGAAGAGAATAGTGGAAGCTATAAAAGATGACCGGACAGATGAGCTGGCGCAGGAACAGCTTCGCGTTATCCGAAAAGAGCTTCTCAGGCAGCTTTCTCTCAACGATAGCTGCTGGAATGAAATACTTGAGCCTGCCCTCCGGGAAAAAGGAATTAAAGTTCTCAATTACTTTGAGCTTTCCGGAAAGGAAAGAGAGAAGCTAAGAGGTTATTTTGAGAGAAATATTTTCCCTTTGCTTACTCCTCTGGGTTTTGATTCAGGGCACCCTTTTCCTCATATTTCCAACCTCAGCCTTAACCTTGCAGTACTAATTGATGACCCGGACTATGGGGAACGATTTGCCAGGGTTAAGATCCCTCCAATGTTCATGAGGCTAATAGTTGTTCCTGAAGATGATCAGGATAGAATTACTTCCAGTCTGGAAGAGCTGAACACAGGACGTTTTGTCTGGCTCGAACAGCTTATTGCTGCAAATCTTGATCTTCTATTTCCGGGACAGCGCATTCTTGGAGCTTATCCATTCAGGATCACACGCGATGCAGACCTCGGGTTTGATGAGGATGGAGATAAAGACCTCCTGACCGCTGTAAAACAGAGAGTCGGCAGGAACTACTTCGGGTCGGTTGTCAGACTTGAGACCGATTATACAATGCCCACAAGAGTCTCGGATATCCTTCTTAAGAACCTTGACCTTACCTCTTCCCTTATGTTCAGGTCTGCAGCTCCTCTTGGGCTCTCAAGTCTCATTAAACTTGCACAGATTAACCGTCCTGAACTTAAGTATGAATCATTTGAGCCGAAAAAACATTCTCAGCTAGCGGAAAGAGAGAATATTTTTGCAAATCTGAAAAAACAAGATATTCTTCTCTATCATCCCTATGATAGTTTCGAGTCGGTAATTGATTTCGTCGAAGAGGCTGCTGACGACTCGGATGTTCTGGCGATCAAAATGACCCTGTATAGGGTGGATGACAATTCCAGAATTATTCAGGCCCTTATGAAGGCTGCAGACCGGAAAAAGCAGGTAGTGGTTCTTGTGGAACTTAAAGCCCGCTTTGATGAGGAGAACAATATCGGCTGGGCAAAGGAACTTGAGCGCAAAGGTGTCCATGTAGCTTACGGCTTTCCGGGGCGCAAAATCCATGCCAAAATGTGCCTTGTGGTCAGGGCTGAAAAAGAAGGCATCGGGTATTATGTGCACATGAGCACAGGAAACTATAACGCAGTCACAGGAAAACTGTATACCGACATGGGCTATTTGACAAGTGACTCTTTCATAGGTAAGGACATCTCTGATCTTTTTAATGCCCTTACCGGATATTCAAGAAAGGACCATTATATCAAACTCCTAGTAGCTCCTCAGACTTTAAGACATCAGATTCTGGAGCGTATCAGGCGTGAAATCGATCTGCACGAGAAGTGTAGGAACGGACACCTGATTTTCAAGATGAATTCCCTTGTGGACTACCAGTGCATTCGGGAACTCTACAGGGCTTCTCAGGCTGGAGTGAAAGTAGACCTTATTGTCCGGGGAATTTGCTGCCTCAGGCCAGGTATTTTCGGGCTTAGTGAAAATATCAGGGTTATCTCGATAGTTGGCCGTTTTCTCGAACATTCCAGGATATATTATTTCAGGAACGGCGGAAAAGAAGAAATCTTTATGGGAAGCGCTGATCTCATGCCGCGCAATCTGGATAACAGGGTAGAAGTCCTCTTTCCGGTCTCTACAGAATACATTCCTGTTGTGAGAGATGTAATCCTTGGCACTCACCTAAGAGATAACGTCAAAGCTCGCCTGCTTCTCCCTAACGGCAGGACTGAAAGAATCTACCCGCAGCCTGAAGAAGAAGAACTGGATTCTCAGTTATGGATGCTTGAGAATAGCAGAAGCTGGGATTTAGGCTCTAAGAAAGACTGAAAATGGGAAGTTCTTCTTTTCATTTTTTTCTTTACTTTTCTCTATTTTTTATAGTTTACATTCGTCTACATTTCTAATTGGTTTATCTGTGATTTATACAAAACTAGAAAATAAAAAATCTAATTACTGTTATTGCGCCAAAAGATAGTGGGAATTTCAATATGCTTGGTTTATCTTATTATTACTAAAAAGAAAAAAATGAGAACGTTTTATTTTAAATTTATCCCTTTTTCTTAGAAACTAATTTTTCTTGAGTGTTATACAAATATGCTGTGTCTCCATACTCCTTATGCTTTGGGTCATAGTTATTCCAGATAAATGAATACTTATTCCAATAAAGCGTACTTCCAGAGTTTTTACCACTTCCGCTTCTGAGAGTTACCGAAGATTTAGATTTCAGTGTGTATGAAGAAAATGTATAAGTATGCTTAGCGCCCTCGTCTTTGATTTTCCAACCTTTCAAATTTACTAATGTCTTTCCTCGATTTGTGATTTTGACATATTCTTGATATGGCTTTTCACCAGGAGCACCAACATCCAAAACACTGATATAAACTGAGTTGCTCGAACTGCTGCTCTTAGTCGTTGCACCTAAAGCAGGAGAAAGAGTGCCCAAAATTAAACACATAGCCAAAAAGATAACAACTATTCGATTTTTAGGCATAATCTCACCTATGATATCTGCCATTATTTTTTGAGATATTCATCTAGTATATTTAAAATGTGTATATTTCTACTGATTTATACAAAATAGAAAAACATATATTTACAAAATATTCAGCTATGGGCATACATAATTATACTTAAACTTCTCCAGACAATTTTTTGAATGTTCTGGCTTGTCGCTAGCTAATTAGTTGTCAAGCTGGTCAATAATAGCACTTCTGCTTACTGATTTTAAAAAGTTCTTTCTGAATTCGATCATTACAGTAACTATATGAATAGAGACTTTAATAACCTATGAGTGTAAACTGAAACACAAAAAACATTTTAGATCCACAGATATATGTTTTTAATAAAAACGGCTTAGTTTTTCCTGTAACTATTATACAGAAAAAAACCCTGAAAAAAGAGCTTTCTTAATACCCTTTCTTTATTGAGTGTATAAATACACAATCTGTCCAATACATAAACTGAATCTGTGCGGAAATAATAACGGTTACAAACTTTCGGAAACTACTAAATAATCTCAAATAGAATAAAAATATGAACTAGTATTGTGAAGCTTATTTTGAGTTTCTCGACTCCTTCGAGAAAAACGAAAGACAGGGCTTTCAGGTGGTAATAATGGAACCCGAGAAAATCTCCGAAGGCAGAGTTGTTGCGTTTATCGATATAGGCACTAACTCGATCCGGCTTCTTCTGGTTCGGATCAACCCCAATGGGTCTTACCTGCCCCTGACCAAGCAGAAGGAGACCGTCCGGCTTGGAGATCAGGAATTCATAGATAGGATTCTGCAGCCGAAGGCAATAGAACGCGCAGTTGTTGTCTGTAAAAAGTTCATGGAACTTGCTAGAGCCTACAGGGCAGAAGAGGTTATAGCTGTGGCCACCTCGGCAACCCGCGACGCAAGCAATAAAGTTCAGCTTCTCGAAATGTTGAAGCGGGAGGCAAACCTGGAAGTCTGTACAATCTCCGGAACCGAAGAAGCTCGCCTTATTTACCTTGGAGTTTCAAGCGGGCTTAGGCTCGGGAACTCAAAAGCTCTATTCATAGATATCGGAGGGGGGAGTACCGAAGTATCAGTGGGGGATCAGACTCATTGTTATTTTCTTTATTCCCTTAACCTTGGAGCGATCAGGCTGACAAACATGTTTCTACCGGATGAGACAGGGCCTGTTTCCGAGGAGCAGTATGAGCAGATTAAGGCCCATATCCGGCGTAAGATTACAGATATAACAAAAGACCTTTCGAGGTACAACATAAGCTGTTCAATCGGAAGCTCGGGAACAATTGAAAACCTTGCCAAAGTCGCTTTTGTCTATCTGCACAAAACAGCCCATGAAAGCTTTGAGAAACTGGAATACGAAGACCTGAAGAAAATAGTCCGGGCAATATGTGCAATACCTCTCGAAGAACGGCGCAAGTTCCCGGGAATCAATGCACAAAGAGCAGATATTATCATCTCAGGGGCTGCAATTATTGAAACGTTTATGGAAGAGCTGGGAATCTCCGAAATTCGAGTAAGTAAACGCGGGCTTCGAGAAGGGCTGCTTGTAGACTATATCTCAAAGAGCGAATTCTCCTACATGATTACCCAGATGTCGGTAAGAAAACGCAGCATTATGCAGCTAGGGCTTACCTGCAATTTCGATGAAGAGCATGCCCATACCGTTACCAGACTTGCCCTTGAGCTCTTTGACAGTATTCAGGCGCTTGGAATTTATGCGTTCAGGGCAGGGGAAAGGGAACTTCTTGAGTACGGTTCCATCCTGCACGATATAGGGACATTCCTATCATATGATACCCACCAGGCTCACGCCTATCATCTGATACGGGAAAGCAGTCTTCCCGGTTTCCAGCCTGAAGAAATCGAAATCATAGCGAATCTTGCCTACTTCCACAGGAAAAACACGCCTAAAAAGAAACATCCCAATTTTGTCGGGCTTAATAAAGATGTAGTAAAAAGCATCAGGGTTCTCAGTGCCCTGCTCCGCATTGCCGAAGGCCTCGACCGCTCTCACAATGGAATTATTTCGCATGTCCGGTTTTATATTGCCTCTACTGACAGCCTAGTGCTTGAAATGCATGCTCAACGGGAGTGCCAGCTTGAAATCTGGGAGGTAGAGAAACAGAAGAAATACTTTAAGAAAATTTTCGGATACAATATTCAATCCAAAGTTCTTATAAAACAGGAAGCTGGAGTTCCCTTAGTCCTTGAAGGGGGTGCTGAGCTTGAGGAAATCCCAGGGGTTGAAATGTCCTCAAAAAATTAAATTAAAATTAAATCAAAAATTAAATGGATTTATGGAGAAAATTTTGAAGTAAATCTGTTCAGAAAGCTTAGTCATAAAATTTATTCGCGAAGTTCATCTATAAAAAATTACTACAGTTGTGTACTGCATTAATACAGGTTTCTCACTGCGTTTTCAATCCTTTCCCTGAAATTTTCATTGCATATCTTTTCCCACGCTTCGGGAAAGGTATTGAGCAGTGTCTGGAGTTCTTCTTCCCTGTATGCGATATAGGCTTCGATTCCTTCTGCGCCCTCGGAAAACTTCTTTTTTCTGGAATCTTTTTCACTTTCGGCGGAATCCCATTCTCCGGTTCTCAGGTAAGAACCCAGCAGGTCAAGTGCAACGACTGCATCGTGGAGATTTCCAAGATAATCCTGGAAGGTTTTGAGTTCTTTGATCAGGAGTTTTGCGTCTTCTCCAAGTACGCTCTCAAAGAATTCGAGGGTATAACGCATTCCTTTGGTTGCAATTCTGAGCCTGTGGAGACGTTCAACAGGAAGATAAGGCCCTTCCACCCATTCGGAGTAAGCACTGATATCTGCTAAACGTCTATAAAGGATTGAAGGAAGCACTTCTCTTACCCTGTGGGGTAATGCATCATGTTTTCTATTTGTTGCAGGAAGGATTAGAGTTTCGGGAGAAACAAGTGTGTCTGAAAAATCTTTTTTGAAATTGTAGTATTTTTCACTGTCCAGGTAATCAAGCATATTTTTCCTGGCTTTTTCTCTCTCTTCCGTAAGCACTGTGAAAAGCGGATCAAGATCATGTTCATGTCCTGGAGGTAAAGTTTTCAGGTATTTTTCGGCTTTTTCGCGGAAAACATCCAGATCCCTGACTTCTCCAAGTGAGCCAAGCGTTCTCTTGAGCCCTTTGAGGTGAGGCTCAAGATGTTCGGAATCGAGATAATCCTCAAAAACCTTTGCTGCAGCTCTCATTCTGCGGACTGCAACCCGCATATCGTGTAATTCTTCGATCTCTTCTCCTTTTATAGTTCCTTCTTCATGGGAGAGCATACAGGAAAATTGATAGGAAAATATCCTGCAGGCAATCAAGGCCATAGAATCTGTCGGTTTGACAGCTACCTCTCCAAGCAGCTTGCATTTCTTCTTTTCTGGGTTTTTCTCTCTTGCAGCTTTTTTTTCTTCTGACTTTTTCTCCTCTCTGGCCTGTTTCTTCGTTTTGATTTCTTTTTTTTCGGATTCTTCTTTGATTGGAACTTTTTCTTCCTCAGCAATCTGAGAAAACAGGAGTTTCCTTCCGAAGAAATATTTCCAGAGCTTACTTTGTGCTTCAAACTTTTTTGCAGCTTTTTCAGTTGGAGATCCGATTATTTCTATCTCCAGAGCATTTTCAAGCTTCCTTGCCTTTCTTGACCTAATTTCGAGAGACTCCAAGAGATCTGCAATCGACATAATGGCTGAAAGTATCAGGGCTTTATTCTGAAGACCAGGAGGCAGCCCCGTATGGAAACTTTTCAAAGTTGAGCTTAAACTTTTTTCGCTTACAGAAGGGCTTACACAAAGGTCTTGAAGTTTAATAATAAGGCCGAGCATTAAAATTTCGTGAAGTCTGAGCCCTTTTACAGGACGTGTCAGAAGAATTTCCCTGCTCATACGTGTGCTCTCTTCAGGAAAAATGGAGTTTCCGGTATCTTTCAGATAGGCTGCAAGTTCCAGAAGTTTTCTCTCTTCCTGCCCCAATCCGTGGCATACAGACAGCTCATCAAAAAATGTAAGAGTATATTCCCTTCTTCTTTCGGCCTGGTTTTTATTTGCTCCATAATACTCAAGCAGGCTTTCCGG